>JAGASU010000061.1 GCA_017621635.1 Alphaproteobacteria bacterium | reverse complement strand
GGCCGTACGGTAGGCGCGGGTGTCGTATCGAAGATCCTGAAGTAATAATAAACGTAAAGAAACAAGGATCGGAAGATATTCCGAATTAGGGGAAAGGCTCTGAAATTCTTCAGAGCTTTTCCTTTTTTCTGTTGGGAAAATATAAAATATTTTGACAAACTGTTGCTCTTATGATATCATTTTTGTCTAAAATGAGTTATTGTGCGGTTATATCTTTATGTTGAAAATAATTCATGGCTTTTGAGAACAGTTAAATAAAATATTCACTTAAAACTCTGAAGTTATGCTAACTTTTAATGAGGAAAGACAATACATCGACGGTGAGTTTGAAGCATTTGCCGAGATGTATAAAGAATTTGGCCTGTCGATTGACGGCGAAATTTATTTGACCCATTCGAAACAGTGGGAAAAAATTTATTTTGTACTTTCGTTTAAGCCGTTTGCTCCGAAAGTGCAGGATGATATGATAACAACCGATAACCGCGTGGTTCTCGGTATGTTTGCGAAGAAATACAATCTTAATCCCGATCAGGAACGGCGCTTGCAGAAAGTTCCGAAAGGGTTGCGAAAAGTGTACTACTCCAAACAGCGTTTCCGCAATGCTTTGGAAATTGAATTTTCTAAGACCGCGGATAAACGCGAGTTGCAGAGTTATGTGCACTATCATGGCGGCAGGATGTGCGAAAAGGCTGCAAATATATGCAGCTCGGTGCGCCGCCTGCATATTTAAGTTAAACACATGAAGAGCTTCGCCGTGAGGTGCGGCTCTTCTTTTTTACGGATGTGGCTTTTTGTAAAAAAGTTCTTGATTAATTGTGCAGATTTGTGTATCAAATATACGCGATATGATGATAGGGGTATAGCTCAGTTGGTAGAGCATCGGTCTCCAAAACCGAGTGTCGTGAGTTCGAATCTTACTGCCCCTGCCAGTCAAGATGAAGACGCTGAAAAGCGTCTTTTTTCTTTATAAATCAATGATTTAATCGAGTCCGTGTAAGGTATCATCAAAGAGTCTATTTCCCACTTGTTACACGGACCACCCAAAACAAAATCCTTTATTTTACAAGCAGTTAATATGGTTAGAATCTTATTGCCTTTTGGGATTATTTTTTGTTACTTTATCAGATATGATTAAGTGACATTGATGTCTTTTTATCAGAAAATCGGTTTTACTTTTTCTTAAATCCCGATAATCTATTATAAATTTGGGAGTTTTTATAAAATGGCTGATTTAAGAAAAGATTTTGAAGAATGGCTGAGAAAACAGAACAATTCTTCAAGCACTATCGAGCAATATATTCGGAGAATTGATAAAATATGCCGAGAAACATATCAAAATTGTAACTGGAATAATTTGAATGAAGAGATTTTCCCTGTCTTTGCGCAATATACAGAATATGCAAATAAAGAATATTATCTTGATTTTGTAACCATAAGATATGCTCTGGATTATTTTAAAACGTTTTCTCAGATAAATAATAAGCCGTCTTTTCAAAAAAATAAGAAAATTGCTGATATAAAAATTTCTTTATATCATAATAAAAGCAATTATTTTCTAAATACCGTAAATTTTGAAAATTTATACGATTATTTAGGTATTTTGAACTCTATCCTATATAAACAACCTAATCAGCAATATAAGCTTGATTATTCTCAGAGAAAAGAATTTGAAAATGCCATAGCTTCTGTATTAGATAAAAATGCCATAAAGCCTAGTCGAAAATTGGCCATCCATATTGTTTACAAAAAAAGTGTTTCAGCAACCAGAATTGCGCTATCTAAATACTATTTATTTCAACAAACGACGCAGCCAGCTAATGCTTACGCTATAAATGAACTTTTCTTGGAAAATATTAGAAAAAAGAATCCCAACAAAACGGTAAACGGGCATTATACTATAGAGAAACAAATTTCCGGCAAAAATCCACTCGTAATAAATGCCGCTAATGAACGAGACAGATTAGATATTAATTTTACACTAACAAAACAAGATTTAACCCAAATTTTTAAATTAAATAAAGATACTGTGAGCAAGTTGCTGGATAAAGCAAAATTTTCCAACAATCACACCTCTAAGTATGATGAGGAAGATTATATATTAGCAAAAAATTTAGTTAAATATTATACCCATCAAGATGTAATCATTGGCTTTGATACTGAAATTCGTACATATTACAATGCTGATAATATAAACGAATATTTAAGAAAACATCATCACCACCATAACAACTCACATATTCAGACTATTAATTATACAAAAGAAGGGGATCGTCATTGGTGTAACAGAAAAAAAGCCTTAGAAATACTCGGAATCGGAAAGACGGCTTTTTATGCGCATTCTTACAAATTCACTTACATTGATTATACCTCCTATACGACCAAGTACTATATTCCCGAGTTAAAAATTATAAAAAAACGTCTATCATCAAAGATAATGTTTTAATAAATAATCATTAAAATCAGTTTATTGTAAATAAGTATAAGACACTTTCTCCATATTCAATATTAAAGACTGACATCTCTTGATAAAGTAAGTTTGTAACGAGGACAAAACCTCAGAGTTACAAAAAAAACTTAAAGATAAGGAGATATCAAATGACAAACTTAAATGAACACTCCCAGATGGGATCCGCTTTAGCTGCCGCCTTCAACTGCCGCGAGACTTTCTTGAACGGAGGCACAGCAGTTGCGGAGCAGAAAATCGTCCCCCACGCTGTTGGTAATCTGGATGACTTCGATTTACCGGAATGCCTGAAAAATTTGTCTCTTAAAAAAATATTCGAAGATGGGCATCTATCCGATGACGAACTGGAAAAGCTGAAAAAGAGTCATGCGAATGACAACCTGCCGTTAATGCCGACAGACCCCACGCAACTGGATACGTTCCTTGCGAAAATTAACAAATCTGTCTCGGTGGAGTTAGCAATTCTAAAATCGACACCATTATCTGAGGAGGAATATTTAATCCGTTTTCAAAACCTTCAAGTTCAAGCGGCCTATCAGCTTTTGGGAGAATGCTTGATAGGGGAAGATATCCGCCAAATGGATGCTCACAAGGGTTTGAAAGAAAAGGGAAAGTCTGCCGGCAAAACAACCAAAAAAGATGCTATTGCGGCTAAATATCCACGCCTTGGAGCCAGAAGGAGCCGAGACTTTCAGAAACTCTTTATAGAGAACGTCTGGGAAGCCATCAAAACCGCCTTTAAACGAGGGGAACTTCCGACCAGAGCTCTAGCTTTATCTCATGGGATTGTCAAAAAAGCCCGCACAGGGACAGAAAAAACTGGCTATGACTTAAAGAAATGGCGCGCTAAAGATGAGGATTTCGAAGCAACGTTTAAAAAATTTGAATCGACTGAAGAAATAAAAGCCTGTTCGCTGTTTTGCAACATCGGTGTCGGTACCTCTTTATTGGAAAAGTTTACCAATATTAAAATTGTGGTTGCCAATGAGAAAATTGAGCGGCGAGGAAAAGCTCACCGCAGATTATATCCCGACTGCGAAACTATCATTGGAGAAATTGATAAACAAGATATCTTTGATAAAATTATTGAGGCCAACAAAAGACATGGCACCAAACTCCTTTTAGCCTCTCCTCCCTGCCAAGAAGCGAGTTTGATGAATACCTCAAAAGCCAAGGGGAAAACGCACCGCGCGGCTTTGTTTGAGGATACGCTGGAAGTTATAAGAGTTGTCGGTCACGATTATGTGTTTATCGAAAACGTGCCGCAATGGTTAGCTAGTCGACCGGAAGCAGCCCTGTCAATTTTGGGCGAGAAAACTATCGGGGAATATGTTGTCGGAGAGCTTGAAAATTTAGGCTATAATGTAACGGTTGGAATTTTGTCTGCCGCAGATTATGAAACGGCCGAAGACCGCGAGCGCGCTATTATCCTCGCCTGCAAAAAGGAATTAGGGACATGGAAATTTGCGAAGAAACATAAATTCCGTCCGACGGTTTTTGAGACTATCGGATCCCTCCCTCCTCTTGAGGCCGGACAAGTTTGCTCAAACCTGCCATGGCACTATGCGTTGGATCTAACGCCTCATGAAATTGAATTTTTGGCTCATACTCCGACCGGTTGTTCTGCTTGGGATAATTCGATTATGTTTCAACCTAAAAATAAAGATAAGTCAAATGCCAAAGGGCAATTTCAGAAAGGATACACTAGAATTAACCCGGCATATCCTTCTCCGACAATCACTAGCGATAGCGGTCAGATTGGAGGTTTGGCAACCGTTCACTTCGGACGTCCGTTAAGCGATGGCATTTATTCTGACAGCCGAGTTCTTTCTATTGCCGAAATATTGGCGCTAATCGGATGTGAGGCAGATTTTCTGGAGCCGTTGAATGCTCCCGGAACCGATAAGGAGGATTTTGACGGATTGACTTGGGAAAATGATAGGCTGATTGCTCCTGATGAACATTTTGTCCGCGAGGTTCTTGGCGAGCATGTATGTCCGAAATTTATGCTGAATATCATGAGCACGTTACCGGTTCCTGCGAATGATAATACGGAAAGCAACGAATAATTATTATAACATCACTTTAAGGGGTGGCTTTGGCTGCCTCTTTCTTTATATCTGGCCGAAATACCTTTCAATAAACCGTCGCAACGTGCTTCTCTGAACACCGAGGATTTTGGCAATTTGTGATTTGGAGATGCCTTTGGCGAGTAGATTCCGCACTCTTTTAGCATTTTTTGAGAGTTTCAACTTTTTTGATTCTGCGGAGAATGGACGACCGAGTTTTTTACCTGAGGCTTTAAGATTGGCAAGAGATGATTTTGTACGTTGGGATATTAGGTTTCTTTCTATTTCAGCCGCCAAGCCAAAAGCGAAAGCCAAGACTTTGCTTTGTATGTCATTACCGAGACGGTAATTTTCTTTCAAAGTCCAGACCTGACAGTTTTTAGATAAACAAGTCTCCAAAATCCGCATGACTTCCAACAAAGACCTGCCTAATCGGGATATTTCGCAAGAGATAAGGATGTCATTTTCCTGTAAATTCTCTAATAATTCACCAAGTTTGCGGTTTTTCAGTGCTTTTCGGGAAGATATTTTTTCCTCAACCCATTCATCAACCGTCAATTTATGCTTTCTTGCATATTCTTCAATCTCAAAGCGTTGGTGTTCAAGGGTTTGCTTAGCGGAACTTACTCTAATATAACCGATTACAGCCATTGTTTTCTCCTTAAAATTTCTTAAAAATACCGGTCATTTTATTAGAACGATAAAATCAACCGCTTTTTGCAAGTTTCGCACTTTTTCTTTTCAATAAAAAATCAAGTAAAAATAATAGGTTGTTTTCTTTTGCTTCGGGATACATCTGTCTTTTAGACAACCGGCCACAATCGTTGGTTTGTGTATAGTGAAATAGTCCGATAAGACAAATTACAAACTTTAATTGCAATTAAAGATAAGGAATTGAAACTTATGAAGAAAAAACTTTTATTTACAACGGCTTTAGTGGCGGCTTTTGCAGCAACTAATGCTTATGCAAAAATTATAGATACATTACCTGAAAATGGAAAAGATGGTTTTCAGGGGCATACATTTATTGAAGAGGATACAGGGAGAAATGTTGCTACTAACATCAATGCAGACTATTTGACTGATGATGAAATTGTCATAAAAAACATATATCTGCAAACTTTATATGGACAAGCAGAGGGAAATCCTAAGGGATTAGATGTTGGCGAAAAAGTTAACGAAGGTTCTGCCAATACACAAAAGCTTGTTGTAACCGATGGTGCCCGCTTAGATATTTATAGACATCAAGGACCCGATGATTCTCCTGAAAATGCAGAGCAAGCCCAAAACCTTTTCAACGTTAGTGGTGGTGAAGTTGAAGTTAGTAATGGTGAAATTCATGCAGACGGAATAGTCAATATTTCTGGAGGAAATATAACATTAAGCGGTGGTGAATTTATTGCTGAAGATGCCGGTGCTAAAATGAATATCTCTGGTGGCACAATTAATATCAGCAGTCATCCATCTCAGTTCAGCGGGTTTGGTGTTGAAATTTCCGATGACAATCCGACAGACGGCCTTGTTGAAACCTCATGGGGAGCTATTGAGATGACCGGAGGCACCATAAATGTTAGTGGAAAGACTGGGGACTTATTTTTTACTCCAGATTCTCCGGGGAATTACATCACAGGAACAGAGGTTAATATCAGTGGCGGTGAGCTAAATATTAATGAAAACAGTGGAATTTCCGTAATTAAAGGTTATAAAAGCGTTGATAATGATATAGCTTCTTTAGAAAAAGGCATTATAAACCTGACAGACGCAGGAACAATTAACCTCTCTGGCACGTTAGTTTCTGACGTTTCCGGTAACGGCAACTTAAATGTTAAAACCTCTAGTGCATTGGTTGACGGTAATGTTTCCGGCTCTAACCTGACTTTTGAAGCCGACCATTCTTTAAGCAAACTCGTTTCCGGTACAATCGGCGACTTGGCTTCTTTGAATGTCAACAAAGGCACTTTGACTTATGACAAACAAACCGGTAAAATCGGCAATCTGAATGTTGCCGGCGGTTTGGATATCGGCACAAATACCGTAAATGCCACGAATGTTGACTTCAAAGATAATTCCAACCTGGCTTTGCGCGTGGCTGCTACTGACAACTACGGTAAAATCAATGCCGATAATATCACAATCGGTAAAGATACCACAATGAAAGTAACGCTTGATAATGGCGTGGTCGGCAATGGTGAAAATGCGGATTTGAAGTTTTTGAACGGTAAGGTAACCGGTGACTTTACTAATAAAATTGCCGAGAACAGTCGTTATGATATTAAATGGAATGAAGACGGCTCCTTAAATATTACCGGAACAGCTACGGCTTCTGATGTCGTTGCGGATGCCGGCGGTTCAGCAAACAATGCAGCAACAGCCGAAGCTTGGGACAGTGTCACATCTTCGACAACGGCAAGCGCTGGAGCCAAAGCAGTCGCTTCCGTATTGGGTGATTTGTCTCAAAATGCCACAACAGCCGCAGGACAAAAAGCTTATGTCGACGCTTTAACAGCAGTAGCTCCGGAAGTCGCGCCGATGGTTCAGAAGACGCAGACTGAAACTGCCAATCAGGTATTCGGCGCTGTATCAACCCGTTTAACCGGCGGTTCAATCTCTACCGGTTCTGAGGGTATGTCTTCGG
>JAGASU010000010.1 GCA_017621635.1 Alphaproteobacteria bacterium | reverse complement strand
CAACGAACGCAGAACAAGCGCCTATTCCGGCTTATACACCTGCCCCGCAATATAATCCGCAATATAAAAAGAATACCTACGCGCCAAGAAAATCCCGCCAACCTTTAAATCATACTTTCACCTCCTCGCCGGTTGCCTTAACGCAAAGCTTGGATAATGAAAACGATAAAAACCTGCGCTTTATCCTCGCCGCCGAATGTCTGTATCCCGAGCTGATTGATGATTATGAAGAACAGATTTTCTTGGACGATTTTAAAAATCCCGCCCTGCGCGACCTGCAAACGGCACTGGCTGACACTTATCACGACAGCCAAACCCCGATGTCTTGTGAAGATTTGCTCACAGCCTTAAAAGCAACACCGCAGGCTCCCGCCTTAAAATCTTTATGGGAGCTGGATATGCTGAAAGAACAAAACCCTTTTATCAATGATTTAAGAGAAAAAATTGATACTCTGCTTTTAGATAACAAACGCACCGCAATAGAAGAAAAAATCAAAACCCTGACCGCAGAACTCTGTAAAAACTTTACCACCGAAACTTATAACACTTTGACAAGCCTGAAAAAAGAGCGTGACGAACTCTTACAAACACTTGACAGACCCGAAGAATAAAAATAAATCCCCTTGACAATAAAAATAAAAACGCCTATTTTACTCTTGTTTTAGGTATATTTTTAATATTTTTATGAATCTAATAACTCTTTGCTTCGAAAACCTGTAAATCAAATAGTCAGATTAAAGCCGGTTGTGAAACCCGCCTGACTTATTTTCACGGTATCAAATATTTGCTTTTTAAACCAAATAAAGCAAGAGCATTAAAACAAAATTTATTGTTGAACACATTCAGTTAATTTCAGCATAGCTTTATTTTAAAACAAAGCCGGTTGTGAAACCCGCTTTGTTTTTTTAGATGACATATTTTTCATATTTTAATCTAATTGAATGATCATGTGTCCGGGTCTTTTTTGTGAAAAAAGGACCCGTTTTTTGTATCCAAAACTACGATTCTCCGTCACTCTTTTTAAAAAACTTAATTTTTCCGGCCAGTTTTTTTAATTTAATCGTGCTGTTGCTGACATTTTCCGCATGTCTTTTAGCTTGTGCTTCCGCTTTGGCAATGGCCTCCTTGCTCAAACGTTTGATTTTCTCAAAATGTTGCTCCACTTCCGCTGACGTAATCTTTAACACATCCGCCCTAACCGATAAAAACGCCTGTTCGTTATCCGTTTCAGGCTCTGCTTTTTGCACCTCGGAAATATCAAGCGGCTTCTCTTTTACCTCGGTTTTCTCAACTGTCTCCGCTTTATAATGTTCGTCAACCGGTTTAACTGCCTGCTTATCAATATCCGGTTTGACCGCTTGCTTATTAATATGATGTTTTTGCAAAAAAACACTCTCAAAGCGCTTGTCCTTGGAAATCAGTCCGTCAACCAAACACCCATACTTCTTTTCAAGCCGTTCATTCCCGTTGATAAGCAAAGATATCCTCTCTGCGCGTAAAATTCTTGCCGCCTCAAGATAAGCCCCGTTATCATAAAAAGCTTCTGCACCGGAAAGGTAAAGCGTCGCCGTATATTCCCGTAATACTCCAAGTTCCAAATCAGTAAGCCGGCTCAAATTCACCAGCAACATATCCGCCAACAGCTTTTCCGCCCCCTTGGCTCTGGCTAAAATCCGCCCTAAATACATCAACGCCGCCGTTGCCGCTCCTTTTTTAGAGAGTTCTATTAAAAGCTTAACCGCAAGCTTAACCTGATTTTGCTCTAAAAGCGCCAACGCAAACACCACGCCTTTAGGCTTGTCACTCTCTTGACAAAGCTCCATCGCCCGCTTAGCCGACACGCCGCACAAATCAGGCTGCACCGTCACAAGCTTGGCCGCCGTTTCTTCCAAAAAGCCCTCGGCTTTCTCCAATTTTTCCGTCAAAGCAACAATTTCGGCATTTCTGTCACCGTCATTTTCTTTCACCAAGCGTGCCAATACTCTGTCTGAAAACAAAAACCCCTGCCCCGCCTCATCTGAAAATTCTCTAAAATAAGCAAATAAAACATCTTTTTCTTCCTCCTCAAACGCTCTTTCGGATTGTGCCACGTTAAAAAAGAACTCAGACATCACCTGTTTTTTAAACGCCGCACTTTCTTCTCCTGTTCTTATTTCTTCAAGAAAAGCCCGCGTTTTAGAACAAATCCCGTTAATTTTGATTTGCTCAGCAATATCAAACCCCGTTGCCTGTTTCTTAAAATCCCAATCTTGAGCCATCTCTGCCTCTGAAAAAAATAAATTCATAAAATATAACATATCCACAGCCGCCTTTCTTGTCAAGCGCCGAATAATGTTGTTAAGAACTCCGGCATCACCTCATTTTTCTCATATTTATACTTGACAAATAGCAAAGAAAAGTATATTTCATAAGCGTTTGCAAACAAAAGACAGACGCGCCGCATAAATCGCGTCAAAATTGATTTTTAGGGAACGACATGTCAGAAACACAAGAAGAATATCAAAGCACAGATGCACCGCTGTTAGATTCTTTCGGCAGCGCTTTAAAAAAGCTCATTGCCAAAGGCAAAGAACAAGGCTACATCACAATTGAAGAATTAAATCAGGCTCTCCCCTCGGAAAAAGAAACTTCTGACCAGATAGAAGACATTATGGCCGCAATCTCGGATATGGAAATCAGCATCATTTCCGCTGATGAAACCGAAGATTTTGACGATGATGACAAAGAACCCGAAGAAGACACCGAAGAAGAAGGCTACGCAGATGAAGAAGAAAGCGGCAATTTTGACAGCCGCGAGCTGATGCGCTCTGATGATCCGGTCAGAATGTACCTAAAAGAAATGGGTACTGTCGAACTTCTGTCCCGCGAGGGAGAAATCGCCATAGCCAAGCGTATTGAAGCCGGTAAAACCGTGATGATCGGCGGTCTGTGCGAAAACCCGATGACCTTAAAAGCCATCTCAAAATGGCGTGACGAGCTTGTCGCCGGCACCATGCAGTTAAGAAACATCATTGATTTGGAAATGATGTATGGTGTTGACGCCGCCGCAATCGTTTATGACGAAGACGCTTCCGCTGTCGAAGATGACCTTGAAAACGTCGCCAAAGATTTAGATGCCAAAAACTTAGATGAAATTGACGACGACCTTGAAACAGATATTGAGTTTGACGGCACGGTAGATGAAGAACCCGAAACCGACGATATGGATGAAACCGACGGTTTGGATGAAGAACACGAAGGCGGACTTGACGAAGACGATGAAGACGGCAGTCACGCCGCCACCTCGATTACCGCGATGGAAACCGCCCTTTTTGAACCGGTGTTGGACATCTTAAACAAAATCTCAAGCTATTATGACGAGCTGAGCCGTATTCAGGCCCAACGTATGAAAGCAATTTTAGCCGGCCGCAAAGCTCAAACCTCACTTGAGAAAAAATATATCAATATCAAAAAAGAACTCATCGAACTTATGAGTTCGATTCACTTAAACTCAGCCAGAGTTGAAGAACTGGTCGAACAGTTAAATGAATTAAACCGCCGTCTCATGGGCGTTGAAGGCAAATTAATGCGCTTAGCCCTGACCGCCCGCGTTAAACGTGAAGACTTCTTAGAGGCTTATCAGCACTCCGAGCTTGATCCGTATTGGCTTGAAAAACTTCAAGAAAAGAAAGACAAACACTGGAACGCCTTTATTGCCAACAATCACGATGAAATCATCGAGCTGCGTGCATCACTTGCCGAAATGAGCAAAGAATGCGGT
>JAGASU010000060.1 GCA_017621635.1 Alphaproteobacteria bacterium | reverse complement strand
TGGCGACAGTCCCTTTTTCTGGCGCTGACGAGGATCCGGGAAGCAGCCAAGCATTGGGACGTCATGCAGGAGTTTGAACCATAATTTGGCATGTTCCTTTTCATTATTGGCGGTTTGTTCAAATTTATCGGCAATAATGTTATAGCCTTCTTTTTTGGCTTTGGACGCGTAATAAGTGTATTTATTGCGGGCCATTGATTCGCCGGCAAAAGCGGCTTCAAGATTCTTTTCGGTTTTAGAGCCTTTGAGTTCCATAGGAGTTTCCTTTCATTAATCTGTTAGTGTGTTTTGTTTTTCTGTTATCTCAGGGGCGGCAGCGGCCAGTTCGGTTTGACCGTTTGCCAGAGCGATAATTTTTTCTACTTCGGTTTTGAAGCGTTTTAACTCTTTGCCTGCAAGGTTAGTACCGGTAGCGGCTTTGACTTTCAGCGGGTCTACTTTTTTGCCGTTTTTAACGACTTCAAAATGCAGATGCGGGCCGGTGGAGCGGCCGGTGGAGCCGACATAGCCGATGACCTGGCCTTGTTTGACACGAACGCCGGGTTTTATGCCGCGGGCAAAATTGCTCATATGGGCATAGCCGGTAGAAAATTCCGAATTATGGCGGATGACGATATATTTACCATAGCCTCCTGCCCATTGTGCGCGTTTGACGACCCCGTCGCCGCTGGCGTATATTCTTGAGCCCATGGGGGCTGCATAGTCAACGCCGCTGTGTAATATTCTTTGTTTTAAAATCGGGTGGCGGCGCCAGCCGAAATGAGAGGAAATGCGTGCGGAGCGAAATTCCATCGGTTTACGATCAAGCGTTCTTTTTAAAACGAGGCCTTTTTCATTATAATAGTCTATACCGCCTTGACTGTCTTTATAGCGATAGAGGGCAATTTTATGGTTTTTGCCGAGGTCTAATTCGGCGTATAAGATGTCACCGTTTTTGACAACGCGGCCGTCGGGAGCTAATTTGCGGTCGTAGAGCACTTTGAAGGTATTGCCGTTTTTGATGTCAGAACGAAAATCAACCGTGTAGGCAAAGATGTTAATGAAGTTGCCGATAATACTTTGCGGCAGGCCGGCATTTTTCATTGAGGCGGCAAGTGAGCTTCTAATGACGCCGGAGGCGGTTTGGGTTTCTGCTTTTAATTCCAGTTCTTCAACTTCGGTGACGTATTTTTCATCTTCATTGCGGGTGATGATGTATTTGACGGAAGCGGTGGGTTCAATGACAATTTTATCAATGCTTAAGAGTTCGCCGAAAGGAACGTCCACGGTTTTGGTGATATTGATTTTCTGGCCGGGGCGGAGCGAACGGACGTCAAAGCCGGCTTCTTTTAAGGAAGTGGTGGCCTGGCTTGCTTCGGCGTATTCCATCCCGAGTTTTTGTAAAATGCCGATAAAATTATCACCTTTTTCAACGATGACGAGGTCTTCTTTTACTTCAGGCTGTTCTTCTTCGCCGCTGACTTCCCATTCAACCGAAGGATTGTCAAAACTTTCCGTATCGGTTGAGAGCGTTTCCTCATAAACTTCGGGAACGGAGAGCGAAGCCATCGTATCGGCGTTTTCCCGACGGGTTTGTTCGGCCAAGCGTTCACGATTGATAATTTCCTCAGGTGTTTCAAAATTTTTATTGATAACCAAAATGAGCGCAAACGTAACGATGGCGCTGTATATAAAAAGCATAATACTCTGGCCGTTTATGCCGGTGCGCAGGTTTGCGGAGCTTAACATATTTAAAGAAGCCATTTTTCCCCCTAAAATTCATACATAGCGACCTTAAAAGAGCAGGCGCAATTTTAAAAGCGCTTTTTTGTTTTTATGCACATTAGATTTAAAAAAATCAGTTTGTTTGTTTTTTTAAGTAAAGATTAAACCTTGTTTCGCTATGATTTCAAAAACAGTATATAAAAAAGTTTTTTAAAAAAGGTTAATTTATGGCAAAAAACGGCGATGATACTTTTAAGATGCTTTATGTGCTTGCAATCTTTATGATTGTGGACGGGCATATCGGGCATTTTGATTATTTGAATTTGGGCGGGCTTTTGCGATATCAAAATTATCATACGGCTTTATTTATGTTTGTGTCGGGATATTTTTTGAATTTAGAGCGCGGATACAAAGCGTTTTTTGTGCGTAAGATCTCAAGAATTTTAGTGCCGCTTTATTTGTGGAATTTGGCATACGGCGGGGTGTGTGCGGTTTTGAACACTTATGGCGGGTTTGCTTTAGGCGGAGCGTTTAGTGTTTATAATCTTTTGATTGCGCCGTTTACCGACGGACATCAGTTTATTTATAATATGGGGGCGTGGTTTTTAGTGCCGTTGTTTTTGGTGCAGTGTGTCGGCTTTTTGGCGTTGAAACCATTGGCTGATGAAAAAGGCCGGCTTAATGGGGGTATTGCGGGAGGATTCTTTTTTGCTATGTTCGGATTGGGGTGTCTGGCTCTTATGGCTGCGCCGGAAAACCAAGCTCAGAGGTCTTTTTACCTGACATTGCTCAGAGTGACGTATTTTTTGCCGTCTTTTGCACTCGGAGTGTGGTATCGGGCGGTTTTAGAAAAATATGATGTTTTAAAAACCGGCGTCCGCTCGTTTGTGTTGCTTTTTTTGATAGCGGTTTTGTGTTATGTATATCCTAAGTATAACCATATTCCGGCGTGGCTTGATTATACGGGAGAACCGGTTATTGTGATTTATTTAATCAGTTTTACGGCGATTTTGTTTTGGCTCGGTGTGGCACGTTTTTTGGCGCCGCTGCTGCAAAAGAGCAGGGTGCTTTGTTATATTTCAGAGCATACGTTTGATATTATGATGCATCATTTTGCCGGATTTATGCTGATTAAGGCGGCGTTGTCGGGGAGTGATGGATTTGACAAGGCGGCATTTAAGAGCGATATCTGGTATTATTATTTCGGTGGAAGAGAAGATTTGACACAATGGTTATATATTACTATAACTATAGTCATAGCTCTATCAGCAGGGTTTACAAGCCGGAAAATCGGCGGTATAATATTAAAAACGGTTCGTATGGAGCGCGTTTTAGAGTTTGGGAGAAAATATGATGAAAAACTGTGAGCGCGGCCGTTCGATGATTGAAATGCTGGGGGTTCTGGCAATTGTCGGTATATTAACCGCCGGCGGTATTGCCGGTTATTCGAAAGCTATGCAGAAAATCAAAAGGGATAAGGTGGTTACGCAGCTTTCAATGTTAGTGATGAATATTCGTTCGCTTTTTTTTAATCAAACGAATTATTCGATTTTATCTGACAGGCTGCTGATTGATGCGGGGATGGCTCCGAGCGATATGTATGATTCTGCGGTGAAATCTTCTCAGGTCGGTTTGAAGCACGCGCTGGGCGGAAATGTTTATGTTTTTTCCAGTCTTAATTCAGAGGGGCAGCCTCGTGCCTTTGAAGTATATTTGGAAGGACTGACAGAAGATGTTTGTCTGGCTTTGGCAACCGCAGACTGGGGCATGGACCAAGCTTCGGGATTTGAAGCTTTATATGTCGGAACAGGGGATGTTAACGGTGCGTTAATGGAAGATGTTAATGTTCCGGCGGTTTCAAGACCCGAAAACGGCATTTATACGCCGGGGCAACATGCAAACGCCGTGCCGCTGACTATTAACGGTGCGAGAGCCGCTTGTGCCTGTTCGGGGGCAACATGTGTGATCGGCTTTAAATACCGCTAGAGGCTTGTTTAAGATTTTTGTTGCAAAATAAAAGATATAAGATATAAAGCAAGAGCTTATTGGTTTAATTGATTCATTTTGCTATGAAAAAAGGGATTTTATTTAGTTTTTTATCGGGGCTTGTTTTTTTTGCCTTTGCCGTAAGGGCTGAGGTGACGATTGCGGTGATTGCACCGAAAGCCTCGGCTTTGGCAAAAGCAGGGAGCGAACTTTTTGATGGAGCGCGGTTTGCTGCCCAGGAAATTAACGAAGCGGGCGGGGTGAATGGTGAGAAAGTTGATTTGCTGACGATTGATGACAGATGTGATGACCGGTTAGCGGTTTCGACAGCAGAGATGTTGACATTGCTCAAATCAAAAAAAATCGGGTTGGTGGTCGGGCCGTATTGTGCGAATCGGTTTGAAGATATTTCCAATATTTATGAGAAAGCGAAGATTTTTCAGATTGTGCCGACAACCGAGGCGTATCACGCGGGGAGTGAAGACAAGCGGGGGCGTTTGCTTTTGCTTGGCACCAAGGCGCAAATGAGCGGGGATTTTTTTCAGTTTTACAATAATAATTTTGCCGGACTTAAAGTCGGGTTTGTCTATGACAATGAGCCGGAAAACGGGTTTGGTGAGGTGGCAAAAGCTTTGTCTGACGAGTTTTTACGGTTTGGCAAGAGCAATTTGCTTAAATTTTATGTTTTTGATAAGGCCGACGGGATGAAAGATTTGGTTAAATCCATGAAAAAAGACGGTGTCGGAATTGCCTTTGTGTTAGGAAAACGCGGGCAGGTGGGCGATTTTATCCGTCAGGCGCGCAAAAAAGAAGAAAATATGATTATTTTTACCTCCAGAAAAATGCTTGAAGACGGTGTGGCAAAAGAATTTAAGGAAAATTCCGGCGCGCTTTATGTGTTGGACCGGCCGCGGCTTAAAGACAGTTTGATGTTTACGGACTCTTTGGTTGATTTGCGTTTGCACGGGGTGGAACCCGAGGGGCTTTTTGCTTACGGTTATCTGTCGGTTAAGCTTTGGGGGGATTTGGTGCAGAAAGTTAAAAGTTTTTCGTATGACAAGCTGTCTAAAGTTGCCAACAGTGAGGAAATGCAGGAAAAGTGGGGAGAATTTTTAATGCACAGCGGCAGCATTAACGCAGCAAAATATATTATTGAAATGTATAAAGACGACGGGTTTAAACAGGTTTACTAACAAAATTTGTTGATAGCGGGGAAAATGCTTGTTTTAGTAAAAAACGGCGTTATGATAATTGAAATTTAATTTTTTATAAAGGTAAAAACAATGGCAGGAAGCATTAATAAAGTGATTTTGGTGGGCAATCTCGGACAGGATCCGGTGGTTCGCAATACGCAAAGCGGGGCTAAAGTGGTGTCTTTTTCGGTGGCAACAAGCGAAAGCTGGAAAGACAGAGCCAGCGGCGAGCGGCGTGATCGTACGGAGTGGCACAATGTGGTGATTTTCAGCACCGGACTTGCCGATACGGCTGAGAGATTTTTGCGCAAAGGCTCAAAGGTTTATTTGGAAGGGCAGTTGCAGACTCGTTCCTGGGAAGACCAGAACGGACAAAAACGCTATACGACGGAAGTTGTTTTGCAAAACTTTAACAGTACGCTGGTTATGCTTGACGGCAGAGGTGATGGCGCGCCGGCAGGTGCGGGAGATATTTATGATTCTTCTGCGGCGTCGGGTTGGGACAGCACACCGGCGGCAACGGGCGGCGACAGCATGGTTGATGATGACGTGCCGTTTTAAGGTTGGTAAATGTTTTTTAAGATTCCGGAGAAATCCGGAATTTTTTGTATCTCGAAAACCACCGGCAAGGCCGGTGGTTCAAAAGAGCTTATAGGTATGGTTTTGACATCAAAACTCCTTGAAGTTATAATAAAGTGTCTGGTGAGAGGCT
>JAGASU010000059.1 GCA_017621635.1 Alphaproteobacteria bacterium | reverse complement strand
GAGCCGTCGCGGTGTAACAGTTGTTGAATTAAGCAGATAATTTGATTTGACATCAGTTTTAAGAAAACGTATCCGCAAGGATACGTTTTCTTGTTGAGTTCTAAAATATTAGGATTATATTTTAGGAGGTTTTATTGATATTTGAGGGATATAATGAAAAACGTTTATTTATTATTCGGGGGATTTCTACTCACTGTTTCTGCCTTTTCGGCTAAAGCTGATTACTTACAAGATGAAATAAACCAAATTAAGGACGATATTGTAGTTATTCAGCGCCAACTGTACAGAGAAAAAAATGACACGACCGCGGCACCGCAGGAGTCTGTTTCAAATGTTCAGGTCAGATTAGGTGAATATGACCAAATGATCAGGGATATGAACGGCAAGGTTGAAAATATCGAATACCGCCTTAATACACTTGAAAAGAAAATTGAGATGATTGACAAGGATATTGAGCTTCGGTTTACACAAATGAAAAGACAAGCAGAAACCCCTGCGCCCAAAACAGCAAAAACCACAAAGCCTGCGGCAACGTCCACTCAGGTTCCGGCCGGCGTTAAACCGAAAGATTTATATGAACAAGGGTTGAACGATTTAAAAAACAATAAGCTTTCAGACGCTGAGAGAAAATTTTCTCAATTTTTAACCTCTTATCCTAAAGATACTTTGGCCGGTAATGCTCAATATTGGTTGGGAGAGGTTTATTACAAACAACAAAATTTTGCCAAAGCGGCGGTTGCGTTTAAGAACGGATACAGCAAATATCCCGAAGGAACAAAAGGACCGGACTGCTTGTTAAAATTAGGGCTTTCAATGAAAGCGCTTGGCAAAAAAGATGAAGCCTGCACAGCGTTTACTAACTTGCCGACAATTTTTGGAAAAGTAAACAGCGAGATTTCTGCCAGAGCTTTAAAAGAAGCTGAGGTGCTCGGGTGCAAATAATTGAGGAATTTTTAAAAAAACATCAGATTCAAGATAACTCTTTTGCTGTCGGGGTGTCCGGCGGGGCTGATTCTTTAGCGCTTGTTTTGATGTTTAAACAAGAATTTCCTCAATACAGGATTGTTGCCCTGACGGTTGATCATGGTTTGCGCCCTACCTCTAGAAATGAGGCCTTATATGTTGCAGATGTTATGCAACGCTTTAATATCGAACATCATATTTTAATCTGGGAGGGAGAAAAACCGGTTACCGGTATTGAAGAACAAGCAAGGCTTATGCGCTACCGACTTCTATGTCAATGGTGTCAAAATAACCATATTAACTATTTAGCGATTGCACACCATTTATATGACCAAGCTGAAACATTTTTGATGCGGTTAGAACGCGGCAGCGGCCTTTATGGTTTATGTGCTATGAGTGATATTTCCGAGCGCGACGGCATTAAGCTTCTTCGTCCGCTGTTAAACACCTCCCCTGAGATTTTAAAGACATTTTTAGAACAGCAAAAAATTAAATGGGTTGAAGACGAATCTAATCAATGTTTGGATTTTTTAAGAGTAAAAATGCGGCATTTTTTGCCGATTTTAGAAAAAGAAACGGGGATTAGCGCCGAATGCTTATCTCACACTGCCGCGACTTTGCAAAAAACAAAAGATTTTATTGAAGATATTGTTAACCAGACGATTGATACTCATATTCACAAATGGGGAAACGCCGGATTTTCCGTTGATTATACCCGTTTTCTTAACTGGCACGAGGAATTGAAATTCAGAGTCTTGAGTAAACTTATCTGCAGACTTAGCCAAAACGCATACATTCCGAAGGCCGAGAAGCTTTTAGAGCTTATCAGATGTCTTGAAAATAAAGACTATGAAGGCGGCACTCTTGGCGGCTGCTATATCCAAATCAGTGATTTGCGACTTTGGATTATTAAAGAAGAACGTGACAATAAAATTCTTTATTCCAACTGCCTTTGGGAAGATTTTGTATTGCACAATCCGGAGGTTAGAGGTTTACAGATTCCGTATAAGCTCCGCCTCGCCTTATTAAAAGAAAAATAATTATAAAAAATATAAAAAAATGCTTGCAATTATATTTTTTGTTGGCTATAAGTGTTTTTGTTCTGATGGGGGCGTAGTTCAGTTGGTTAGAATACATGCCTGTCACGCATGGGGTCGCGGGTTCGAGCCCCGTCGCTCCCGCCATTTGTAAAAACCGTCCTTTTGGGCGGTTTTTTGCAACCAACAAAACGGCGGACGCAAGGAAATCTCTACCTTTCCGTCGTTGATGTAAAAAGTTCGAGTGAGAAATTTCAAAAGTTGCTGTTTAAGCTCCACGCTCGAACTATTTACAAATTCATCGTAAAATTTATTCTTGCAAGCCAAGAAAAACAGGAAGTTTTCACGGAATTCATAATTTCCGGTTTGGTGTGCTTCGATTTGGCTGTTTATCTCACGCTGTTCCTTTTTGAGCTGTTCATTTTTTATTCTATACATATCCTCATCTACTGTGCCGTTAATAAGCAGGTCAAGCAGATTATTGAGCTTTTTATCCACAGCCGCGCTTTGTTTTTGTAGCTCTTTGATACTTTGGGCATAAAAGGCCTTTTCTCCCTCATAAGTGGCGAGAATCCGTTGCTTAGCCTCTTCAAAGTCTTCATCTGATATGGTTATTGAACGTAAAACAGCCAAAACCTGTTTGTTTACGT
>JAGASU010000058.1 GCA_017621635.1 Alphaproteobacteria bacterium | reverse complement strand
TTTGCGCAGCCAGTTCGGTTTGTCCGGTAATTTCCAATAAATCAATTGTTTCACGTTCATTTAAGCCGGCAGAATCTACAAGCGGGGCAATTTGTTCAATAATCGCCTGACGAATCGCCTTGTCTTGTGTTGAAGCAATCTCTAAATGGATAATCATCTCGGGGTTAGCTTCTTTCCATCTTTTAATCACCGGAACAGCATTTTTTATCAGCTCAAGGCCGTTTTTACGGGCAAGCAACGGATGAAAACCTGAAAGCAACAAATAATCCGTCTTATTGTTTTCAAGATAAGATACAAATCCTTGATTCATCACCAAGTTCATATTAAGCGGATCATAAGTTGCGATAAAGCGGTTTGATTTCGGACAAGTAAACGTTTTTCCTTCAACAGTAAAACTGTCTCCTTTGTCAAACTCAATAATCCAGTGAATAAGCGGAATATCTTGTAAACGAGAAATCTCGGCTGCTTTTTGCAAAGAACCGTCATCAGCAATTGCATATAAATTATTTAAGCCTAAAAACTGGTCAGCCTGAATTTTCGGGTGAGAATTTGTATGTGCAATAACTTTTTGAATTCCCAATAAAGCAAGAGCATTAGCAATAATGCCACCTTGTCCGCCCATTTGCAGACGATCATAACCAAGGTATCTTTCCATCCAGCTGTAAACGGCTATATCTTCCGTAACCCACTCTTCGGCAATCCCTCGGCTAAAACACTTAACAATACCGATAATTACATCTTCGGGTCTGTTAAAACAAGAGAGTTTAATATCCTCAAGTTCTGAGACGGATATATGATTGTCAATAATCAGCTTTTTTAATGTTTCCCCGTTAATCTTTAAAATCGCGTCAATGTTAGTGTTAAACGCAGTGGCTGCCGAGGAAATCTGTTTTAATTTATTAAATTGATTCGGGACGATCTGATATTTTTCCGCCCAAATGTTTTTTAACGCCGCATTATCCATAACCATACTCCTTTATATTAAATCAATAGGGGTATAGTGTTTTAAAATTCAGATTTCTTCAACCGCAGAGGTGTCTTTATCAACATAAAGATGCCAGTATGCCCGCCCGACTTCACCGCACTCGGGGCATATAGGCTGCCAGCTTTGAGCTGTATGCCCGCAGCTTGCACAAACCCATTGGAAATCCTTGGCAAAATCAGTTTCTTCACTATCCGAAATTGTAAACTTTTGTTTCAGGGATGCAAAAATATTGTCTGCTTTTTTATGAGATTTTTGCGCTTTTTTGCTAAGTTCTTTAAGCAAAGCGGAAATTCGTTCTGTTGCGGGATTTTTTAATAAAAAGAGACGGCATTCCGTTTTTGCTTTAGCAAATTTCTTGGCGTCGGTATAAAGCTCCGCTAAAATCAAATTATTCAAAGACGGACATTTCACATTAGATAAAGCCAACTTTTCCATCCGCTGGATTTTCTCGGCTTTTGTATCTTTCGGGAAAAGGGCTAAATAAGCTTTGGCTGTTTCATAACAAGGATTTTCCGTCCAAATCGCACTTAAAACCTTTTCTGCTTTTCGCGTTTGTTTGTCATATTTAACATAAAACTCGGCTAAATCCAACGCTGCGGGAATAAGCTTATTATCTTCCTGAAGCGCCTGAGTGATAAATTTGAAAAATTTGGTTTTGTCTTTATCTGCTTTAGCTTGTTTTGCTAATTCGTACAAAGCAACGGCGCGCAGACGGGAGGATTTTTGTGTCGGCATAAGGTTTTTCTCAATTCCGGCGTCAAGAACTTCCAGAGCGCCGAGCCAATCATTATTTTTCGCTCTTAATAAAAAGGCACTGCCGATTACCCAATATAAATCCTGCCTGACTTCAAAAGCCTGATTAACGGTTTTCAGCGCTTCGGTAAATTCTTTTTTCTCAAGCTGGGCTTCAAGCGCGGCTTTCATCCCGACAAGCTGAATATCTTCATTTTCCATCAGTTTTTGCGAAAGTTGCTCCATCTTGTCAAAGTTTTTTTCGCCTTTATAGATTTTTAACATCAAAATATCAATAATCGCATCATTACCGATAATTTTGCGTAAATTAACCAAATGGCGGCGGGCTTCATTCAGCAGGCCGGCGGTCACGGCGCTCATCGTCTTTACAATCAAAATAGCGGCCTCATCAAACTGATTGCGGCTTAAAACAATTTTATTGCAATTGCCGTCAGCAGAAGAAGAATCGCTGTCTGCCGCAAAATCATGATTTGAAATAAGAACATCGTTTTTTAAGGCGCGCACAAGTGTCTTTAAAAGATAAACAATAACCTCAATGCCGGCTAAAAGAATAAAAATATAAATCATCACCATATAAAGCGGTGCGCCAAACTCAGATGTCCCAAATTTAAACAAAACAGTTCCCAAAGGAAAAAAAACTTTAAGAATTATAGCACACAAGCCCAAAAAGACAGCTTGCCTTAAAAGACGATTAATCATCTGTTCTGATTTCCTTTTCTACGTTTTCAGATTGCATAGCCGAGGCCGGTTCGGGTAAAGTTACATTATTTTGAGAAATTTCCTGTCTGAGAGAACTCAACTGTGAAGCTATAAGCTTGGAAACAGCTCTGTCAAATTCAAGTTTTTCCGTTACTTCTTGTTGCCATGTCCTAAACGCCGGCGTTTTAATATTTGCAAATTCCGGATTCTCCTGAATGTATTTAAGCGCGTCAGTGAAATTATGAGATTTAACCAAATTTTCCAACATCGTTAACAAAAGTTTTTGTTCGCCGGTCTTTTTATCTTTCTTTAAAACCACTACTTTATCAAAATTAATCCCCGCAACCGTATCTTTAATCAGCTCTATGCTTCGCGAAATAGTGCTTTTTTCAGAAGTCTCCGAGGTTTGCTCTGCTGAATTGTCTTGTGCGGTAAAACTTAAGTCGTCCTTAAATTTCATAAATCGGTCAGCCAGTTCATAATCATCCGCTACGGACGTATCTTTGAACCGGTTAATAATTTTTACATCAGCTGATATGTTCTCATTACCTTGGGTTAAATTTGTTAAAATTTCAGCTTCTTTAGCAAACGGACGATGATACAGGGTATTTTCTTTAATAATAAGCGCCAAACTCAAAACAAGTGCCTCTAGGCTTTTGCTTTCCTCAAGCGACTCTATGCGCGAGCTGACGGAAGTTATCTTTTGGTTGATTGTTTCAAGTTTGTTGTGGCCGACTTCATCTCTGAGTTGGTTCAGCTCCTGCAAAAGGTTTGTCAACGTATTGAAATTTGATGAAATTTGTTTGCTGTTGGCGGAAACCGAAGCAGGGAGCTTTTCTAATACGGCGAGTCGGGTATTTTGTGCTGTCAGTTGTTCTGAGATATTTTCCAGCCGGTTTTGCTCTTTTTTATTTTGAAATTCAATAAATTTTACCGAAGCGGCAATCGCGCCGAGTTCAAGAAAAACAACGCCTAAAACGATACCCGTCCATTTAAGCGCTTTGAAACGCGGCTTTTTTTGTGTGATATTTTTTTCTCTGGCTTCTGACATTTTTTTAAGGCTCCCGTAAATAGTTATTTGCATTCTATGAAATATAGTTTATAAAATAAAAAAATAAACTTCAATCTTTTTGGAAACAAACATGTTAGTTTTAGGGATAGAAAGCAGTTGTGACGAAACCGCGGCTGCAATAGTAAACGATAAAAAAGAAATTTTGGGCGAAGCGCTATTATCACAAGAAGAGCATAAAGCCTTTGGCGGTGTTGTGCCGGAAATTGCCGCACGCTCGCATTTGGAGCATATTGACGGTATTTTGGAGCAATGTTTTGCTAAAACAGGGCTTGAATTAAGTGATATTGACGCGGTTGCCGCCGCTTCGGGGCCGGGGCTTATCGGCGGGGTAATTGTCGGGGTTATGACGGCGAAAGCCTTGGCCGTAGCCTCAAACAAGCCGTTTGTCGCGGTTAATCATTTAGAGGGACATGCACTTGCGGCGCGTATCAGTAACGATGTCGAATTTCCGTATTTGCTGCTGCTGGTTTCCGGCGGACATTGCCAAATTCTGGTGGTTAAAGATGTTGATCAATATGAACGTTTAGGCACAACAATTGATGACGCGGCCGGAGAAGCTTTTGATAAAGTTGCCAAAATGTTAGGACTTGGTTATCCCGGCGGTCCGGCAGTTGAAAAACTTGCCGTTGCCGGCAACGAACAGCGTTTTACCCTGCCCAGACCGTTGATCGGCTCAAATGATTGCAATCTTTCCTTTTCTGGATTAAAAACAGCAGTCAGAAAAATTATTGAAACATACGCACCAGACGGAAATTTAGCCCACGCGGATATTCCCGCCCACGATGTGGCTGATATTTGCGCTTGTTTTCAATACACGGCGACGGACTGTTTATGTCGAAAATTAAAGAAAGCCGTAACTTATTTCAAGCAGGCATATCCGCAGGGGAAACATCTTGTTGTATCAGGCGGTGTCGCTTCAAATACATATTTGCGGGCAAAACTAAAAAATCTTGCTGATGAAAACGGGCTTGTTTTTGCTGCTCCGCCGATTCGTTTTTGCACGGATAACGGCGTTATGATTGCCTGGGCCGGTCTTGAAAGATTCAGAAAAGGACTTGTCAGTCCGCTTGATTTTAAGCCGCGTCCCCGTTGGCCGCTGGATACTAGCGCCCCTAAAGCCGCAGGCGCCGGCGGTGTTAAAGCCTAAAGGGTGCAGAAAATGCGAAAGAAATCAGAAATATTTGAAATAATGGAGGTTTTTAAGCAAAATAATCCTTCACCTCGTTGCGAGTTGAATTATTGTAATGCTTATACGCTGTTAGTCGCGGTCATTTTATCGGCGCAATCCACGGACAAAGGCGTCAACAGAGCTACTGAGGCATTGTTTAAGGTGGCGGACACGCCGCAAAAAATGCTTGAGTTGGGTGAAGAAAAACTGATTTCACATATTCGGACAATCGGGCTGTTTAACAATAAAGCCAAAAATATTATCACAATGAGCAAAGATCTGGTCGAGCGTTTTGCTGGGCAAGTGCCGGCAACAAGAGAGGAACTGGAAAGCTTGGCCGGCGTCGGGCGCAAAACCGCCAATGTTGTTCTAAACGTTTGGTATAACAAGCCGGCGCTGGCGGTTGATACCCATGTTATGCGTATTTCGCACAGGCTTGAATTTAGTCAGGGTAAAACGCCGCTTGCCGTTGAACTTGATTTGTTAAAAATTCTGCCTGATGAATATGTTATCAATGCTAACCACTGGCTTGTGCTGTTCGGACGTTATATCTGCAAGGCACAACGTCCGGACTGTGCTAAGTGTCCGGTTGCAAAATACTGCCGCTGTCCGGATAAAAAACTTAAATAAGGTGACATTTAATTTTAATATTATTAAGATAGCAGTAAATAAAATGAAGAGGTTGGGTGATGCAATCAAATTTAAAAGATAATCGTTTTTTTCAGCAAACCGCCAAAATTATTGCTTTTTTTGTGTTGCTGTATGCAATAGGGTTTTCTTTTTGGACGGTATTTTACACCGAGACCGGAAACGGAGATAACGTTGAGCATATCCACGCAACCTGGCTTGTTGCATACGGCAAAGTGCCGTACAGGGACTTTTTTGAACACCATAATCCTTTGTTATGGTATGTCTTTGCTCCAATTTTAAAACATTTTATGAATCCGGTTTCCTTGCTTGATTTGGCTCATGCTATCGGTATTTTAGGGGGGATTGCGACGTTTTTCGTCGTTTATAAAATCTGCACGCGCTTTTTTGCTTCAAAATTTGCAACGCTTTTAAGCCTCTTAACCCTTTGCCCGCCATATTACTATATTTTCTGCTTTAACTATAATCCTGATACGTTTATGGCTCTGTGTTTTGCTCTGGGGCTTTATTTTTTGTTTTCTTTTTGGGATAAACCGAAACTTGTAAGTTTATGTTTGTCCTTTGAGATGTTTTTTTTAGCGTTTTTGTTTACTCAAAAAATCTTAATTGTTCTTTTTGTGCTGGGAGTGCTTTCTCTTTATATTTTTTATCAAAAAAGGACGCCTGCCGGTATTATTTTGAATGCATTGGTTTTACCGGTATTAAGCCTGTTTTTATTTATTGCGTTGTTATACCATGCGGATGCGCTTGAAATCTACTGGAAATCAAATTATCCGTTTAATGTCATTATGCAAAAATATTACGGTAACAATAAAATCAGTGTTACAGACTATAAAATGCTTGTTTTTTCGGTTATGACGGCTATCGTTAGTATTATTTGCTTTTTTAGAACGAGCGGTTTGTTGTTTAAGCTTATTTCTTTATTGTTTATTGTTGAACTGCTGCTCAGATGTTTCTATTTTTCAATAGCACCTTACTATTTATTGCCTTTAATGATTTATGTTTGCTGTCTAAACAGTGTGTTAGTCGCCGGATTGTTAAATAAAAACCTGTTATTTGCCTATCTTTTGCTGGCCGTAAGTTGTTATTATGCGTATATTTCTTATCCAAAGTACATAGCGGTCAGAGGAAAAGACAGAAGCTTTGCCCGTTATCTGGCGCAAAACATTACACCTTGTGACTATATCTTAAACAGTTATTTAGGCAATCAGTCTATCAATGCAAAAGATCCGCATTATTACTGGTCAATGCTTGGCCATGTTGATATAGCCGGCGAAGAAACGGGGATTGCCGCAAAACCAGATGTCAGCGAGTTGGTTTTAAAATACAAACCTAAATTTGCTTTTGGCGGGGTTTATTGGAGCAGTTATCATCAAAATCGCGGACAACATATTTTTATTCAGCAAGTTGCAGGAGATCTGATTTGGCAATATTATTTACCGACACCATTTCCCGATATATACATTTTAAGAAAAGAATATTGGGGTAAAAATTGTCAGTATAATCCGCAAATAAAGGAGTGGCAGTATGCAAACTAAAATTCTTCGCATATGTTTATGGATGTTCATACTATTTGCCGCCTTAAGCGGAATCTATATCTATGGTGTCATTGTCAAAGCCAACGGGGATAATGTTGAACACTTGCATTCTTCTTGGCTGGTCTGGCAGGGATATGTACCTTATCGGGATTTTTTTCAGCACCATAACCCTTTATTATGGTATTTGTCTGCGCCGTTGGTGGCAATGCTTATCAATACGCCGGATATTTTTCCGGTATTTAATACCATTAGTATCGCTACATTGTCATTAATTGCCTGTTTTCAATACAAAATCTTACGGCTTAACAATAATACTAAAAATGCGTCATTATTTGTGGCAGCTCTTAGCATTTCTTCCTATTCGCTTTTATGGTCAGCAAACTATAAACCTGATATTTTTATGTTTTTAATGTTTTTTATCGGGCTTTATGAGCTGCTTTATTATATAAAAAAACAGAAACCTTTAGCGCTTTACTTAAGTTTTATCGCTTTTTTAGTTGCCTTTGGGTTTACACAAAAAGCACTGATGTTTTTTGTTATTCCCGGCTTTGCCGTGATTTATTGGCTGATTAGCGGGAAAATTCAAACAAAGACTTTCTTAGGCGCTTTAAATGTTTGTTTGTTTTTGCTGCTTTTGTTTATAAGTGTTTTATTTGTCAACGGAATTCTGGCTGTTTACTGGCGGTCGAATTTTTATTTTAACACCTATATTCCTCAGATTTTTGAAGCTCAGCGTATTATTTTCCCTCCAAGCGAGTTTATTGATTTTTACATTTTCCTGCCGTTAGGCGTAGTAGCTTCCTTTTATTTTATATATAAAGGGAGTGTTATTGAGCGCTTGTTTGCATGGATGTTTTGTTTTGAAACGGTGTTAAGGCTGTTTTATTTTTCGGCCTTTTTGCATTATGTTATGTTTTGGCTGATGGTCGCAATTATGCTAACGGTTATGTTTTTTGATAAATTCAGCAAATTAAGAAAATATTTTGCCGGATTAGGCCTTCTTTATCTTGTCTTCATACTGTTTTATAATTATGAAGCGACTTATAAAAAAGAAATTTTATCTTTTCATATGAAAAGCGGGCATGATTTTGCATTTGAGGTTTTAACGCCTTGTGACTATGCTCTAAACGGTTACTATGCGACGTATAATTTAAAAGCTAAAGATCCGGGGTATTACGCCATTCTTTTGGGACAGATTGATGTTTTGGGTGAAAAAGCAGGTATTGCCAAACGGGATAACCTGAATACCCTTATTATTGAAAAAAAGCCAAAAATCATCTCTGCCGGCATATATTGGGACACTTATTGGGAGCAACGCGGTAAAAAAATTCCGGCTCATATTGTAGATTCTTATCTGATAGATACATATTATGATTATACCGGTTTTGGAGATATACATATCTTAAAACCGCAATATCAGAAACATAACTGCGTTTATGACAATAACGAATGGAAGTATATGGATTAAACAATGTTTGATTTAAAGCTCGGGCTGAACATTCTTAAAAATAATGTCAAAATTGCACCGGAGGCACCGGGTGTTTATCGTATGTTAAATGAAAACAATGAAGTTTTATACGTCGGTAAAGCCAAAAATATAAAAAAGCGCATCATCGCTTATACAAGAATTGACCAACTTTCGATTCGTCTGCAAAGAATGGTTGCCGAAGTGCGGAAAATGGAATTCATTATTGTTGAAAACGAGAATCGGGCGTTGGTTGTTGAAAATGAGCTGATTAAAAAACTCCATCCTAAATACAATATTTTATTAAAGGACGACAAATCCTATCCGCATTTAATGTTAAACTTGCATGATGAGTATCCTGCTTTAAGGAAGTTTCGCGGTAATCGCGGTGATGATTGCCGTTATTTCGGCCCTTACGCCAGTGCTACCGCGGTTAATGAGGTAATGGATGTGATTCAAAAAGTTTTTATGCTTAGAAGCTGTCGGGATAATGTGTTTAAAAATCGGGAACGACCGTGCCTTTTATATCAAATCAAACGTTGCAGCGGACCTTGCAGCGGCAAAATCAGCCGTGAAGAATATGCGGAACTGGTTAAAGAGGTTGTCAGCTTTTTAGAGGGAAAAAACACAACCATACAGCAGGAATTATCTGAAAAAATGCAAGCGGCTGCCGAAGCAGAAAATTTTGAACAGGCAATTGTTTTGCGTGAACGCATTAAAGCCTTAACCGGTATCCAAACGCACGCTAATTTAGAGTATGCCGGCTTAAAATCAGTCGATATTATCGGCATAGCCTTAAAAGACGGGTGGTTTTGCATTGAGATTTTCTTTATCCGCGGCGGACAAAATTGCGGCAATGCTCCTTATTTTATCAAACAAACCGAAGAAGCCGATGGCTCGGAAGTTTTGGAGGCTTTTTTAAGCAATTTCTACACAAACCATTTGCCGCCAAAAGAAATTTTTGTTTCTGAAGCCCTTGAGAATAAAGATTTTTTAGAAGATGCTTTAAGCACTAAAATCAGCACTTTTAGCAAAGGAAATAAATATAAACTTATCGAAAACGCTAAAAAGAACGCTCTGGCAGCCATAGAACGCCGTTTGGCCGAAAATAAAAGCATTCGCGCTAACTTGGAAGAAATGCAGCAATATTTTGATTTGCCGACTATTCCCCAACGCATTGAAATCTATGATAACTCGCATAACCAAGGATCTTATGCCGTCGGGGCAATGGTAGTGGCCACACCCGAAGGGTTTGATAAGAAATCGTATCGTACTTTTAACATCAAAGACCCGACGATTACCAATGATGACTTTGCCATGATGAAAGAGGTGTTAAAACGCCGGTTTGACCGGATGAGCGAGGAAAACCGCCCTGATGTGATTTTGCTTGACGGGGGCTTGGGGCAATTACATGCCGTGCATGAAATTCTTAAAGATTATGATTTGAGTAAAATCAGCATTATCGCCATTTCCAAAGGGCCGGATAGAAACGCCGGTAAAGAATTTTATCATCAGCTCGGCAAAGAAAGTTTTGCGCTACCATACCGCTCGGCTATTGCTTTTTATTTGCAAACATTGCGTGATGAAGCCCATCGGTTTGCGATCGGCACACATCGTAAAAAACGTGCTAAATCAATGATAAAATCAAGCCTTGACGAGATTGAGGG
Organism: Alphaproteobacteria bacterium; assembly: GCA_017621635.1. Lineage (GTDB taxonomy): Bacteria > Pseudomonadota > Alphaproteobacteria > RF32 > CAG-239 > CAG-267. The sequence continues at coordinate 5,112 of JAGASU010000058.1, read as the reverse complement.
CATCGGGCCTAAGAGAAAAAGAGAATTATTAAATCATTTCGGCTCTGTTGCCGCAGTTAAAGACGCCTCGATAGAAGATATAGCCAAGGTTGCGGGAATAAGTAAAAAAACGGCTGAAAACATTTATAATTGCTTCCATAAATAAAAAAAATTATTATTATGACACATATAGTACGTAAAAATTATCAGAAAGGAAAAGTGTCGTGTATAATTTGCCAAATTTGCTGACCATTTCAAGAATTGCTGTCATTCCGCTTATTTTCTTATCGGTTTATTGTAATTGTTGTTATTTTAATTATGCGGCAGGGGTCCTCTTTATTGCTGCTTCGGTAACAGATTATTTTGACGGCAAGCTTGCGCGTGAGCGTGGCGAAGTGTCTGCATTCGGCCGTCTGCTTGATCCGATAGCCGATAAGCTTTTGGTTGCAACCGCTTTAGTGGTTATTTTAGCAAAACCGGGGATGATTCACCCAATCAGTTATATTCCGGTATTTGTTATTTTGTGCCGCGAACTGTTGGTATCTGGCCTTCGTGAATTTTTGCGCGAGGTTAACGTCGGGCTTCCTGTTACTCGTTTGGCTAAATGGAAAACAGGCTTCCAGATGACTGCGCTTTCTATGTTGTTTTTCAGAGGATGGTTTATCTGGGGCGCTCTTGGCGAGATTTTGCTGTGGGTTGCCGGTATTTTGACATTTATCACCGGTTATCAGTATTTTCAAACCAGTATTGATTATATAAAAAAGGAAAATGAAGCTGCACCGCATAAGACACCTGCTCCCAAAGCACATCAACCGGCTCCGGCAAAGAAGCCTCTGAAGAAGCACCCTAAAAAGCCTGCGCCAAAAGCTAAAAAATAACAGGCTCTTTATATGGCAGGCAGTCAAAAACATATTTTAGTTGTTGATGATGACACCAGACTGAGAAGTCTGCTACGACGTTATTTGACAGAACAAGGGTTTATCGCCTCTGCCGCAAAAGATGCGGCAGAAGCGCAGAACTTTTTAGATATCTATAAATTTGATTTGCTGATTGTCGATATTATGATGCCCAAAGTAACCGGCACTGAGTTTTTGCAGCAATTAAGGCAGCAAGGCAATAATATTCCGGTTATTTTGTTAACCGCAATGGGGGAAGCTCAAGATCGGGTTAACGGCCTTGAAACCGGTGCAGATGATTATGTCCCCAAACCCTTTGAACCTAAAGAGCTGGTGCTGCGCATAAATAATATTTTAAAACGCGCCAAAGCTGCAGAAGAACATAACAGTAAACTGGTGTTTAAAAACGCTCGTTACGATTTAGTTAAAGGCGAATTAAGTGATATGAGCGGTAATGTTATCCATATGACGCCGGTTGAGAGAACACTGCTTAATATTTTAGGCCGCAATTCCGGAGAGGTTTATACGCGAGAGGAACTGGCCGCAGCTTTAGGCAGTGCAGAGAATTTGCGTACGGTTGATGTTCAAATCACCAGATTAAGAAAGAAAATCGAGCAAGATACCAAAAATCCGCGTTATCTGCAAACGGTTCGCGGTAAAGGATATATGTTAATTTCAGAATAAGGAGTGTAAAATGCACATAACATTTCCAGACAAGATGGAAAAAGTCTTAAAGTATTTGAAGCTTAAGCTTTTGCCAAACACGTTGTTTTTCAGAACAATGCTGTTAATTTTTATTCCGCTGATTTTGGTTCAGGCGGTTTCGGTAATTGCCTTTTTTAACGGCAACTGGGAAAAAGTCGGCAAGCGTCTTTCCAATAATCTCTCCAGCAATATTGCAACAGCCATAGAAGTTGTTTCAAATGCGCCGGACAGGCTGACGGAAATGCAAGAGCTTTATGAAAAAAATTACGGCCTTTCTTTTGAGCTGATAACCGGTGAGGCCCAACTTGCCGTTAAGACAAATACGCATTACGGCAAAGATTATAAAATTGTTACCGGCTTTTTGGAGCAATCTTTACACCAAAAATTTCCTGACGCCATAACCAGTGTTTATCTTGAAAACGGGCGGGACAACATCATTGTTTTGGTTGAAACGTCACAAGGATTGTATCGCTTCAAGACATTAACCAAAAATATTTTCAGTACGTCGATTTTCGGTTTTGTAGCTTGGATGGTCGGCACATCGCTGTTATTGTTTTTAGTTGCGACATTGTTTTTGCGGATTCAGGTTCGTTCTATCGCCACATTAGCCCAAGTTGCGGAAGATTTTGGTAAAGGGATAAACACACCGTTCAAACCATATGGTTCTTCCGAAGTACGCAAAGCCGGCATTGCCTTTATTAAGATGAAAGAGCGGATTCAAAAGCAAATCAGCGAACGGACACAGATGTTAGCCGGCGTTTCGCATGATTTGCGCACGCCATTGACCCGTATGAAGCTTCAACTTGCTATGCTTCCGGATAATCCGGACAATAAGGAGTTTATTGACGACATCGGCGAGATGGAAAAAATGTTGGACGGTTATTTGGCCTTTGTTTCCGGTGAAGGCGGAGAGAAAAACACTTTCGTTGATATGAATGAGTTAATTCTGAGTATTATTAACAAATTCCGCAACACAAAAGCGATGATTCGTTACTCCACCAATGACCAAGTCAGTGCCATTCAAGGTCGTGAGCAAGCCCTAAAGCGTGCGGTAACAAACATTATCTCAAATGCTTTCAATTATGGCAAAACCATTGCCGTTGCTCTGGAAAGCAATAATAACAAGCTGGAAATCACTGTTGACGATGATGGTCCGGGGATTCCGGCAGACAAGCGGGAAGAAGTTTTTAAAGCGTTTTATCGCATTGATGAGTCGCGCAATAAAGAAACCGGAGGTGTTGGTCTGGGCTTGTCAATTGCCCGCGACATTATTACCTCGCATGGCGGCAAGATTGAGTTAACCGATAGCGCATTAGGAGGCTTGAGGGTTCTCATTTCTATTCCCTTATAACTCGCACATACGAAAATATGTGTTCCGCTGTGGTAACTAAAAAGCACGGAAAAGAATAAAGGAGGCAAATTAGCCTCCTTTATTATCTATGAAAAAAGCATCTTGTTAGCCAAGAATAGCGAAACGTTACAACAATATCAATTACACTCTTAAGTATGAAATCCTAGGATTTATCATTCTTGAATCTTTAATAACTTTATCGCAAAAAAGGGACGACGATATTACAATAACTCCTATTTAATCGGTTGGCACCTGATATAAAAAGCATTTTATGCGGTGTTTTGTTTTTTATAGAATATAATTTTTCATATTATCAAGTGTCTCCCCTCCTTAAAATTTTCAAGGAGGGAAAATAAAAAGTTCGTTTTTTTATATCAAACACTAGAGATGTACCGAAAAGCTAATTTTTATTAGTATAAACCTGCTTCTCATACAGGAAGAAATATCCGTTATATTTTGTATAAGGGGTAATCGTTTTGTTATTAGCATCTCGTACAGTCAGATTGCTCAATAAGAAATTGACTTCAGTAGAGGAGGCAGAACATGTTTTATTAGCATCTATGTCGCTAGTACGAGTTGTGCTATAGGCTATAATACTTCCCTCTTTAAAACCGCCTTTCATTATCGCAGATTCTGGTCTTAGTTTTACATCTTCAAGATATGTTTTTCCATCTTCATATCCGGATACTGTATAAAAGCCTAGGTCACTCTTTGTATCATTTAGACAATAGCGTGTATCAGCACAATAACGGTTATCTGCCTCAAATTTGCCTGCTGATACCTGCAAATCAAAGGGCAATTTTCTGTTAGCAATTATTGCAGGATAGAAATAGTATTTATAATCACAATTAAGATTGCTATTTATATCGGTATATTTCATAACAGATAATTGATTAAGACTTACAAAGGGGGCTAATTCCGCATCAAATTGGTAAGTTTGATTAGCAGCATATACTTTGTTCTCTCGAGAACAACTATAGTTTATATCTAAAGATGTATAGTTTTGAGTATAGTCAGAACCATAATACGCCTGATATTTGTAACTTGAGGATTTTATATCATAACAGCTACTATCAATTGTCGTATTATTGTTTTGTGTTAAGATATAACCTCCTGTTGGATTGTATACAGTCCAACTATCGGCTGTTACGCATTCCCATTCCTCATCATTATATGTCACTTGAGGTTTTAGAGATACAATGCCTCCATCATAAGCATTAATACTGCAATTATACATTATTACCTCGTTCTCTCCAAGATTAAAGAAACTATCTCCGGTTTCGGTATATTTATTGTTAACCTCTGTAGTGTTCATTGCTTTGAAGCTATATACTTTTCCTAAATTCGCCTTTGTGTATGTGCCTTTAACCGTGAAGTTTAGCGCATTAATACAGTTCCCCCAGTATCCCTTATCATTAAGATAATCACTGTTTAAACTCCCGCTCTTACGGCCGCATTCTGGCCCAAAACCGCTGGATTGATCTATTTCAAAGAAATTATGGCATGTTGTCTTAAAGTAAATGCATTTATTTCCATCTTTAGGGGTTGTATCTTGAATGTTAATGTTAATGTCGACACTACCTCCCCGAACAGCTGTTGCGTTTATTACAGAATGTTCACATTCTGCATAACTAGTCCCGGTTAATCCCTTACAATTAGACTCTATACTTTGTACAAAATAGCCGTCTCCATCTCCTGAAAATGAAAAATATTCATCATCAGAATAATCGTCTAACTTTTGATCGAAATTATTAGTTAAAACGGCTATTTCTGCCGCCATACCTTCACTGTCATCCATATAGTCGCTTGATACGGTTACGACATATTTATAGCCATTAGATTTATAAGTATTGTCCCCAAAAAATTCCATAGTATCGTTAAAGGAATCAATTCCATTATCAATACTAAAGTTAATGATACCTTCTTTATAGGTTTCTCCATTTACTTCAACTGTATCAATCTTAAAGCAATATTGATAATTTGAGTTCGAAACTAAGGTTGCGCCTGTGCCGGCTTTAACTAAAGGACCATTGCTTGTAAGTTTATTAATCACTGTATCACTACAAGTTCCGCCATCGCAAGTATAGTTGATGTTGACACAGAAGTAGTCATCCTGTTGTTTCTTATAGCAGGTGACGGAGCCGTCGGAGAGGAGTTCTTCTTGACTGAGGTCGCCGCCGG
>JAGASU010000009.1 GCA_017621635.1 Alphaproteobacteria bacterium | reverse complement strand
TATTATCAATATTGGATCGGCGCTAAAGTTGCCGAAGGTCTTGAACGTCCGAAAGTCGAAGCCGAATTTAAAGAACACGCTGCCGAAGAATTAAAACATGCGGATTGGTTAGCCGATAGAATCATCCAACTGGGAGAAACACCGATATTGGATCCGGATGAATGGAAAAAACAGGCTAAATGCAAATATGAGGCTCCGTCAAATCCGGATACCAAAGTTTTGGTAGAACAAAATCTGATTGCCGAACGTTGTGCAATAGCCAGATATCAGCAAATTTGTGACCTATGTCAGGGAAAAGATTATGAAACTTTTCGTGTTTCTCGTAAAATTCTTAAAGAAGAATTGGAACATGAACAGGAAATGGAAGATTTTCAGGCAGATTTCGGATATTATAAATAAATAGTCTATAACGCATTTTTAACCTCTTAATGCTAAAATAACGGCATTAAGGGGTTATTTTTTAGGAGACTTCAGATGCCTGATAAAGAACTGACAAAGGTCGTCGCCCGTTGGACGGAGTGGCTGCGAACACAACGAAATTATTCACCGCACACATTAAAGAGCTATTTGAGCGATATAAATATATTTTTTAATTATTTTACCAAAAACAAAGTGAGCCTTTCAGATTTAAAAAAAATGGATATCAGGGATTTTCGTAATTTTTTCAGCCTGCGGGCAAAATGCGCTATTGGTAAAGCGTCAATTGCAAGAGAAGAATCTGCCGTTCGTAATTTCTTTAAATGGATGGATGATAACAATATTATGCAAAATACGGCAATTTTCCAAATTGCAACCCCGAAATTACCAAAAATATTACCGCGCTCGCTTGATGTGAATACCACGTTTGATGTGCTGGAACAAGCCCAAAAAAATAGTAGTGAACCATGGATCGGGGTGAGAGATATGGCAATTTTTACCCTGCTTTATGGCTGTGGATTGCGTATTTCCGAAGCATTAGGATTAAACGTTGAAGATATAAATACGACCGAATTTTTAAAAATTCACGGTAAAGGCAATAAAGATCGCTATGTTCCGATCCTCCCGATAGTTACTGAAAGGATAGAGCAATATATAGCATGTTGTCCCTACAAACTCCTCCCCGGAGCCCCTTTATTTTTAGGTGCAAAAGGGGAACGTTTAAGCCCGAGAATTATTCAAAGAAAGTTACAAAAAATCCGTGCAGAACTAAATCTGCCGGCAAATATTACACCGCACGCCTTGCGTCATTCTTTTGCAACTCATCTTTTGGCCGAAGGTTCTGATTTGCGTTCGATACAAGAGCTTCTGGGACACGCGTCTTTAAGTTCAACCCAAAGATATACCGATGTTAATCTGGATACGATATTAAAAGAATATAAGAAAGCATTTCCGAATTAAAAATTCTTTGCGCTTTTTCGAGTCGTACATCAAAAAAAGAGAATTTTAAGCTAAATTTTATAAAAAATCACCCAAAAGTATATAACATTTTATATGCTATATAACTTTTAATTTATTTATCAAAATTCCTGTATTATAAAAATTGTTGTGATGTCTAAGAAACAATCACGAATTTTGTAAAGGAGACAGCAATGCAAACGATAAATATAATCAAACAGTTAAATACCTGTATTTCAGATATTTGTGAAGAAAATATTTATGACACACAAAATCTTTATCATAAAACATATGAAAAGATTAAAAACGCCTCGGATACGTTGCTAAACAATGCGATGCGCTTGAGCCGCGGGCAGCAAGGATTAATAAAAACATCAGATAAAGCTTTAACTCTGACGGATATTAAAGCGCTAATGACCAACATTTATCAAACCATGGCCTCGGTTGACTTTCTAAAAAATAAAGAAAAAGAAATTCGAACCTGTATTTTAGAATATCACATAAATCCGGAGGACATTCTGGTTGCAATGCCGTCAAATAAAATACAATATCTTAACGCCAAAACCTTGTTAGATAATTTATAGTTTCCTGTCATATAATCTGGCGGCGTTTAAAACCACCAAAACCGACCCCAAATTATGCATAATTGCACCGGTAACCGGCGTTAATATTCCATATACGGACAGGCTTATGCCGATAAAATTCAATACCATTGAAATACTGATATTGATTTTTATGGTTTTAATGGTGGCTAAAGATAATTTTTTTAAATAAGGCAGGCTTGAAATGTTATCATTGATTAAAGCTATGTCTGCTGCTTCAACGGCAATATCGCTGCCCATTCCCCCCATAGCAATACCGACATTAGCTGTTTTAAGCGCTGCGGCATCATTAACACCATCGCCGATCATACAAACTCTGTTACCATCTTTTAAAAATTTTTCAATTTCACAAACTTTGCCTTCTGGCAACAAATCAGCATAAACTTCCATGATATCAGCTTTTTTTGCAAAATACATAGCAGAAGCCCTATGGTCACCGGTTAAAATGACAGATTTAATATCAAGCGCTTTTAAGTCATTAACAACTTGCTTTCCCGTCATCCGCACTTCGTCGCAAAAACCGATAACGCCGCAGATTCGCTCGTTATAAGCGATAACAACAACAGCCTTACCGTCTTGTTGCAATTTTTTTATTTTGCTTAAAAAGGAAGAGTGAATCGTAGCTCCGGTTTCTAAAATATATTTTAAATTTCCGGCAATAAGCGGTATCCCGTTCATCATTCCATAGACGCCGCGTCCGGCAATCATCTGAAAGTTATGAACTTTTTCTAAAGCGATTTTTTCATTTTTAGCATATAAAACGATAGTCTTAGCTAAAATATGTTCCGAATATTGTTCCACGCTTGCAGCAAGTTTGAGCAATTCTTTTGTGCTGATGTCTTCAGCGGTAAGAAAATCCGAAATGCAGATTTTTCCTGAACTCAAAGTACCGGTTTTATCAAATGCCGCAATATTAATTTTTCCCATTTCTTCAAGCGCAGCGCCGGATTTGATTAAAACGCCGTGTTTTGCCGCTTGTCCGATAGCAGCCATAATTGACGTAGGTGTCGCCAAAACCAAGGCACACGGGCAAAACACGACAAGAACTGTTACAGCCCTGATAATTTCATGGGTAATAAAATATGTTAAAACAGCTAAAACAAGAGCCGAAGGAACCAATATAGCCGCCCATTTATCAACAATTCGTTGTGTCGGGGCTTTTTTTACTTGCGCTTGGTTAACAAGGCTGATCATCTTTTGCAAATAAGTATTTTTAACATTGAGCGTTTTAATCTCAATAGTCCCGAAACAGTTAATGGTTCCGGCCATAACTTCATCGCCGCACCCTTTATCAACCGGAAGCGATTCTCCGGTTAACGCTGCCTGATTAATAGATGAGTTGCCGTTAACAATAATCCCGTCAACGGGAATGGTTTCCCCGGGCAAAACCCGTAAAAGATCATCGGCATGTATTGCCGATAAAGGCAATATTTCATCTGTTCCGTTTGCTAAAATTTTTCTTGCGGTGGTCGGTGTTAAAGATAAAAGCCTGCCCAGCCCGCGTCTGGCTTTTTTTATCGTAACGTCTTCTAAAAGTTCACCGATGGCAATAATAAGGGCAACCTCGCCGGCTGCAAATAATTCACCGATACAAATAGCCGCAACCATAGCGATTGTAATTAATAAAGGGGAAGAAATCATCCGGCAGTAAATAAGTTTATGAAAAGCTTTATACACAATCGG
>JAGASU010000057.1 GCA_017621635.1 Alphaproteobacteria bacterium | reverse complement strand
CCGAATGCCGAAACGCCCGTAATAACCGCCCCAAACCCCTTTCAAAACATATAAAACACCGCTGTCTTCCCCCGTGTCCGCGCCGAAATTTGCCCCGTGCGCCAAAAGTTGCCCTCCCTCACGCACCGTATCAATCCGAAACAAGGTATGCCCGAACAATGACGACGGATTGCCCATATACGCATTTGTAAAAAGCATAGTCACGCTTTTAGGCTGCACATCACTCAAAAACGCCTGATATTCCTCACACGCCTCAAGTGTTCCCTGAACCTCTCCCCGTCTTTGCAAATAAATAAAACGCGCCGGATAAACACATTTTTCAAAATTTCCTTTTTCATTAAACGCCCGCACCGCCGCTTTATATTCGCTCACAGGGTTGTCCCTTCCCGAAGAACTCAAAAAAAAGTCTTCATTTTCAACCAGGGAAACATATCCCGCCCCCGCTCTTTCATAATGCAAAAGTTTAAGCCAGCCCTGCTCAAAAGCTCTATCTTCTGCCAATCCCCAAGCCGGATGGCAAAGCCAAAAACACCCCAAAACTAAAGTAAAAATCCGCATCATAAAAACAAAAAAAGGGCGGAACCCCGCCCCTCTCATACAAAAAAATTAAGCCTCGGCCAAAGCCATAACTCTCAAAGCCAGATCAACCGCTTCAACATTGTCATTATCAAACAACAAGGCGAAATTTTGTTGTGCTTTTTCTCCGAGTTTAACGCTGTCAACATTGAGAATACCGGCAATGGTGTCAATCGTTTCACCGCGTCCGGCCGAAGCGTCCATCGCAAACTGTTCCATATTGTTCTCAATCACAGCTAAAACCAGTTTGCCCGTGCCGCCGGTCACACGCCCGTTCGGATCACATCCCGAAGTTCCGAGCGTTACACCGATTGTGTTTAAAAATGTTGCGTTGGTAGACATCGCTAAAACCTGCGGAATAATACCCGACTGCCCTCTCCAAGCCATGGACCCCAAACCGCAACCGCCGGTTGAATCAATTGCCAGTGCCGGCTCGGACATCATCATTCCGGCAACCGCCGCTAAAATCAAACTTTTCTTCATAAAAAAATCTCCTAAAATATCAAGACACAAAAAATCATACCACGCCTCCGGCCTTTGTATAGCATAAAGTTTAACTAATTAACAACCGCAATCTCTTTAACCCCAGACAAAACGCCTCTCCCCTGCTCGTTATGACTTAAAAAACAAACTTGCCCACACCTCGCCAAAAATTTTGCTTGATTTATTTTTCAGATAGATTATACTCTAAAACTATGAAAACTAAATAAGCAGGCTGCGCCGTTATGGCCGCAGTCAAATTTTTTCAGACTTTTCGGTTAACAACATCATCCGCTTTACAAGCGGAAAATCTATTTTTAGGAGAAGAACAATGGACAAATTTCCTTTAACCAAAAAGGGATTTCTGCGTTTGGAACAAGAACTGAAAAACCTAAAAGGCGTTGAACGCCCGAACATCATCGCTGCTATTGCCGAAGCCCGCTCACACGGCGATCTCTCTGAAAACGCCGAATACTCCGCCGCCAAAGAAAAGCAGAGTTTTATTGAAGGACGTATTCAGGAGCTTGAAGCTGTTGTCAGCCGCGCACAGGTCATCGAACCTTCCGAAGTCAAAGGCGACATCATTCGCTTTGGCGCAACTGTTGCCGTGGTTGATGTTGATACTGATGAAGAAAACAGCTATCAAATCGTTGGCGACTATGAAGCCGATATTAACGAAAACAGAATCTCCCTTTCTTCACCTTTAGCCAAAGCCCTCATCGGCAAAGAAGTTGGTGATGAAGTGGTTTACACTGCCCCTGGCGGCAAAAAAACTTTTGAGGTTTTAGAAGTTTCGTATATCTAAAAAAACACTCTCTTAAAGATTATATCAAAGCCGAAATTTTGTTTTCGGCTTTTTTTTATTTAGGAGAAAACCCATGCAAGACCCAAAAAACAACACCGGTTGCCATTATGATTATGCCAACAAATGCGACTGTTCGGAAGATGACAAATGCGGTTGCGATTTTCCCAACAATCTCCCGCATGATTTTTCATTATCCTGCCTGAGTTCTGAAGAACTGGAAATTGTCGCAACCCAGCCGCTTGCCACCGCTGTTCAAAAAAAGAGCCAAGACGAAGAACGCTTAAACGCTAAAGAACCGACACCAAGCGCACCCCTCGCCGCTTTGGGAAAACTCACACCGGATTTCACCGCGCCGGCAATCCTGAGCGATAACACACTAATCAAAAATTTTAACCTCTATAAATATATTGAAGGCCACAACGCCGTTCTCTTTTTCTATCCCGAAGATTTCAGCTTCACCTGTCCTTCCGAACTCTTAATGTTAAACGAAGAGTTAAACGCTTTCACCCGAAGAAACACCAAAGTTATCGGCATTTCAACCGATTCGATATACTCTCACTTAAGTTGGAAAGAACTCCCGCTTCAAAAAGACGGTATACCGGATTTAAGCTTTCCGCTGATTGCTGATTTAGATAAAGAAATCTCCACCGCCTACCAAGTCTTAAACAAAAAAGAAACAGCTCTGCGCGCCACGTTTATCATAGATACGCATAAAGCTATCCGCCATATCAGCTTAAATGACGGCAATATCCGCCGCACACCGACCGAAATGTTAAGAATAATCGACCTCTTAAACCACAAACAAGACACCCTGACCGACTGCCCTCAGGGCTGGAAACAAAATTTCTTTTTCGAACGTCCCGAAAAAGAACAGATAACCGAAATATTCTCCCCCAAAAATTAGCTTTTCCCCAACATTTATCTTGACTTTTAAACCGCTAAAGCTATTTTAAAAAGCACGTTATTTATTATTAAAATTAAGTATTATGAAAAAATTTAAATTAATTATTCCCTACGTTGTCGGGTCATTTTTGTCTTTTCCGCTGGTGATTTATCACTGTCTTTTTGCTGAAACAAGTAGCCTAAAGCAAAATTTCCCCCGCAACATTTATAGCCGTTACTTCAAAAAGAAAAATCGCTATAAACAAAAAAATTCTGCCGTCAGACAAAACTGCGGTCACTCACAAAAAGACATAAGAATGTTGCACCGTGGAGATCCGGCACAAAATTCTTAAACTATGGTTTCCTTCTTGGCCTTTTTCTTTATTTTTCAAATATGGAAACCTAAAAAAGGATTTGACAGATCATCTCTGTTAAAGCACACATTTCCTTTTTCACCCGCCGCATTTGCCGCGGGTGTTTTTATTTCGACTCTACCCCATCACACAATTAAAGCAAAACCCCGCCATGTGCGGGGTTTTGTTTTGATTGGCGGACAGAGTGGGATTCGAACCCACGGTACCCTTTGGGGGTACACACGATTTCCAATCGTGCACCTTCGGCCTCTCGGTCATCTGTCCAACAAAACGTTTTCTATAACCTTTTTTTTCGCTTGGCAAGCATTATTTTCAATTTTTAAAAAATATCTCAAAAATCACGGCTGTCCCGCCCGAGATTCACCTTAATCGGTACATATTTTTCCTCTTTGGTCGGCTTTTCCAGCCCCGCATTCTGCTCACTTAACATTTTTTGTTTGCGCTCTTCAATATTCTTTTTCTGTTCTTCTATATGAGCTTTATGCTCCCCCTCAAGCCTTTCGGCATGAAATTCTTTTGCTTTTTCAAAAATAACCGCGTCTTTTTCCTCCGGCTTTTTAATAATCGTTTCCTTTACTTTCAAAAAGCTTTTTACTAACTGGTCGGTACTGATGCTCCCTTTAGTCAAATCAATCCAACCGGTAAAATGCCCGTTGCTTAAAAATTCGGAAAAATCAATATAAAAATGTTTTGCTTTCTTTTTCTTCTTCGGCGCCAAAATTTTTTTCAATTCATCAGCGCTCGGTATCCGTCCTAAAGCTTGTGCAATCTGCTCCGGTGTAATAATACACTCGCTCAAATCAAGCTCCATAATATTAATACCGGTAAAATCAATTCCCGTAAAATCAACCCCTTTTAAATTAACCTGCCGCAAATCAATCTTGGTTAAATCCAAAAGTGAAAGGTTAATCCGCTGCAAATTAAGTTTATGCGGATAATAAATCGCCAAATACTCAACCAGTGCCTGCAATTCTTCAAGTGCCAACTCATCTAACACAATATCAATTAAAATGGCGTCTTCAATATCCGCGTCACGCAGAATAACGCCTTCCATATTGGCTCCGGTAAAATTTGTCCCCTTTAAGGTCGCACCGGCAAAAATAACATCTCTTAAATTAGCACCCGATAAATCCGCACCCGATAAATCCGCACCTGTAAAGTCCGCCCCTTCAAGGTTGGCATCCTTAAAATTCGCATCTTCCAAATTTGCTGCCGAAAAATCCGCTTGGCTTAAATTCTGTCCGGAAAAATCAAGCCCTGAAAGCCTTTCCCCGACATGATATTCTCCATCCGCAAGCCCCTTGCGCCGCCCGCTCAAATTATCAAGCCGGCTGATTTCATTAAGAAGCGCCTTTCTCGAATGTGTAAACTCATAAAGCTTGTTTTCAATCTCACCCTCTACCGCCGCCCCTTTCAAAGCCGCCTGCAGGTCAAGCCCCATATCTTCACGCACTTGTCCGAGTTGCCCGTAATATGCTCTGAGTTTTTCCAGCCTCTCGGAAGCCGGTTTTTGCAACACCCGCCGTTCCGGCAAAACACCTGTTTCGGCTGTGACGTCTTCTTGAACATTAGAAACCGGTGCAAACGAAATATCATCCCCGAATTTCACATTATCTTTTTGCAAATCATCCATAAATAAAGCGCTTTCTTGATCAAAACTGCCTTATCATACACTCTTTTTTGCAAAAACTCAAGCCTCTAATAAGTAATTCGGCCTTTTTTTATACAAAAAGACGCACAAAAATACCCCCGGCAACGTCAACAACGCACTAATCGAGAAAAAGACCGGCCACGATGTCAACTCCAGCACTCGTCCCGAAGTTGCCGCAAAAACATCTCTGGCAAATCCAGGCATTGATGACAACAACGCATATTGTGTCGCCGTATATCCTTTGTTACACAGGATAGACATAAACGCAATAATGGCAGTCGTTGCCATCCCGGACGACAAGTTTTCCAAGGAAATCGTAAAAATCAGCCACAAAATACTATGTCCGGCATAATAAAGCGGAATATACAAAGCCGTTGTCAGCCCCTGAACCACAGAAAACAACAACAGCCCCTTTAACAAACCGATTCTGCTCAAAACATAACCGCCCAAAAGCCCGCCGGCAATTGTCGCCGCCATTCCGTAAAGTTTTGAAATATAAGCAATCTCCCCCTTGCTAAACCCGATAACCGAATAAAAAGGATAAGCCATCGGTGCAAAATACGCATCACTCAAACGATAAAAAAACACAAGCGCCAATGCCGCCAGCCAATACGGCCTCTCCATAAAGCGCAAAAACGGCTCTTTTAACGCATATTCTAAAACCGAACGTTTTGCCGCCTTTTTTTCTGCCGCCCGCTCTTTAGGCTCTTTTGCCATTAAGACTGCCGCCATACCGATTAAAACAAACAACGCGTTAATAAAATAAACCGTATTCCACGAAACCGCCGCCGCAAGCCCGATTGCCCCAGCGCTGGACATAATATTGCCAAGCCGGTAACCCAAAACATAAACCGTCGCCCCGTCAACCTCTTTTTCCGTATCTTGCGAAAACAACTCCACCCGAAACGCGTCTAAAACAATATCCTGCGTTGCCGAAAAAAAGCTGATGGCAAACGCCGCCGCCGCCATATATAAAATATGCCCTTTGGGCGTTAACCAAGAAATTCCGGCAATGCTGAGCAAAAGCCCGCCCTGTGCCAAAAGCGCCCAACTGCGCCGCCGCCCGAGTTTATAAAGCCACGGCACTTTAACCGTTTCCACCACCGGCGCCCAAAGCCATTTAAAAGAATACGGCAGCCTTAAAAGCGAAAACGCCCCGATTGTCCGATAGGCAATATGATAATCCTTAAGCCATAAAGACAGCGTTCCGAACACCAAAGCCAAAGGCAACCCGCTCGAAAAACCAAACGCCGTCACAATCAACATCTGTCTTGAAAAAAAACCTTTAAGCTTCGTCATCTGAAAAATTAACCTTTCCTTCCACAATATAATGCGGCCGATTCTTTACCTCAATAAAAATCCGCCCGATATATTCGCCCAAAATTCCCAAAATCACCATCTGAATTCCGCCCAAGAGCAAAATAAACACCAAAAGCGACGCATACCCCGGCACATCTACACCCAAAAGGATCGTCCGGACAATAATATAAAGCGCATACAGCATTCCGGTAACAGAAAGCAAAGTTCCCAAATAGCTCCAAATCCTTAAAGGAAAAGTCGTTGACGCCGTAATGCCGTCAAGCGCAAAATTCCATAATTTCCAATAATTCCACTTGCTCTCCCCTTTTTTCCTTTCTGCTCGCACATATTTAATTCCGCAAGACTTAAACCCGGTCCACCCGAACACGCCCTTCATAAAAATATTACGTTCCTTCAAACTTAAAATGGCGTTAATAACCTTCCTGTCAATAAGTCTGTAATCCCCCGCATTATACGGAATAGGCGATTGCGTCATCAGGTTATAGATTTTATAAAAAAGCATGGCCGTTGTGCGTTTCAAAAAGGTATCGCTTGTCCTGTCATCGCGGATTCCGTAAACCATATCATAGCCTTCTTCCCATTTTTTGATAAAATCGGCAATCAGCTCCGGCGGATCCTGCAAATCAACATCTATCGGCACCGCCGCCCTGCCCGAGCAAAACCTCAAACCGGCCATCATCCCGTATTCTTTGCCGAAATTGCGCGAAAACTTAATAACCTTTATCCTTTTATCCTCTTTGGCATAGTCTGAAAGCAACTGATACGTCCCGTCAACCGAACCGTCATCAATGGCGATAATCTCATATTGATAAGAAAAAAGCTTCCCCATAACTTCCCTGATTTTATTAAAAAACAGCGGCACGCTATCTTCTTCATTATACATAGAAACAATAATCGACAAATCCGGCTTATCGTTAATCCCTTTACAAATTTTCGTCATCATTTATTCTCCGTTGCGTCCAAATTTCGCCGTTTTCAAAACAATTTTATCTTTTTAAACATAAAACACAATTTCTTTGGTCTTTATTAACAGATTTAAATTAAAATACATTTCACAACTTTTTTTATTGAGGAACAAAAATGTCTTTTATTCGCTCTATTGCCACTTTTGGCGGTTTTACCATGATCAGTCGCGTCACCGGATTCCTCAGGGATATGCTTATTGCAAGCTTTTTAGGCGCAGGTACGGTTTCTGACGCTTTCCTTGTTTCTTTCAAACTGCCGAATTTGTTTCGCAGCCTGTTCGCCGAAGGGGCTTTCACTTCTGCTTTTGTTCCGCTCTTTTCCTCCAAGCTTGTTTCCTCGGGGCGGGAAGAATCTATCCGTTTTGCCGCCAAAGCCGTTTCTTTATTAACCTTTATTTTAATCATATTCGTCCTTGTTTTTGAACTTTGTATGCCTCTTGTTGTCAAAGTTTTAGCCCCCGGTTTTGCCTCAGACGCCGAAAAAGTAGCTCTGACAATTGCCCTGTGCCGCATTACGTTCCCTTTTCTATTGTTCATCTCTATTGTTTCTTTTCAAGCCGGTATTCTAAACTCTTTTGACCGTTTCGCCGCGCCCGCCGCCACACCGATTATCTTAAACTTAGGCATTATCGCCTCCGGTCTTTTTTCCATAACTTTCCTAAAAACGCCAGTCTACGGCCTTGCTTGGGGTATAACCCTCTCCGGTATCATCGAAGTCCTTTGGCTCAAATACTTTTTAAACAAAGAAGACCTGCGCATTACCCCTGATTTTGACATCAAAAAGCTTTTCAAAGATACCGAAATCAGAACGCTGTTTAAGCGCATTGCCCCGGGAATTGTCGGCGCCGGCATCTACCAGATTAATATGGTTGTAGACACAATTCTTGTTTCGCTTGTTTCAAGCGGCGCCGTTTCTTGGCTATACTATGCCAACCGCTTGGAACAACTGCCTTTAGGTGTCATCGGCGCGGCAATCAGCGTCGCCCTCTTGCCGCTGTTAACCAGAAAACTCAAAGCAAATGACTTAAAGGATGCCGCCGACACGCAAGACAAAGCCGTCATCTACGGCCTGATGATGTCATTGCCGACCGCCGTTATTTTCATAAGCCTTGCCGATTCGCTGGTCGAACTTCTGTTTGAACACGGCAAATTCACCGCCTCGGATACTTATAAAACCGCTCTTGCTCTGAAAGCTTACGCCGTCGGCCTGCCCTGTTATGTTATGGTCAAAGCCCTAATGCCGAACTTCTTTGCCCGTGGCGACACCACCACGCCCGTCAAATACAGCGCCGTTGTCTTTGCCGCCAACCTAAGCTTAAACCTTATCTTAATGAAACCTTTCGGCCATATCGGCATTGCTGCCGCCACGTCCGCCGCAGCCTTTGTTTCCTTATACCAATACATCCACGGGCTGAAAAAACGCGGCTACTGGAACATATCCGCCGCCTTAAAACAAAAAATCATTGATATCACTTGCTGCACAGTCATTATGGGAATAATCCTCACTCTCGCCCAATACCTCTTAAATCTTATCCTCCCGCCAAAGCATTTGGGCTTCTTATTCCTAAAATTATCCGTCATCGGCATAATCGGACTTGCAACTTTTTTAATCTCGGCTAAAATAAAAGGCGTGTTGGATATAACTGCCATCATAAAAAATCTGTTATCAAAGAGAAAAAGAGATGACAAAACTTCAATTAAACAAGCTTAAGCAATTAGCAGAAAACACCGCAAAACAATGCGTTAAACTCTGTCTTATCCTTAAAAAGAAGCTCTTAACCACCAAATCTCCGTTAAACAAGAAAAACATTTTTAACCTGATTAAACTGTTAACCGAACGCTGGCATACCTTTGCTCTTATCTTAACCGCTTTTATTGCCATATACTACGGTCTGGGCGCAGCAATCAGCTCCGAAATAAATAACCGCCTAAATCAGGAACTCAAAATCACAACTCCGGCGCAAAAGCATCTCCCCGCCGCCATTACTCACGTTCTAAAAGCCCAAATTGTCGATTCGCCGTGGACACCGTCGCTTCCGGCCATCTTTCCCGCTTCGATTCTCGACAATATGCCAAACTTTCAAAAAGGCTCAAAAGACAGTGCCAACTTTTTCATCAAAAAGCTCGCCGCCCGTTATGCCGACAAAAACTTAAAAGAAGCCTCCCAATTGCTGGACTACCCGCCGGACATTTGGCTCTTCTCGCGTATAAAAGAAGACAAGTTAGCCCCCGGTTCCGCCAAGCAATACCGCAAAGCGATTGATAAAATCACTGAGTTTAACACATCTTCCCCCGTCTCCGCCATAACGCCGGCACAAGACTTTTTATATTTAACCAAAGCCGTTATCTCACGCCTAAATCGTCAAATTTCTCACCTGAACAAACATATCCGCGAGCATAACGCCGAACTGCTTGATTTTAAAGCCGATGATATTTTTTACCAAACCAAAGGCGAGATTTACACCCTGCATTACATTGTAAGCGCCTTGGCCAAAGATTATAAAGAAGAAATTATTCAAGCCGAACAATATGAAAATATAACCGCGGCGTTAAATCAGCTTGAACTGGCTGAAAACCTTGCTCCGCTGGCCGTCAAAAACGCCTCTCCGAACGATGTGTTTGAAGCAAACCATCTGCTGTATCTTGCTTACTATTTATCAGAAGCGCAAAGCCGCCTGCAAACCGTATATTACAAAATCAAACTAAACTCAATGAAAGCCAATCCATGAAAATCGAACAAAAAAAATTAACCGACACGGCAACACTTTTGTTTTTCACAACCCCTCTCCCCATAATCGGCACTTTTTGCTCTCCCCAAGACGCCCACCCTCTGTTGCAAAACATTTTTCATGAAAACCTTGCCAGAACCTTGCTCTTAACCGCTGATTTTTTATATCTCGAAAGCAAAACGCCGGCAGATTTACAGGATCTTGAAATGTTGGCAATGGCCGAAACAGATGATTATATATCTTCCGCCCCTGCCCGACAGACAGCTCCGAACACTGACATAGAAAACAAAATCAACCTGATACTTAAACTAATCATCGCACCAATCTTACAAAAAGACGGCGGGGATATTAAGTTAATAAACTATGACAAAGGCACCGTTTCTGTCCGCTTTTTAGGAAAATGCAACGGCTGCCCCTATGCAACCAAAACCTTAAAAGAACGTGTTGAAAAAAATTTAATTCGTTATCTTCCCGAAGTCAAAGAGGCTGTTTTGATATGATAAAAAAGCTGTTTTTTTTAATGTTTCTTTTATTTATCTCCCCGCTTGCCAACGCTGAGATAAAACTAACCGAGGCAGGCGGCATAATCTACATCAAAAAAACAACTGTTTCCGAACTTGAAAATATATTCAAAAAACACAATTATCTTCGTTTTCGCGGCCTTGATGACAACGCCTATCCGGCAATTTTTCTGACCTCGCTTCCCACAGACTTTTCTGAAATCAAAAGCCAGAAATACCGCAACGAATTATTTATCCGGATTTTAACCCCTCTTGCCATGAAAATTAATGAAGAAATCTCAAACGAACGCAGCGCTCTGTTAAGACTTGAAAAAAAATTCGCTCAAGACGGCGCCCTCTCTCCCAAAGAAACTCAAAAGCTTGAAACTCTGGCCTTAAAATATGACGTCTTTACTCGCTTAAAAGATACAAATCGCATAAGTTATTTATTAGAAAACCTTAAACAACGCGTAGACATTGTCCCCCCCTCGATTTTGGTTGCAATCGCCGCTATGGAAAGCAACTGGGGAACCTCACGCGTCGCCACCCTCGCCAACTCACTTTATAAAGAAAAAATCTGGTACACAAACGAAGGTCTGGAACCGCTTGAAAACAAAGATGACGGCTACCGTTTTAAGATATTTGACAGCTTAATTGACGGAATGCGCAGCTTCGCCCTCACCTTCAACTCCAACAAAGATTATGAAGCCGCATGGCTGGCGCGCGCCTTATCCGCCGAACGCCATGACACCGTTGCCGGCGAAAGCATTGCCTATGCGCTGGCCCTTTCTTCAAACCTGCCAAACTTTGCCGGCATTTTGGATTACACTGCCGCATTTTATGACTTTATGTCACTGGATCTCGGCCATTTAAAAAGGATTAAGAGCAATGTCCCCTGAAATTATTCCCGTTTTCTGCAATCAAAAAAATATGGCAAACTATGCCTATATCATCAAAGCCCCGCAAACGGATAACGTTGTCATTATAGACGCCGCCGAAACCGTCCCTGTCCTAAAAAAGCTTGAAGAACTCAACCTCACCCCCACACACATCTTAACCACGCATCATCATTTTGACCACGTTGGCGGCAACTTGGCCTTAAAAGAAAAATATAACTTAAAAATTATCGCCCCCGAAAAAGAATTTTCCACTACCCCCGGAGCTGACATTCCGGCTGTTGAAAATCAGGATATCAACCTAAATGGTCTCACCTTTTCCGTCATAGACGCCCCCGGACATACCTTAGGCCATGTCCTCTATCATCTAAAGCAAAACAACGCTTTGTTTACCGGTGATGTCTTGTTTAACCTCTGTGTCGGCGGCCTTTTTGAAGGCACCCCTGCCCAGATGTTTGAATCTTTGCAAAAAATAAAAAAACTTTCCGATGACACCCTGATTTTCCCCGGACACGAGTACACGAGGTCTTGTCTCCCTCCATGCCCGCCCGACACCCCCGAATTTAATACTTATCTGAAAAAAATGCTTAACCGCGAGCAAGGCCTTGTTTCGCCCGCCACTCTGAAAGAGGAAAAAAATTTCAACCCCTACCTCATCCCCCAAACATTCAACGCTTTTCTGGGACAAGAATAAATGTTTTTAAGCTTAAACAAAAAATTTTTCTTAACCATCTTCGCTTTCTTCTTATTAAGCGCCGGAATCTTCACCATTATATTCAATGAAACCATCGGCAAAAAAATCAGCGAAGAACACAGCAGTATCGTTTCAAGAAATCAATACGTTATTGATATTTTAAATGAAAATATTATGCTGCGCAAAAAGCTCAATCTCTTGGCCCCGCAAAAAATCCGCCAAATAGACGGCAGCTTGGATGAAAAACAACAGCAACTCTCCAAAGAGCGCAAATTAAACGAAGAACTAAACCAAAATTATAACGAAAACTATGCCGCTTTAGCCGAAAACTTAAAAATCATCAGCTTAGGTTCAATTTTAACCCTGATATCTTTAATCATTTTATGGTTTTTACTTCGTCGCTGGGTCATCACCCCGATTGACAAGCTGATTTTACTTTCTGTTGCCGTGGCTAATGGTGACTTTTCCAAACGCTTGGAAACTAAAAAGCACCATTTCACTGACGAATTTAATACCTTAATGACCACCATAAACTTTATGCTTGATAACATCGAAAACAACATCAATAACATCAAAGAAAAAGAAATCTTCTTACAAAATCTGATTGACGCCCTGCCGGACGCTGTCAGGGTAATTGATGATGACTATAATATTATTCTTTCTAATAAAGCCTATGGCGAACACATTAAAAAGCAATATCTTTTTAATAAGCCCAAATGTTATGAAACTTATAACAAAGAAGCTTCCTGTCCATGCAGCTCTGCCCAATACATTTGCCCCATAAAAGAATTAAAACAAAAACACGCCGCTAACTTAAAACTGATACACTACGTCAACAACCGCCCTCTTTCCATAAATTCCGCCCGCGTATTTCTTAACGGCAAACAAGGCATTGTCGAATCAATCCGTGATTTAAGCGAAAACGTTCATTACTCACACCAGCAAAAAATATCTTCTTTAGGCTTTCTTGCCACATCGCTTGCCCATGAGATGAAAAACAATCTCGGCGCCATCAACCTCATATTAGACGGTTTGTTGCAAAAATATTATCCTGACACCGCAACACCATCAGAAAAACAAAAATACTTAACCCTGATTTCCCAGCAAATCAAAGAATGTATCAAAGTCCCCGAGCGCCTGTTAAAACTCTCCCGCGACGCTGACCGGCCTGACAGCAATTTTAATGTTGCTTCAAACATTTCAGACATTCTCTCTTTGCTTGACTATGAAATAAAAAACAAAGGCATAACACTTGTCAAAAACTTTTCTAACCTAAAAGAAAATCTTTGCGGTAACGAAACTGATTTTAAGATGATTATCCTAAATCTGGTACAAAATGCAATTAATGCCATGCCAAACGGCGGCACGCTTGAAATAAAAACCAACACCGCAAAAGACAAACTGATCATAGACATCAAAGATACCGGTTGCGGCATTTCCGAAAAAGACTTAAAACATATCTTTGAGCCGTTTTATTCCACCTCCGCCAAAAACAAAAAAGGAACCGGCCTGGGCCTTGCTATTGTTAAAGACTTAACCTCGCAATTTAACGCCCAGATCACCGTTTCAAGCCATGAAAACCAAGGTTCAACCTTCCAAATTGTTTTTCCCCGTCAAAAACCATAAAAAATGCTTGTAAAATAAGATTTTGCGGTATATATACCAAAAAAAAGAATTTAAAAGGAACCGTAAATGAGTAAAGAAGAACTTCTGGAACTAACCGGAGATGTTATAGAAAAACTCCCTAACGCTATGTTTAGAGTAAAACTTGAAAACGGCGTGGAAATCTTGGCGCATACCGCCGGAAAAATGCGCAAATTCCGCATCCGTGTTATGGTTGGCGATAAGGTTGATATTGAAATGACCCCCTATGACTTAACCAAAGGACGCATAACATTCCGCCATAAAGATTAAAAAGGAACCCGCCGGCGTAGCCGGCGGTTCTTCATAAACGGGTGTAACCCTTTACCCCTGGCAGCCCCTTAACGGG
>JAGASU010000056.1 GCA_017621635.1 Alphaproteobacteria bacterium | reverse complement strand
GAACTGCTTTTGGGCAATCAGATATTGCAGAGAAGAGGGGATTCTCATCCTGATATAGTAGGTGGAGTTTCGTTTAATAAGGTAGGTATGATTGTGCATAATTTGCGACTCTTTCCATCAAAACCTGTGTCACACCCTTGTGTCACAGTCGGAAAAATAGTGCATTTTTGCAAAAATCCCAAAAAAATAATCCCTAAATACAAGTATTTAGGGAAGTTTTGGCTGGGGCGGCTGGATTCGAACCAACGAATGTCGGCACCAAAAGCCGATGCCTTACCACTTGGCGACGCCCCAACTAATTTGTGGTAAGCTCGTAATTAACGAACAATAACATATCTAAAATAAAAAAAATATAAATGCAAGCATTTTTTTGCGTGTTTGTGAAAAAATATTTGAAATTCGGCATTAAACGATACCGTGTCATAAAATTTATATCAAAAAATCAGTAAGATTATAATGTTATGCAGTTAAAAAATAGCTGGACAAATTGATATTTATAATATATACTATCTTCGTTTTCAAATTATTAATCATTAAATTAAAGATTATGGAAGGTGAATATATTATTTTCTTTGCGATTCTGTGTTGTATTTATTTCTGCGCAAGGAACGGCGAGTGATTCTGTACTGTATTTATATGTGCGCAAGTATAGCCGACATAGCAGGTGCAGATTCAAATGATATTCTTTGATGAATGAAATTATGTCTTGGTAAAAAATCAGTGAATAATAAAAAAGAGCGCATCCCCAAAGGATATGCTCTTTTTTATTATCCGTGTTGTAGCCAAAGCCAAACAACGAGAAAGAAATTCACAAAAAATATAAAACGACCATAAGCACCGCAAACGAAAACCATTCCAGACCCTTAAACCACAGCTTTTGTTTAAAAAATCTAACAGCTACTCCGATAAAAGCAGCGCTAAACAAAAGCAAATGAATAGGGGGAAAATCAGTCCAGCCACGTAAAGATATAACTGAGATAACTCCCAAACACCCCAGCACGCAAAATGTCATGCCAAAGCTGATAAAATTAAAAATTTTTTCCATATAATAATTTTTTTAATAATTAAAAACTATCAAAAGCATAATATTTTATCTTCTAAAGTCAACAAAAAATTAGGCGCGTAACTCAAAACAACTCTTTACAGAATAAAAACCGACGCTATATTGCTGCTGAAATAATTATAAAAGGAGAAGATAATGCAGTTTTTTCAAGAATTCAGTATGCGTGAATTAATATCGGCTTTTGTTGTGCTTTTTGCGATTACCGATGTGCCGGGCAATATCCCGATTGTGATAAGTATGCAAAATAAAGGCATAAGAATAAGCGCCCGCCGTGCCGGTTTATATTCCTTGTTTTTATTGATATTCTTTTTTTATGCCGGAGAAGCGTTTTTAAAGCTTTTCGGGCTGGATATTTCTTCTTTTGCGATAGCCGGTTCGCTGATTGTCTTTTTAATCAGTATTGAGATGATATTGGATGTTAACGTGTTTTGCGAGGGAGCTGAAGTTTCCGGCGATGCGACAATGGTTCCGGTGGTCTTTCCTTTATTTATCGGGGCCGGTGTATTGACGGCGTTGTTGTCGATTCGTTCGCAATATTCGGATATAAATGTTTTATTGGCTGTTTTGGCGGATAGTTTATGTGTTTTTGGCGCCATAAGGTTATCCCGCTTTTTTAAAAAGCATTTAAGTCAGGCCACCATCTACATCTTAAAGAAAGCTTTCGGGATGATTTTGTTGGCAATTTCGGTTAAATTGTTTATCACCAACGTCACGGTCCTGATTCACCAAATCAGCGCTTAAAAAGTGTATAATAAAAAATATAAACGCTTGACAATCAGGGCAAAGCGCGCCACATTATAACAAATCAAACAAGAAAGGGATAAAATGTTAAATATCGTTATCAACATCTGTTGCTGTAAGGCCTCTTAAAGCTCTCGCTGCCGGAGTTGTTTTAACGTATGAAAACATAAAGGGCAGTTTCTAAACTGCCTCTTTTTTTAATATAGGATAAGGAAAACGAAAATGAGCGTCTATTTATATAACACCAAAACCCGCAATAAAGATGAGTTTAAACCGCTGTCAGACAAACAGGTAACAATGTATTGCTGCGGTCCGACGGTTTATAACTATGCGCACATCGGCAACCTCCGCACCTATATTTTTGAAGATTTGCTTGCCAACACCTTGCGTCTGGCCGGTTACAAGGTTAAACACGTGATGAACGTGACCGATGTCGGACACTTGACAAGTGATGGCGATGAGGGCGAAGATAAAATGAAAATCGCCGCCGAACGCGAACAAAAAAGCGTATTGGAAATCGCCCGTATGTATGAAGACGCCTTTTTCCGCCACACCGCGGCATTAGGCTTGAAACGTCCGACCATTGTTTGCCGTGCTACCGAACATATTAACGATATGATAGAGTTTGTCAAAGCCTTAGAAGAAAAGGGCTTTGCTTACATCTCAAACGGCAATGTTTATTTTGATACCGCTAAATTCCCGAGATACGGCTGCTTGTCAGGCCAAAACCGTGAAGACTTAAAACACGGCGCGCGCACCGAGCAGGATATGAACAAGCGTAATCCTTCAGACTTTGTCTTGTGGTTTACCTCATCTAAGTTTGAAAATCAGATTTTGCAATGGGACAGTCCGTGGGGCAGGGGCTATCCGGGCTGGCATATTGAATGCTCGGCAATGTCAACCAAATATTTGGGCGAGCGTATAGACATCCATTGCGGCGGAATTGACCATATTCCGGTTCACCACGAAAACGAAATTGCCCAAAGCGAGGCAAGGCTCGGACACGAATGGGTGAACTATTGGGTGCATATGGAATTTTTGAATAACAAGTCCGGCAAAATGAGTAAGTCCAAAGGCGGCTTTTTAACCCTTGATACGTTGGTTGAAAAGGGCTATTTGCCGGTGCATTATAAATATTTCTGCTTAACGTCGCACTATCGCAGTTCGGCAATTTTCTCAGAAGAGGCGATGGACGCGGCTAAAAAGGCGTATGAAAACTTGGCTGATTATGTTGCCGAGTTCAAAGCCAGCGCAGAAACTATGACAGCTCCGGAGCAAACCGAGTTAGAAAGCTTAAAAAACGAGTTTAATAACTATTTGTTTGATGATCTTAAAACCCCGCTGGCGCTTTCTTATATGTGGGGTGTGGTTAAAGATAATAAAAAGTCTGCAGCACAGCGTCTGGCGTTTTTAATGCACGTTGACGGCGTGTTGGGTCTGTTCTTGAAAGATGTTGCGGCTAAAAAGCCCGCGGCGGTGGAAGTAACGCCGGAAATCGCCGCACTTTTGGAACAGCGTGCCGAAGCAAGAGCCGCTAAAGACTGGGCAAAGTCAGACGAAATCCGTGACAAGCTTGCAGCATTAGGGGTCGGTGTAAAAGATTTGCCGAATAAACAAATCGAATTAATCAAGTTATAAGGAGGTACAATGAGAGTATTTATAACCGGAGCCGGCGGCGGAATCGGCAGCGCGATTAAGGAAATATATCAGCAAAACGGCCATGAAGTTATCGCCCCGCGTTCAACCGAGCTTGATTTGTCGGATATACCGGCTATAAAAAAATGGTTTGCGCAAAATCCGGCAAACTATGATGCGATAATCCATTGTGCGGGATACAATCATCCGTTGCTAACGGCTCGAATGCCGCAAGAGGAGTTTGCAAAAACCATCAATGTTAACATCGCTTCTTTAATTGAAATTATGAAAGCCAACGATTCGTATTTTAAACAAAACGGCGGTTATGTGGTCGGTATAGCTTCGCTCTACGGCTCAATCAGTCGCGAGGGCAGGGCCGCCTATACTTCTTCAAAGCACGCACTTATCGGGTTGATAAAAACATTGGCGCTGGAATATGGGCGGTATAATGTTTTGTGTAATACGGTTTCGCCGGGCTTTGTCAATACCATAATGTTTCAAACCAATAATGACGCGCAAAAACGAGCTGAGCTTGCCGCTAAAACAGCTCTGAACCGCTTAGCCGAGCCAAGTGATATCGCCCGTACGGTTTATTTTTTGGCAAGCGAAGAAAACACTTATTTAACCGGACAGGATATAATCGTTGACGGCGGTTTTATGGCCGGAAGCTATCAATAGGAGGAAAAAATGCAGTCAGATGTCGTAGATTTAAAAAACATAAGTTTTGAGGAAGCTTTGTCTGAACTTGAAAATATTGTTCGGGAGCTGGAAAGCGGGCAAATTAAATTAGATGATGCCGTAACCGCTTATGAAAAAGCGGTGGCGTTAAAAAAAATCTGTCAGGACAAGCTTGCCGCAGCGGCTTTAAAGGTTGAAAAAATAGAAACAGGATTAGACGGAACGCTCAAAACCGTCCCCTTGGACAACGTTGAAGCTTAACGCCGGAGGACTATGATGACGGATATTCAGACACTTTTAAGCCAATATGCTAAAGAATTTAATCAGCGGCTTGAAAGCTGTTTTAGATTAAATAATGCCCCCGAACAGCGGGCTTTGGAAGCTATGCGTTATAGCTTAATGAATGGCGGCAAGCGCTTGCGCCCGTTTTTGTTGCACCAAACGGCTTCATTGTTTGATGTGTCTTATGAAACAGCACTCCCCGTGGCGGTGTCGCTTGAAATGCTGCACACTTATTCGCTGATACACGATGACCTGCCGGCTATGGATAATGATGACTTGCGCCGCGGCAAGCCGACCTGCCATAAAGCCTACGATGAGGCAACAGCGATTCTCGCCGGCGACGGTCTTCTAACCTATGCATTTGAGGTGTTAAACAAGGCCCATATCACAGATGCTAAAAAAGTTGAGTTAACCCTGATGTTAGCTCAGGCTGCCGGTGCTAAAGAGGGGATGATCGCCGGTCAGGTGCTGGATTTATATACCGATTCTCACGAGCTTCACGCCAATGCTGAAGAAATAATCAAACATACCGAGGAATTAAAAACCGGTTGTTTGTTACGTTATCCCTGTGAAGCAGGCGCGGTTTTGGGCAACGCAAGCGAAGATGAAAAGAAGCTTTTGATAAAGTTTTCCCGCAACTTAGGTATAGCCTTTCAAATCACTGATGATATTTTAGATATCAAAGGTGATGAAAAAGTAGTCGGCAAAACCTTAAAGAAAGACAAAGCCCAGCATAAACTGAATTTTGTCAGTATCTATGGTGTTGATAAAGCCTATGAAATAGCTTCCGGTTTGATAGAAGAAGCCGAAAGTATGATTGCAACTTTTGGGCAAAAAGCCGATAACTTAAAAAACTTGTCAAGATATTTTTTAACAAGAAATTGCTGAAATATGACATTTTTGTTACAAAAATCTCTTGCCAAACCCTCAAAAATCTGATATACTCCCTTATATAAGAAGAAAGTGAATTATTATAACGGAGGAAGATATGGTACAAGAAAATAAAAAAGGCGTCAACGGCAAAGCGTTTGTTTCAGCTCTGGATGAATGCCAAACGGCAGAGGAGGTTTTCAATCTCTTAGGCAAGACGATGGATAAAGCAACCTTAAAAGACCGTGTCGGCCATGTCAGCGATAATGATTTAATAAATGTTTTGCATGCGCAAAAAGCCCGTTGCAATATTGATCTGGGTTGTCGGACTTCGCATGAAGACTGCGCAAATTTAGCAGCTCATCGTTATCAGCAGATAACCAAGAAAGGTGTAAAAGCTTTTAAGGCAGAATTAAATAAACATATAACCAAAGAAAACACTAAAGATAACGGCTTAACCATCCGAATGATGGCAATGCGCAAACGCAGTATGTCAGCATAAACAACAGTTTTTCATTTATTACACACAAAAAACATCTCTGTTAACAGAGATGTTTTTCTTTTTTGACTCAAAAGCGCTAAGCTATTTTAATAAATGGAAACACCATATTTGTTATCTTTGTTTTCTCCTTTCCAAAAGGGGAGTAAAAAATTCGGGATAATCAGAAGACTAAGCCACGCGCTCCATCCCAAATCATGAAAACGCCTGAAGCCGACCGCCATCATCGGAATCGAAAAAAAGAAATTAATTGCCTGCCCGATATTGATAAAAGTGTTTAATTCTTCAAGCGAAGCCGTTTCATAATTATAGTCAAAAACATAAACTGCCAGAAAGCTGTAAATAAAAGCCGCTAAAAACATCAACACAAAAGAGCTTAATGTCACCACCCACCACTCTTTGCGCGAAGACCTTCCGCGAATATCAATAAAATGAAAACTGCCGAATGCCGCCGCAAAAAAAGCCCGCCAGCTCAGATTAGCCGGCAGACTTTCTTGATAATGTTTTTCTGTTTTCAACATTTTTTACTCAATGCAACAATCCACCGCTTTCCTTACAAACGCTTTCATCTTCGAAAACGCTGTCTTCGGTTCATCAGTCGCTTCTTCAACCACAACATCAGAAACTTTAGTCACCGGCGCCGCCGCGTTCACTTTCTCGCTAATGCGCTTAATGTCTTCCACGCTGTCTTCAAGCCATTTCATTTCCGACACATCGAGCATATTCATATTCAAGCCCCAAAACAGGCAATAAAGGTCGTATGCTTTATTAAACAAATCGTACGCCTGCTCCT
>JAGASU010000055.1 GCA_017621635.1 Alphaproteobacteria bacterium | reverse complement strand
TAATTCCGGCAGTCGGTGTATAGCCCATGGTGGTATCTACACTTTTCATATTGTCTATTGCCGTAACAGAAGCCCCGCCGCCTAAGTGACAACAAATAAACTTGCCGGTCCGGCCTAAATGTTCGGCAGCTTTTTTAGCGGCAAAATGATGTGACGTGCCGTGGAAACCATAGCGGCGAATATGATCTTTTTTATAATATTCCTTCGGTATGGCATAAGTATAGGCGCATTTTTGCATACTCTGATGATAGGCGCTATCAAAAGCCGCAACCTGCAAGACATCCGGCAATAAAGCGGTGACAGCTTCAAGCCCGTGAACCAAAGCCGGCCCGTGCAAAGGAAGCAAAGGCACTGTATCATAAATTTTTTGGGTTACATCTTCATCAATAATGACGGACTGATCAAAATATTCCCCGCCATGCCCCATACGATGCCCGACGGCGGAAAGCTCAGAAATATTTTTTAAGAAGTGTCTGGTCAGACAATCTAAGATTGCTTTAATCGCTTCTTTATGATTGTTTATCGGTTCTTCACAAGAAAACTCTGCATTTGCTCCGGACTTAATTATCAGTTTAGAGCCTTGCAGGCCGATACGCTCCACACCGCCTTTAGCCATAACCTCATGCGTGTTTTCATCCATTTTAAAAAGTTGAAATTTTACAGTGGTCGAGCCGGAGTTTAAGACAAGGATTTTATCCATTTATTATACTTTCCTAAATTTCTCTTGAGAGCCTTTTAGCACAAAATTTTAATTTTGGCAACAAAAAACATTTGATTTGGGGGTAAAGAGGGAATATTTGGCTTGAAAAGCTAAAAAAAAGGCTTTATGAACAATAGAAATTGTCTCTTAAAAGCGAGGAAAGATGAAGGAAGCAAGCAGAGTTCAGGCAGTGATTGACGTTTTAGAGGAAGTGATGAAAGATTTACTTCCGGCAGATGTCTTGCTCGAAAAATATTTTAAGGCCAGACGGTATATCGGGGCTAAAGACAGGCGGTTTATCGGCGATACGGTCTGGGGAATTATCCGACAAAGGATCAGGCTCAGTAAAGCATTCGGACAGAACGCGTCGCCGCGGCTGTTAACGGCGCTTTATTTGAAAAATCAGGATTTGGAGCTTTTATTTAACGGCGAAGAATACGCGCCGGCTGTTTTAAGCGAAGATGAAAAAAAGGCGCTTGCAATAGCTAAAACATTTGAGGCATACGATGAGGCTGATTTGTATGAGTGTCCGAAGTGGCTGTTTTCTAAGTTTTCAGACAAGAAATTGCTTGAAGCGTTAAACGAAACGGCGCCGGTTGATGTCAGAGCTAATTTTATCAGCCGTGAGCAGGCTAAAGACAGACTTAGAAAAGAAGGACTGTTTTTCTCCCCTACCCCGTTTTCACCGATTGGTTTACGTTCGACTGAAAGAGTTAACCTTAAAAACGCGATGACGTTTCAAGACGGCGATATTGAAGTGATGGATGAGGCCTCACAGGTTATCTCTTTGTTATGTAATGCAAAAGCTCATCATAAAATTATGGATTATTGCGCGGGAGCCGGCGGCAAAGCACTGGCTTTGGGCGCGCTCATGCATAACGAC
The DNA here is from genome assembly GCA_017621635.1 of Alphaproteobacteria bacterium. GTDB lineage: Bacteria > Pseudomonadota > Alphaproteobacteria > RF32 > CAG-239 > CAG-267. The sequence continues at coordinate 22,987 of JAGASU010000055.1, read as the reverse complement.
GGCGTTGTTTTTGCCCATGATATCAACCAAGAACGGTTATCCAGAATAAAAAAACGGGCGGAGCGACTCGGTGTTTTGAATATTAAATTAAAAAATACGGTTGAAGACAGCGATTATGACCGGTTTATTTTAGACGCGCCGTGTTCAGGCAGCGGCGTTTGGCGGCGCGCGCCGGACGCAAAATTTCGTTTATCCCCCCAAAAGCTTGAGGACATTGTTAAAACCCAGCAGGAACTGCTTGAGTTTGGCGCTAAACACACCAAGTCCGGCGGACGGCTGATTTATATTACCTGCTCGGTCTTTAACGAAGAAAACGAAAAACAAATCGAAGCTTTTTTGCAAAAGCACCCCGAGTTTTTTCCGCTTAACCATAAAGAGCTTTGGCAAAAAACGCTTGATTTGCCGGTTTACCCGTTTGAGGGCGAAAAATGGCTGCATTTTTCACCGCTTACGACCAAAACCGACGGCTTTTTCTTCTGCGCGCTCGGTAAACAAAAAGATTAATGTTTATATTCTCTCTTTTGGGGTTGATTTTGGCTTCTTTGACGCTTATTATGACGGCTGAGGGGTAGAATTACATAATATAAAAAAGGATAAGCGATGATTTTATACCTTATGAGGCACGGACAGACAGATTGGAACTTAGAGGGGCGCGTTCAGGGAAAAAACGATTTGCCGCTTAATGAGACCGGCGTGAAACAAGCCCATAGGGCAGCCTGCAATTTTGCGGAATTAAAAAAGACTATTGAAACCATTTACACCAGCGATTTGAAACGGGCTAAAAAGACGGCTGAGATTATCAGCGCTTCGCTTGATTTGCCGATGCATTACACCAAACAATTAAGAGAGATGGATTTCGGCAAAGCCGAGGGGATTAAAGGAATGGATTTAGCTGCTAAATTTCCTTATATTCATCAGGCTTTTAACGATATTAAAAATCCGGAACGCTATGATATCGGGTATCCGATGGGTGAAACGGTGGGGCAAGTGCAGAAACGGTTTATGAAAGTGGTGCAGAGGCTTTGGGAAGATGGCAGAGAGAACGTTCTTATCGTCACACACGGAATGCTTATCAGGATTTTTTCCGAGATTTGTTTTAAGAAAAGTATCCGGCTTGAAAACGGTTCGGTTTTAAGAGTGGTTTTTGATGAAAAGACCAGACGCTTCCGCTCAGCCAAGATTTTATTTTAAATTGATAAAAAACTGTGATTTATTCGGATAAACGCTTGTAAACGTAAACTTTTTGACTATTATAAAACTGATATTAATTTTTTTTAAGAGGATAGATATGGCTACTCGTAAAACTTCTGCCGACAAAGATGTTAAAGCTTTGTCTGACGATTCAAAGAAAACATCCGCAACCAGCAAAACGACCGCAGCGGCAAAACCTGCAAAAAAGCGTTCGGTTAAAAAAGATAGTGTTTTGAAAGTTCAACCTGCTGATGATACGCCGGTTTTTCATAAAGCCAATATTAATCCGCTTGATGAAGTGATGGAAATTAAAGCTCATAACGAAGAAGTGAAGACGGCAAAGGCTTTGAAAAAAGCGGCAAAGAAAGGCGTTAAGACGCTAAAGGCGGCTGACCAAAGCACCAGCATATCCTCGGAAGATGAAAAAGGCAGCAAAACATTGGCTGATACAAAAAAGCGCAGAAACGTTATCAACAGCGCGCAAAAAACGGCCGAACGCAAATTTGCCGAACTTAAAGCTCAAGAGAACGATGATGAAAACGTATCATGCGCCTGCTGCTGCCAGTCTTTTTGCAATGGGGCGTTTGGCGCTTGGGCGGATGCTTATAAAAACATTTTTAACTTTAAGGGACGAACCTCACGCTTTGAGTTTTGGTCTTTTATGTTGATTAACTTTTTTGTTATTCTGGGCTTTTTCGGTGGTTTGATTTTATTACCTTATGATGTTTTGGGCAATCATGAAACGCTGCTTTCAGGCATTATACTTGTCTTTATGGGCATTCAGGCGATTATTAGTCTGTCTTTGTCTGTTCGCAGAATCCATGATACGGGCAACTCGGCATGGAAAGGATTTTACCGGCCGTTTATTTGTCTGTTGGTTTTGATGATGGCCATCGGTTTTGTCAGCAGTTTTTATCTATCCGGGGCAAATAACCTTACGGCAGATGACCATACAGGCTTTCTCTATCTCCTTATAACTTATTTATTGTCCACTCTTTTATTTCCGTTCTACTTGTATTATCTGTTTAAGTTGTTTATTACGGTTTGCTTTATTGAAGAGGACAACAGAGTTCTGGAGTGCGGCGAACCCCGTTATGCGGATCCTGTACATAAAAAGCGTGCGATGAAGTATGCGGCAATTTATTTTGTCATTATGGTATTTGTTTCTATCTTTTCGGTCGCTTTTTTACAATTTTACATTACGGCTTTGGCTATGTATAATGGTGGCATGTAAAATAAGACTGCATATTGCATAAAAAAGCCCGCGAAACCGCGGGTTTTTATTTTTGTGAAACGGCATAATAATAGGGAGAGATTACAAATTCTTTAAAACCGTATCGACCATTTGCGAGGCCTTTTGCGGCATATTTTGCCAAAAATTATCATAATCGTTCAGTTGCGTTTCTTTACCGACAACATCGCTGATGATGCGAAGCGAGAGATAAGGCGTGTGATGAATATGACAAGTTTGGGCAACTGCGGCGCTTTCCATATCGACAGCCAAAGCGGCTTTAAAATCTGATTTGATTTCTTTTAAGCGGACGGGGTCGGTTAAAAAGACATCACCGGTAACGATAAGTCCGGTTTTAAATTCCGGTGCTGCAGAAGACACGGCGTTAAACACTTTTTGCGGGACTTCATAATAAAGCGGCAAATCCTGCACCTGCCCTTTTTCATTCGGGGAACAGCACCAGACGTCATGATAACAGGTTTTATCTGCCAAAACGATGTCACCCTGGGACAAGCTGCTGTCAATTCCGCCGGCAAGACCGGTGTTTATCACCAAATCAGCGTTGGCAAGGCAGGCTTTCATGGCGGCCAGCGCTCCGTTAACCTTGCCGATACCGGATTTAATTAACATCAAGTCATGACCATAGGCAACCTCCCTGCCCTCGCTGTTAAAATGATACAATGAAGCAACGGCGTCGTACTCGCATTGCATAGCTGTTATGAGTGCTATTTTCAAGACTGTTCTCCTCTAGCTGTATTTGCGGACAATGCCGTAAAGCACGCCTTGGATTTTCAGACGGTCGGCCGTCAGCTTTATCGGATTATATGATTTATTACACGGCAACAGCCACACTTCATTACCGGATTTTTTATCCAAGACTTTAAGCGTTGCCTCTTCATTATCCACCAAAGCGACAACAATTTGCCCGTTATCGGCACGGTCCGAGCGGCGGATAATGGCGGTATCGCCGTCAAAGATACCGGCTTCTATCATAGACTCCCCTTCAATCGTTAGAGCGTAAAGCTCGGAAGATGTGGAAAAGCTTTTAGGGATATAAATATATTCCGAAGGATTGGCAATTGCCTCTATCGGCGTACCGGCGGCGATTTTGCCATAGAGCGGCACCATTAAAGAGAACTCGGTCTCGCCATTATCATTGGCGGAAAGTTCAGGTTCTAAAGGCGTGTTTTCGGTTTTCGGGAGTTTGATAACTTCCAGTGCGCGCGCCTTGTGCGCCAGTTTTTTAATAAAGCCGCGTTCTTCAAGAGAATTTATCAGCGCGTGAATGCCTGATTTTGACTTTAAGCCGACGGCTGCTTTCATCTCCTCAAAAGACGGTGAATGACCGTTTTGTTTAATAAACTCATCAATAAATATGAGCAGATTATGTTGTTTTGGCGTTAACATATTTCCTCCGATTTCATCTGTTATTTTGTTCTACTTTAGTTCTTGATTTTTGAATTGTCAAGCACTTTTTTTCGTGTTTTTTGTAATCTTAATTTATTAGAAACATTAGGCTTTTTTTAACATTTTTTTATTAAACAGAAGACTGACGTTATGAACGGAGAAAATTATGCAGGAATTTTTTTATCAGAAATATGGTTCTTCGGCTAAAATATCAAAACTGATTGTGTTTTTGCATGGCTACAACAGTTCAATTGAAGATGTTGAGCCGTATGCGAAAATGCTCTCCGAGCGTTTAGAGAATACGCTCGTTATTGTGCCGATGTCTGATATGGCAAGCGAGCGAAACCCCTTAAAAAAGCAATGGTACGCTTTAACTGATGTTGACCCTGAGCGCAAAAGAAGAAAGCCCGAAACCTCAACCGATGAAATTATTTCCATTTATAATAAAACAGGCGAGCGCATCAGCCTGATGGCCAAACGGGTTAACCGCTTTATCAATGCTTTACAAAAAGAATACGGCGTTAACAATAAAAACACTTTTGTTATGGGGTTTTCGCAAGGAGCGATGTTAGCGATTTATACCGGCTTAACCCGCAGATATGAACTCGGCGGCGTTTTCCCGTTTGCCGGTGTTATCTCGGGAAAAGATATGCTGGAAAAAGAGATTACCTCAAGACCTTCGGTTTATTTGTTCCATGGAACGCATGACTTGTTTGTGCAATATAAAACGCTTGGCTTTACCAAAGACTGGCTTGAGCAACACGATATTTTCTGGGAAGCTTATGAGTATGACGGAATTGAACATAAGCTGACTTATGATGAGATGGAAGATGCGGCCGAGATTATCTTAAAGCAGGCTTAGGAGAGTTTTGTTTTAACCAGTACTGGATTTCTTTAAAACGTTTTGCCGTAACGGCAGAGCTGTATTTTTCCACGGTGATTTTTTGTAAGGCACGGCTTATATGTTTGGTTTGCCCGCGTTTGTTCAGATAATACGCCAGTTTTTCTTCTAAATCAGGGAGTGTGTCATAGGTGATGATATTATTGCCGTAAAGTTCCGCAACAGCCGGATTTGGCGTTGAAAAGACCATTGTGCCGCAACCGGCGGCTTCGGCCAGCTCCGAGGGGATTATTTTAGATTGCGGTGATGCGGGATCATTGTAAACAATAACGATGTCGGTTTGATTTAAGATATCGGCTTTTTGTTTTTGTGTTTTGGGCTGCAGCGGAGCAAACGAAACCGGCCAAAAATTGCCCATAAAGCGGATATCCTTTTTTTGTTTTAACTCTTCGGCATACGGAAAAAATTTGTTATTATCGCCATAATATATCGCGGTATAGATTTTTTTATCATCCATGTTATAAAAATCTTTGAGGTTTATCCCTAATGAAAACAGAGCCGTCTTTTGGTTAGAGCGGACATAATGCTCATACAGCTCCCGATACGGGGTTAAAACGACAAAGGCCTTGGTTTGTCCGGCTAAGGGCAAGGGATAATATGCTGTTGTGTAGATAAAATTAACCTCGGCCTGAGATTTTTTCATCTCTTCCAAGGCGTTTGGCGTATCCAGCCACAGAGCTGTGGTTTGAGGTTTAGGAAGATCTTGAGCATTCAGTTTAACGGCAAATCCCATACGCCTGAGTTCATTAATAAAACCGGCTTCTGCAGATGAAGGTTGGCCTTTGGTGCACACATAGAGTGTTTCTTGTTTTAAAACCCTGAACGGCAGAGCGCACAGCACTACTGCCGTCAGGAGAACAGCCAGAACTAAAAGTATTTTATGTCCGGCTTTTAATTTCATTTAGAGTTTTTTCTCGTTGATTAAAAACTCTACAAGGCCGTTTAAGCGCTGAGCAAATGCATCAACATTATACTCGGAAACAGCAATCCGGTAAGCAACTTCGGCTTTTTCTGCACGCGCTTTCGGGTCATTGATGTATTTATTGTAAAGAGCTTTTAATTCATCTGCATTCTTATACATCGGAACAGAATCGCCAAAGACGGCTTCTATTTCTTTGTTATAAGGTGCTAACATAAAGCCTTTGGCGGCGGCAATGTCATAAACGCGGGACGGAATAATGCCAAGCTCTGATTCGTGAGCTGAAACATTTACCAAGTTAATAGCCGCAGAAGCAAAGTATGCGCCTAAATCATTTTCATGAATATATTCGCCTTTGATGTATTCGTCATCAATATTGCCAATCCAAAAACGGCCATAGACTTCAACCGGAAGTTTGGCTTCAAGAGCTGCGGAAACAGCCGGACTGAAGCGGTCATTATCACCGACATAAAGAAGATTACGCTTTAAGCTTTCCTGCGGGGCGACTGCAAAAACCGACACATCGGTAAACTCCGGCAGATAAACCGCGGCATAGCCGGCAGAGATAACGTAATTATAGAAGTCTTTTGACGGGGTGGCGATTCCGTCAAAGGCGTTCAGTTCGTCCGGATAAAGAGAATCATAATCTCTGATATAGAGAATATTGACGGCTTTTTTGTTGGTCTTCAACTCGTTAAACGGGTTATAACCGCGGACGTAAAAATTGACACCGGCGTTAGCGGCGGTTGACGGATAAAGGTTATCTTCGGTTGCAGACACAACATTATAACCGATGCGGGAAAAAGCTTTTTCCATTGCTTTATTCATGTCGGCATGGCTCATTGTCTGGTATTGGCGCAATTCCCCTATGCGCAGTGCCAGCTTATTTAAATCAGCTTTCTGCGCACCGCCTTTGAACGCAAACAATGCCGCAATCAGCGCCAACAAAATGACGGTCAGCACCGAGAGGACAATTTTCATGGTTTTATCACTCATCATATTCTCCTAAGATATAAATTACACAAAACCTCTTTATATAAATACAGAGTTTAGGTTAGTTTATGTATGCGGGACTGATTTGCCAAGATAAAATTTTTTTATGTACACAGGTTTTAGTATTTGACAATCGGCAAAGTTTTACCTAGATAATATTCGGAATATTTTTTTATAAGGACGTTTTTAAATGAAATATATTTGTACTGTTTGCGGACAAGTTATCGAAAGCGATGAAATGCCCGCGGTATGCCCGGTTTGCGGCGCAAAAACTTTTAAGCCGATGGATGAAGAAAAAGCATATGCTGATGAACATAGAATCGGCGTTGCCAAAGGATTAGATGAGCGTGTTGTCAAAGGGTTAAGGGAACACTTTACCGGCGAATGCTGCGAGGTTGGAATGTATCTGGCGATGAGCAGACAAGCTGACCGCGAGGGTTATCCGGAAATTGCCGAAGCTTTTAAACGTTATGCGTTTGAAGAAGCCGACCATGCGTCCCGTTTTGCCGAAATGCTCGGTGAAGTTGTTACCTCCTCAACCAAGAAAAATGTCGAAATGCGTGCTGCGGCCGAATTCGGTGCTTGCGCCGGCAAAAAAGAGATTGCCACGCTTGCCAAAGAACTCGGCTATGACGCTATTCACGACAGCGTACACGAAATGTGCAAAGACGAAGCCCGCCACGGCAGAGGTTTTGACGGTTTGTTAAAGAGATATTTTGGCAAATAAAGGCTGATATTTCACAACAAAATCTCCGAAAGCTTGCTTTCGGAGATTTTGTTTTACTTGGTTTTGACTTTTAAGATCGGGATAATACCGAAAAGGTAATGGCGAGATACCTTGTTTTTTTTCTTAATTGAATATAAGGGAAAGATGCTAAAAATATAAAATTTTTTATTTACATAATTCGATATTTCCATATCCTTTTGGTATTTTAAAAGCCTAAATATATTATTGCTTTGCTCTAAAAAATATTGTATATCTTCAGAAGTTCCAAGTTGTTCGACAAAGTTTTTCCAATAATTATGTAGCGGATTTAAAATGTTGTTTTTCATATATGCTACATAGTCTTTTTTGCATAATTGTTGCTGATTTAAAAACTCTATTATCATTACAAAATGAGAAATAACACTAACTATATATTTTTGCGAATATTTGTGAGATGCGGAATCTTGATGTTGCACATAATGATATTGTGCAGAAAAATCATAAGCAAATTTTTTGCAATAGTATAAAGCTTTTACTAAAAAGACAATATCTTCTCCATTTGTTAACAAAGGAAATTCCAAATGATTTTCTTCTAGTAACTCTTTTTTATAAATTGAGAGTCCAAATCCCCAATTATAGGCAAGAGGAATAAACCTTTTCGCTTCAGCAATCTGCTTTATTTTATGCTCTACTCCTTTATTTGTTTTTTGTTCTCCTTTGTTTTCATATACCACTCCCCCTCTTACAATATCTGCATTTTCCTCAATTGCTTTTTCATATAACTTTTCATAAAAATCTTTTTCAACCCAATCATCCGCATCAAGAAAAGCAATAAACTCACCTTGTGCTATTTTCATTCCGCGATTGCGAGAAACGGCTACTCCTTGATTTGTTTCGTTAGATAATATTTTTATCCCACTGTTTTCTGAAACATATTTTTTTATGATATTAACCGAATTATCCGTTCCTCTATCATCAATAAATATGATTTCTAATTCTTTTAAGCTCTGAGCCAAAAGGCTTTTAACACACTTCTCAATATATTTTTCGACATTATATACGGGAACTATGACACTTATTTTAAAATTATATTGGTTTTGTTTCATTTTCTCAAACTCATTCTTATACTTGTTGTGGAACGAACCGGCAATAAATCTTTCGGGATACGGGTTGAAACGATGTAACGGATGCCTAAAGCCTCGACAGCGGTGCGTTTTTCCGGACTGTCGCCGTCAGAATTGACGAAAAAATAATCCGGCTTTATCGTTTTCAATTCCTCTAAAAAATCAAGTTTTCCCCTGCCCTTGGCGATAAATGCCTGATGAACGAATTTGACAGCAGACACCATATAAAGGCGTTCCTGTTCGTTATAAAGTGTCGGGCGGTGCTTAAGCTCCGCGACAGTTTTATCCGAACCGATGGAAACATATAAATCTCCGTATTGCGCGGCTTCTTCAAAAAAACGGATATGCCCGCTGTGCAGCACATCAAAGCAACCGGAAACAAAAACCTTTTTCATTTTATTTTTCCTTTATTTTTAAGAAGGGGATAAAACCGAAAAGATAGTGTCTTGAAGCGTTGCTTTTTTTGACAATTTTATAAACAGGGATGAAGTTAAACAAATAAAATTTTGTTTTATGGCAAATTTGTTGAATTCGCTTTTGCTCCTCGGGGCTAAAATGCGCTGAGATAATTTTTTGGTTTTCTTGGCGTAATTTTTCTTTTTGTGTGTGACTTACACCATCACAATAAAAATCGGCAATGATTTGATCTATGTGATAAAAAACACAGTTATTTTTTATAAAAACAATCCATTTTTCCCAATCGGCTGCAATTTTATACTGCTCATCATACAAGCCGTATTTATCAAAAAGCGAATGTTTGATAAAAGCGGATTGATGATTGATACAGCTATGGCCGAAATAAAGTTTATCTAAACAATCCGGAAATATTCCCAGCGTTTTTTTACTATTTTTTTTGATAAAATTTACATTGCCATAAATCACATCAGCGTTTTGTATGTCTGCGTTATAAAACTTTTCGATGACGTCCGGTGCGGCAAAGCTGTCGCCGCCGTTCATAAAGTTTAAGTATTCGCCGGAGGCTTTTTTTATGCCTTTGTTCATAGCGTTATAAATGCCGGTGTCTGGTTCGGAGATGAAGATATTGATACGTTTTTTATACTTTTCCAAGATTTCCTTGGTGCCATCAGTGGAGCCGCCGTCAACAACTATCCACTCAAAATCTTGGTTGGTTTGTTCTACAATGCTTTGACAAGTCCTTTCGATTTCATTTTTTATGTTGTAACATATTGTAATGATTGAAAGTTTCATCGGTTTTCCCTCTATAATTTAAATCTTCCTCTATTTTATATATTCAGCAAATTGCTTGTGCAACAAAAAAACAAGGATTTATCACAAGAACGTTCTATTAAATTTAGAGGAAGGTTTGTGGAGAGTTGTTTTATAAAGTAAAAGCGGCTGTTTATGCCGCTTTTTATATTATTTCTTCGGGGAAAATTGTTTTGCCAAGACATTAAACCTTTTTTGTTGTTCGGCGCCCCAGCCCATAATATAATTATCTCCCAAAATGATAAAAGGCGTGCCTAAGTTTTGCTCTGAGACTTTGAATTTACGGGCGTAGCGGCGCAAATAGTCCAAATTTGAACCTTCGCGGATATTCATATCTTTAATGTCATAGTTTTTATAATATCTGTCCATATAAGCCTTGGCGTGTTCGCAATGGCCACAGCCGGGTTGGGAAAAAACATAAATCCGGTTAGTGTGCGTTTCTTCTTTGCAGGCTGACAGAAGACAGGTTAGAGCTAAAAGCAGACTTAAAAAAATGCGTTTCATCGTGTACCCCTTTGTGTTTTGATGAAATCTTTTTATATAATAAAGATTAAAAAAAGTTAAAGATGTTGTTTTTTTTCTCTCTTTACAGGCTTGACAGCGGGCGTTTTTTGGTATTTACTTTTCGAGGTTTAAACAATTAATTATAAGGACAATCGGTTATGGCTCTGAAGAATATAAGAGAGAACAGCTATCCGGACTGGTATCAGAACGTGGTGGCGGCTGCCGATATGGCCGAAGTTTCATCCTCTCCGGGGTGCATGGTTATCAAACCCTGGGGATATGGAATTTGGGAACGTATCCAGCATTTGCTTGATGAAAAGATTAAAGAAACAGGACACGACAACTGCTATTTTCCGCTTTTTATCCCGCTCAGCTTTTTCCAGAAAGAAGCAGAACACGTTGAGGGTTTTGCCAAGGAAATGGCTATTGTAACTCATTCGCGTTTAAGCAATGAAGACGGAAAGCTTGTTCCGTCAAGTCCGCTTGATGAGCCGTTGATTGTCAGACCGACGTCGGAAACGATTATTGCCGATTCTTTTTCCAAATGGGTGCATTCGTATCGGGATTTGCCGGTGTTGATTAACCAATGGGCTAACGTTGTGCGTTGGGAAATGCGGCCGAGACTGTTTTTAAGAACCAGAGAGTTTTTATGGCAGGAAGGACACACCGCGCATGCGACTTTTGAAGAAGCCGAGAAAGAAGCGGAAATCGGGCTTGAGATGTATAAAGATTTATGCATCAATGATATGGCCATGCCGATTATTGCCGGTAAGAAGCCGGAGTATGACAAGTTTCCGGGGGCTGTTACTACCTATTGCATTGAAGCGATGATGCAGGACGGCCGTTCGCTGCAGGCGGGAACCTCACACTTTTTAGGGCAGAATTTTGCAAAATCCGCCAACATTAAATTTATTAATAAAAACAATGAACCGGAATATGCTTATACGACGTCCTGGGGTGTGTCTACCCGACTTATCGGCGGGTTGATTATGACGCACGGCGATGACGAAGGTATGTGTGTTCCGCCGAAGCTTGCACCGTATCAGGCAGTGATTATCCCGCTTTTAAAAGACAAGAGCAAGGAAGCGGAAATTCTGGCTTATGCCGAGAAGCTTAAGAACGCCCTTAAAGAGCAGAGTTTTGGCGGCGAGCGCGTCCGTGTCAAAGTTGACAGCCGTTTGAAAGAGCCGGTTGACAAGATGTGGGAGTGGACGAGAAAAGGCTGCCCGCTGATTATTGAAGTCGGCCCGAAAGATTTGGAAAAGAACGCCGTGATGTGGCGCAATCGTATCCATATTAACAATTCTGCGTGGAAAAACTTTGAAGGATTTGAGAGTTTTGTTGCGACGATCAGCGATAAACTCAAAAACATTCAAGACGAGATGTTTGAGCGGGCAAATGAGCGTCTTTGCAACAACATTGTCACGGATATTCAAACGCCTGAAGCTTTTGAGGCTTATTTTGCCAACAACAATGTTTATTTGGGCGGAAACGGCAAAAAAGTCGCTTTTGTCAAAGGCAAATGGTGTGAAGACGAAGCAACGCTTGACAAGCTTAAAGAAATGCGTTTAACAATCCGTTGCATTCCGTTTGAACAGAGCGGAACCGAGGGTGTTTGTTTGCTTTCGGGTAAAAAAGCGACGCTTGACGTGATTTACGCACGGTCTTATTAAAAAGTCCATATTATCCCAGCCCTGCCCTATGGCGGGGCTTTTTTTTGTATTTTACCCATTGACAAAATAGAGAAAAAAAATTATTATTTGTCTTGCTTTAAGGAGCATGGTGATGAAACAGGATATTTTAGCAAAAAAAATAAACATCTTAAAACAGCGCACAAGGCATTTTATGCTTACTTATGGTATGACCGGGCTTGCACTTGGCACGCCGCTTTGTTTTGGGTGTCAAAACGACAAAATACAACAAAATAAGACCGAAACAAAAAAAGATACGATTGTTACGGTTAAACCGGTTGAAATTAAAAATCCGGTGGCGACAATTGCCTATTATACGGACACGCTTCATCAGGCAACTTCAACGCTTCTTATGTACAACAAAGGCAAAATTATACGCTATTATGTTGAAAATCACGGCAGTTTTTATCTTAAATTGCCGTATGTGGTTCATGAAGACTGGCACAGACATAATTTTAAAAGCGGTTTTAAGGTTAATTCAAAACTTTCGCCGTATGAATATTACAAACTTTGTATTCAAGATGAAATGACGGCCAATTTAGCGGCAATTTTAACCGCACGTTATGAATATTTATGCGCTAAAGATAAAAAAGCGGTTATCAACAAATACGAAAATACTTATATGGGTTTTTATTTTAAGGCAATTAAAGAGAAAAAGTTTATACCGCAAGCTGTGGCGATTAGTTTTCAAGAAAGGGCTTTTTTAGCCAACGGCGTCAAAAAAATGTGGCTTGAAACTTATTATGAACATTATGCGCCGAAGCTGTATCGGATGATTCCGAGATATATCGAAAGACGTGATTTATATCCGAGCAACCATATTTTATATAAAAAATATGTATCGTTTTTCTGGACAATCGGCGGAATCGACTTTTCTAAATATCTTGAGAGTGATATTGACGAAAAACGCGATGAGCAGGTTATGATGGCCGAGGATATGAAAGATGTTAAGTCCTTTAAGAAAGATGCGCCTTTTTTGGTTCAAAATATTACGGGAAATATGCCTAAACTAAGAAACTTTGCCCCGCAAGATCAAGAGCAGGCTTTATTACATTTAGTGATTTCCGCCAAACTCAAATCTGCCCTTAAAGATAAAGACGAATCTGTACTAAAACATAATCGTTTGGTACTTTCGGAAACTTATAATAAGGTTATGTTTGAGTTGGTGCGGGATTCTTCTTTATACCGTTTTCTTGACACATATGCTTTCGTTGCGCAGAACAGATTTAACGTGCTTGAAAAAACAGAAAATTTGGAAGGAAAACTCAAAAGTTTTTATGTTTACAAAAATGTTGATTTGAGCCGTCAGATTAAAAATTTTACTTTGCTTGAGAGCCTTAAACCGAAAAACGGTTTTGATGACAGCATTGCCAAATTTTATTTTTGGCCGGATCTGACAAGTTATAAGCAAGATAAAACCGATTTTCCGATTGATGAAAATAAGACGAATGAAGATATCGCAGCTTTGCACGGAGAAAAAGAAGTTTGGCAAACCACTCAAAGCAATATAAAGTACAAACGACAAAGGATTTCTAAAGCACAATACATTGACATTCCAAACTTTTGGGAACCGATTTTAACTGATGCCAAACCGGAAGATACACAGGCTATTTTAACGATGATAGAAAAGTTTAATGAGATACCGGCGGTTTTGAAGAGTTGCAACACAGCAGAAATTAAACAATACAAACAAGAACACAACATCTTAGAGCAAGTGTTTTCCAGCAATAATCAGGCTATACGCTGACATTGTTAAAATACCTTGCAAAAAGTTTTTTTTCAGATATAGTGTGAGGGAATATTTTATTATTAACTCATTTATATTTATGGAAACAAAAAGTATTTTGCCTCATAAAGGCATTGCGCGAGAAGTTTTAGCCCGTTTTTATCAGAAAAAAGATAAAAATGTTTCGTTTTATTTGGCGGAGAAAAAACTTGAAAACGGTGAGATTGCGTCTGTTGTGTTGTTCGGGGCTGCCCCTTGTCAAGAGCTTAGAGAGCTTGAAAGCGGCGCTGTTTATCGACCCAAACGTTATGAGGTACCCTCTCCTGCCGCTTATCTGCCATGTGAAGGCGGGTTTGTTTTTTTTGCCCCGCTTATGGATGATGCCAAAATTTCTCTATCGCAGCTTGTTTCGCGCTACGGACAAGAGGCGGTTGTATGATTTTAAGGCCTGCCGTTTTCAGACGACGGGCTTTTTTATTTCTTTTTACAAAATCCCCCGTTCTGCTTTGAGCAAAACGGGGGATAGTTACGGTGTAAAACCGGACGGATTGTTTTCATCCGTCTGGTTTTCGGCTTGTTGTTTCGCACGTTCTTTGCGGCGGGCGTGGAAGAGAATTTCCGCTTCGCAACGCAAGCCATGGTCCTGAAAGTGCCTTTCAGCCAGAACAAAATCTTTTTTTATGAGCTTTAGCTGTGCGCTTTCGCTCCACAGAGGCCAGATTTTGAGATAATTTTCCAGCATAGCCTGAGGCGCTTTTTCTATAAACTCATCTTCTTGTTCATGTCCTAAACGACACTTTTCCAAGATGTAGCGGGCGGCCCAACCGTCATTTTTCATGATAAGCTGCAAAATATCATCCGTTAAGAGATCTTTTGCGGCGTTATCAATGTAGATTTTGGCAATTTCCGCACCGATACGCTCCAGATCGCTGCTTTTTACAAAGCTGTCTATCAAGAGATATTCGGCCAGTTTGCCAAATCGGCGGGAAGCATCAAAATAGCTTTTGGGGCAAAGATAGGCCTCTAAAAGGATAGCGGACTTCTTATTGACCAGAATTTCCTGCTGCTCATGGTTTAAGATTTTTTGCCGCAAGGCTATCACCAAAGCTTCACTTTCTTGTTGAAATAACATCTCGGTCATCTGATAATCTTCCAGGATACAGTTTTTGAGATATACGATCAACAATTCTTCACTTTTCGGGTATTCCCTGCGGATCAAAGCATTTACCAATGTAGCGTCAAGCCGGTGTTTTTTCACATAATGTGAAAAAAGCCACACATTCCCTATTTTTAAGAGAATATGCTGAAATAACTTTTTTACTTTCATAATACAAAATAATTTAATTAGACATAATTTACGATTTCTTTGTCATATTTAGGGTATTTTTTCATATTTGTCAAGTTTTTTTTAAACTTTAGATAAATGAGATAAAAAAATCTCCGCTTTTGCGGAGATTTTTTCATAAGAATTCAACAGTTCCTGCCTCTGCCTTGCTTAAGCGCTTGGTGAGAAGTGCTTGTCTGCTTGCTGACATCCGGCTTAATTCTTTTGCAAACATTGCTTTGCCGATAGCCTTAACTTCCGGAGACGCATAGTTGTTTAAGTATTCTGCCAAGGTTAACAGCGCATTTGGCGTGCAGAAATTATGGATTTGGCGTTTCTTGCATATTTCCATAAAATCTTCGCCCTGACGGCCTTTGCCATAGCACGCGGTACAAAAGCTCGGAATGTGACCGTTTTCCATCAGCCAACCGACAACTTCATCTAATGTTCGGTGGTCTGCCACTTCAAACTGCGCATTTTGCGGCGCTTCTTTTTTGGCATAACCGCCAACAGAGGTTTTAGAGCCGCCGCTGATTTGCGATATGCCAAGCTCCAAAGCTTTAAGACGAATTGCCTCCGGCTCACGGGTCGAGATAATCAGCCCCGTGTAGGGAACACTTAAGCGTAAGAGAGCGATGATTTTTAAGAAAATGTCATCCGGCAGTGCGTTTTTATAGCTCTTGGCATTAATGCCGTCGGCATTGCGCAAACGCGGCACACTGATGGTGTGCGGCCCTGCCCCGTAGCATTTCTCAAGATGAGCTGCATGGTCTAAAAGAGCTGCGAACTCATAAGCATAGCTGTTCAGCCCGAACAAAACGCCTAAGCCGACATCTTCTATGCCTGCCTGCATAGCTCTGTCCATTGCCTCGGTGTGATAAGCATAATCTGCTTTCGGACCTTGCGGGTGCAGACGTTCATAACTTGCCTTATTATACGTTTCCTGAAAAAGGATATAGGTACCGATTTTGGCTTCATGCAAACGTTTATAGTTTTCAATCGTGGTGGCGGCAATATTGACGTTCACCCGACGAATTGCACCGGCTTTGTGGTGTATGCCATAAATCGTGTCTATACTTTCAAGAACATACTCCAGCGGGTTATTTTGCTCATCTTCCCCAAGCTCTAAGGCCAAACGCTTATGCCCCATATCCTGCAGGGCTATCACCTCGGCTTTGATTTCCTCCTGACTCATCTTATGGCGTTCGATGTGCTTGTTTTGCTGATGATACGGGCAATACAGGCAATGGTTCACGCAATAATTGCTTAAATAAAGCGGTGCAAAAAGGACAATCCGGTTACCGTAATAAGCGGATTTGACTTTTGCGGCGAGGGAAAAAATCTCCTCTGTTATCTCTTCATCTTGGTTTAGGAGCAACGCCGTAGCCTGTTCGGTATTTAAACCGTTCATTGCATTTGCTTTATGTAACGTTGCTCTGAGATAATCCTTGTCTTGCGCTTTAAAATAAGCGAACCTTAAAGTTTGTTCAATTCTTTGAGGGTTGATAAAGTTTTGGGCTTTATCAGACATAATGTCATACTTTTTCATACATAAAAATATTTAAATTATTAATTTTCAGATTTTATGTATGACATTTAACGCATTTAGTCAAGAGATTATTTCGCAATTATTCAGCCTCACTTTTTGCCAGACGGACCATCTCCTGAACCATATTTTCGGCACCGGCTGCTACTTCGGAAATTGAATTTGCCAACATATAGGCCGGGGTGGTGACGACCATATTTTCTTCGTCGACGCAGGCGGATTTGGCGTCGGTGTTTTGGTGTTTAGCGCCGGTTTCTTTTATTTTTTCAGCAATTGTTTTATCATTGCCTATTGTTACGGTTATGCCGTATTCGCCCAAGACTTTGGCAATAATGACGGGGGCTATGCACATCGCGCCGATAACGAGATTTTCTTTATAAGCCTCAAGCAGGACGCGCTTGATTGAATTATCCACCGTGCAGGCAACACCTGAAATGGCAAAATCGCACCAGTTAGTGATGGCGCCTAAGCCGCCGGGGAAGATGATACAATCAAAATCTTTAGCCTTAAAATCATCTAAGGGTTTGATGTTGCCGCGGGCGATACGGGCCGACTCGACTAAGACATTGCGGCGCTCGTCGGTTTTTTCGGACGTTAAATGATTGATGACGGCGGCTTGTTCGATATTCGGGGCAAAACATTGTGAGGTGCAACCGGCTTTATCTATTGCTAAGAGTGCGGTGACGGCTTCGTGGATTTCCGAGCCGTCGGCACGTCCCGAACCAGAGAGGATAACGGCAAAACGAGGCATTGTGTTCATTTTTTTCTCCTTTTATTTAAAATATTCGAATTGTTTTTATATTAGATAAGTAAAATTAAAAAAATTTTAAGGGTCAAGTGGTATTATCTTTTTTGATAAAATTTATTGATTGATTTATTTTTTTATCTATGTTTAAACGTCATAGGTAAATAAAGTTTAATATTTTTTTTGAGATGCAGAGATTATGGAAATTAGACAGACTACATTAAAAAACGGACTTCGTGTCATTACTGCCGAAAGGCCACAGATTGAAACGGTGTCCTTGGGTATTTGGGTTAATACCGGGTCGGCTGCCGAAAGTGAGGCTGACAACGGCATTTCCCACTTTATTGAACATATGGTGTTTAAGGGAACAAAAAAACGCTCGTCCTTGCAGATTTCCGAGGATATTGAAAATGCGGGAGGGGCTACGAATGCCTACACCTCGAGGCATTTTACCTGCTTTTATGCCAAAATGCTTAAAGATGATTTAGAGCTGGCGGCAGATGTGATTTGTGATTTTATTACCTCGCCTACCTTTGATGAAGAGGAAATGAGCAAAGAAAAAGAAGTTGTCGTACAGGAGATTAAACAATCTACCGACGCGCCTGATGATCTGGTGTTTGATTATTTTCAAGAATCGGCTTTTCCTAATCAGGCTTCGGGGCGGACGATTTTGGGGTCGATTGAACACGTCAGAGGATTTAATAAAGAGCGTATGCTTAACTATATGAAAACGCATTACAGCGCTGACAATATGGTGGCGGCGGCAGTCGGGCGCGTTGACCATGACAAGTTTGTCAAGATGATTGAAGAACGCATGGTTGGCATTTCTGAAAAATGCGATTTTGTTGAAGACAAACAGGTTTATATCGGCGGCAGCAAAACCGAGTGTAAAGATATTGAGCAGACCCATTTGGTTTTAGGGTTCAACGGTGCGTCTTATTTGGATAAAGATTATTACAAGTATTCGGTTTTATCGACCATTTTCGGCGGCGGTATGTCGTCAAGACTGTTTCAGGAAGTCAGAGAAAAAAGAGGGCTTGTGTACACGATTAACAGCTTTAATCAAGCTTTGAAACACGCCGGTGTTTTCGGCATTTATGCGGGGACGACACCTAAAGAATTAAATGAACTTTTGCCGGTGGTGGCTGATGAGATTAAGAAGATGACTAACTCTTATGTGAGCGATATTGAGCTTAAACGTGCCAAGACGCAGATTAAGGCCAGCCTTTTGATGTCTTTAGAGAGTTCTTCTACAACAGCAGAGATTATTGCGCGACAAATTCTTTTGTTCGGACGCGTGATTCCGACCGAAGAAATTGTGGAGAAAATTGAGGCAATTACGGCGCAAGACTTGCAGACACTCTCGCAAAAGATATTTTCTTCCACACCGACATATGCGCTTTTGGGGTGCGGCGGGGTGAAATATCCTGATTACGAAGATGTTAAAGCCATGCTTAAACTTTAATCAAAGCAATGACGCCAGAGCCCGTTCGACGGGCTTTTTTTTAACGCAGGTCGCGGTTAGCCTTGTCCAGCGCTTCTTGCGTTAAGACAATGATGACAATATCACCGTCTATCATTATCGACTCTGCGGCAGGCCACGGACGCGCAGTTCCTTTGATCCATTGTTTAGCTTTTGTGGAGATGGCTGAAAGCGGGACGTTGTCATAAAACACATCTTCAGGATAATAAAAATTATAAACAATGCGGGACATAAACTGCGGTGTAAATGACGTTTTTAACAAATCCAGACTAACGGCTTCGCCTTCGGCTTTTTTATAAAAATTTTCACGCAGGCTTAAAGAGCCGATTTGCAACAGACGATATTTGCGGGCGGGATAAAAATCTGCCCGTTCTTCTAATCTGGTAACGATACGCTCATGAGCTTTCATCTCGGCATCGAATCCCAGTTTCCAGACCTTTTGAACATACATATCACGCACAATTGACATAAAGGCGATCACACAGGCTAAGACAATACCGGCCTTTTTTAATTTTTCATAAGGGGTGAGCAACACTAAAGCCAAACCAAGAGCATAAATATAGGCCAAACCATAGAAATCAAGCCGCGGGACAAAAGCAAAATTTTCCATTTCGGCTAAAATCTGCCCGCGTTCCTCGGCAATAAAAAACGCTAATTTAGAAGCAAACAACACGGCAATAGCCAAGACAACAAGCCCTAAGGCGCGCCCTGCCCCGCCGTTTTTCAGGCTTAAAGCAAAGCCCCAAAGCGTTAAAACAAGAAGCAAGAGTTTGTATTTTATCTCCATAAACGGCAGCGGGGTTACAAACTGGGCAACCATAACTTTTAAGGTTTCAATAAACTTTTGCGGCATATAGGCCAGAGGAACAACCTCGGTGTTATAACTATCCGAGGCGGGAAGAACCATCAGTGTCAGTTTAAATAAAACAAGGGCGATGAGCATATCGGCAATTGCCGGCAGATTTTGCCTAAGGATATTTTTTAAACTTTCTTTGCTGTAAGCATAACTTATCAACAGATGCCCTAAAAAGCAGACGCCCAAAAAGTTTATCACTGCGGCATAAGAAGCGTATGCAAAATAAAACAAAACGACAGCCAAGAGATGAGCCGACCTCGGGTGTTTTGTTGTCGGGGCCTTGTCAACAATTAATAAGGCGGTGACAGCGATTAAAGGCAGGCTTAAATTAATCAGCGTATCTTTGGCATAAAACAGCCAAACCATCGTATAGGGCAAGACAGCCGAAAAGATGGCAAAAAGCGTATAATTTAACAGAGTTTGAGGGATGCGCCAATATTTGGCAAGCAAAAGCCCGCTTAGAGCTAAGGCTGCAAAAGAAACAAGATTGTTTAATATCGGCACGACATGGCCGCCAAACAAAACCGAGAGCAAAACAAAATGCAGCGGACGCCCTTCAAACGCGCCCTCGCTCCAATAATTTGGCGAACGCACATAGTTCCAGTCATGATCGCCGAACATAAAGTTAAACGTATGAAATGAAAAAGCCAGATTGATGAGGATAAAAGCGATAAGAAAAGCGGATTTATCTATCGGTGTTATCTGTTTTAGCGGGTTTGACGTTTTCATTTCCTGCATTTTTTTGCTCCTTATCAATTAAAACAAATCAAAGCTTTTGTTATAGCTTAAAGATATGCCGAACGTGCTTTGCGCGCGGGCGCTTTTTGCCCCTCTGGTTTCGGCCAGTTCATAGTTATAAAACGGGGCTAAATACAAATCTCCGGTAAGCTTGGTTTCAATGCGGTTGTTTAGCTCAAGCTTATATTCAAAATCGGTCGGTTCTTTTTCGGAATAGCTGAAGAAATGACGGTAATAGCCTTCGGAAACAAAAGATGTGTTCGGATTGAGCGGATAATTAAACTCATAGCCGATTTCGGCACCGGTTTTCATATTATCGGTATTATAGGTCATATCGTCTTCTTCCACCAGGGCGATATAGAGTTGTTTGAAGTATGTGCCGTCATAGAGTTTCAGACCGCCTTTGGCACGAAGAATTTTGGTGCGGTAGTCGGTGTTGTTTAACTCAAATGTCGTAAACTCGGTTTCATAGCCCAAATAGGCAAACGGACCGACAACGCCCTGCTCTAACTGCCAGACTTTATGGGTATAGTCGGTATAAAGCAGGATTTCGTCATTTTGTTCATTTTCGGTGGTGACGTTTTTTTCGGTGGTTTTGGCTTTGGCATAATCCATATAAAGGCCGTTGACCCAAACCATATTTGTCCGGTCATAGGTTAAATTGCCGTCAAACACACCGCCGATGGTGCGTTCCTCATCGGCATTATATGAATCCGGATAATTGGGGTCGTTTTTATTGGTGACGCTATGTTCAAGATATTCAAATGCCGCGCGTTTTATGTTAGCTTTTAAGGTGGCATTTTGTTCAATAACATCTTCGGCACGGGTTGTCAGCGGGGAGATTAAAAGTGCTACAAGCATCAATACGGGTAAAATATAGTTTTTCATAGTTCTTCCTGCAAAAATAAGTTCAAACAGTCTTTTATTAAAGTGAAGTGTAGTTAACCGCGAAGGATTTGGCAAAAGATTTTAATGACTTATTAACGATAAATTATCTGCTGAAAAAATAGGTACGTTTTTTTTCAGCAGTTGTCAACAAATATAAATTTTGTTTAAAACAACAGTTTACTCTTTTCTCAAATTGCTGCAAAAAAACGTACAATTAAAATCAGCAGGTACAGTTATTTTACTTAGGAGAAAGATTATGAATAAAGAAGATGCAAATGGTATAGATGTCCAAGATGTGTTTGGAGACACTGCTCTTATGTCTACCCAAACTACAGAGCAAATAAAACTTTTGCTGGAAGCCGGAGCAGATGTGAGCGCCCAAGATAACGAAGGCCGAACTGACTCTACTCTTGCCTGTTCCCAAAAAATATATCCTGACAAACGCAGCCTCATTGAAAAACGCAAAGAGAACATTCGCACTTCACAACTGTTGCGTAAAGCGATTTTAAAACAAAAGCCCGAAGAAAAGGTTTCAGGCGCAGTGATGGCTGACGAGATTGCCAAAGATGTGATTTCCGGCAAAGAAAAGCGGACGATTACGCCTGAGGTTGGCCGAGAAATCAGACGGAGAAAGGCGCTTGAGAAATAGAATTATTTTTTTTAAGCTAAAATTTCGGAGCGCTTGCGGCGCTCCTTTTTATATCACTCAGCACGGCTTTGCTTAATGAACTTTTGCCAAGCTAAAAGAGCTTCATTATAAAGTTGTTGCTGGGCGACACGCTTATTTTCAAGCCTGTTTTTATAAGCAGGACTGTAACGGTTTTTCAACAATTGTCCCATTTGATATTCTTCTTTATAGCGGATGATATTATAAAGGCGTTTGGCTTTTTCAAAATCCGTTGTTGAAGGGGTATTGGCGCCCTGACGTACAAATTGATAATATCTGCCGCGACCGTCATTACCATCCGGACGATATTTATTCAAGATAGCGGCAATTTCCTTAAACATCTCGACATCTTCGATA
Source organism: Alphaproteobacteria bacterium (assembly GCA_017621635.1). Taxonomy (GTDB): domain Bacteria; phylum Pseudomonadota; class Alphaproteobacteria; order RF32; family CAG-239; genus CAG-267. The sequence goes on along the minus strand of JAGASU010000055.1, from coordinate 763 downwards.
TGCTCGACGGGGATATGCATTTTTTTGCGCCAGTTGGGATAAGACAAACTGCCTTGTTTTATCTCCAGACGCGGGTTTTGCTCCATATCCCAAGCCATCTCGGACACGCCGGGGATATTGCCCATTTCACTAATGCCGAAAATATCGGAAAAAGGCATTAACATAATTGCCGAATTTGATTTAGCCATAAACGTCGTGACCGCCTGTATATATTTATCGGGTATGGTGTTGGCTTCCTCGCGCGGATTATCTACCCGTTTGGCACCGACTTCGTCCCATATTCCGTAATAATCCAAAATCCAGTTTAAGCCTTCGCGCTGAGATGCATATTGCTCAAATTTTTCATTAGCCTGCCCCTCATTTATTACCCCCAAGAAGCGTTGCTGGTAGATGTTTTGCACATTCCATTGATTAACCAGAGTCGGCGTATCATGCGTTGAGGGAGCGCAAACCGAACAGACAGGATAATTTTCCGGCCGGCGCATTGAACTGTATGCGTCATGCTCCCGTTCAAAAGGCAAAACTTTATAGGACAAAATGCCAAATTCTTCCATTTTAGAGCGAAAATCAGAAGTTGTCTGGCCTAAGTCTTCACCGATAACCATAGTTTTATTGCGCCAGCTTTCAAGCGCTACAATTGCCATCAGTTCTTCTTTGTTATAATAAACATAAGAGCCTTTTCCGCCCCCTTCGGGATACATAAACAGCCGGTTTAACTGCAAAACATGGTCTATGCGGACACAGCCGGCATATTTCATATTTG
>JAGASU010000054.1 GCA_017621635.1 Alphaproteobacteria bacterium | reverse complement strand
CGGCCCATACGCCGACAACCGCGTCATCAACGCCCATCCGCCGCGCCACTTCCAACGACGCCCCCACGGCCACCGTGCATACCGCGCACGCAGGATTTGCCAACGCTTTAACACTCATCAAACAAAACATCAAAACAAGTACAACAGCCATTTTTACCTCTATAAATAAAATCTTGCCCCAGTATCTCAAATATATAAGCAAAGTCAACCGCTTTTTAAGACTTATAAGCCGCTTATCCTATCTCGGCAGTTTTTTGGAAAGATACTGCCAGAAAATATCGGTTTTATAGTCCCTTGCAGTGTATTGGTGATTAACGTCATATCCAAACTCCGGCATAGGGATAAATCGGCCGTTTAAGGTATAAATCTCATCTTTGACCAAAGCCATTTTATGTGCCTTTGACACATAATGAATCCCGCGGTAAAACTCTGTTAAAGGCGTTACCGCGCCAATGGCAAGCAAAATGCCCAACACGATGGTTTTAAACGGATGAGCGCGCCTTTGTTCAAACAAAAAGCGAATGCAAAACACAGCCAAAATCACAACCGCCGGAATACTTGCCCGCATACAAAAGTTGTTCTGTTGATCAAGCTTTATAAAAGGAATAAGCAATAGCGAGATAAACATCGTTAAAAAAAAGACGTTGCGGCAATATTGCGGAAATAAAATGACAACATATAACAAAAATTCCAACACCATAAATAAAATAAGTCGTCGGGGGGCAATAAAGTTAAAAATATTTTGCCAGCCTTCCATTCCCTCGGAGTTGGTGATAAAATACAGCACTAATAACGGCAAAAGCCCGAACGCGCCGATAATATTCTGGACCGAAAAAATATCTTCTTGCAAAAACTTCTTTTTATCAGCCGATTTTGCAAAGCACACCCCCGCATATGCAACCATAAACGTACAGATTCCGGCCGCCGGATAGGGAGAAAAAAATAAGCTCAGGGTTGCAATCAAACCGAAGTTGCCGATTTTTCGCTCGTTATAAACTAAAAGCGTTATCAGCGCCAGCGGAATAAATTGATTAAATACCCAAAATACCCCTGTGGTAACGGAGGAATATTGAACAAATGTTGCCCACGATTCCAAATGATATTCAAACGGCTGTCCGATGATAACAAAAAATTTATAACCGATAATATCAAGCCCCGAAAACAAGATAAACAGCACAATACCGGCTAAAATCTGCCGTTTGCTGCGCGCTTTCAAAGCCTGCGTCAGATGGGCAAAAACAAGCGTTACGCCAATCACGGCATAGATATACAAAATATAATTGCCAAGCATAAACAGCGTATATCTGTCTGAGGTAAACAAACTGAAAAATTTAGTCACCCCCGCCGGCACCAGCCAAAACGCCATATAATAAACCAAAGGCGTATTTGCCAGAGGATAAAAAACCGGCCAGTCATAGTTAATCAGATCCCGAAACACCGCATTACGAAAATGATAATCAAACGACTGATAATAAAAATAGCCGATTCCCGCAAAAAAGCACCATACAATAGCCACGCCGGTCATCAAAGCAAGGCTTTTCCGATTGAAATTCTCACTTGCTTTATAAACTTCTTGCGGATAGGCAAAATAAAAAGCCCCGCATAAAAGAAGTGCATACAGCATTGCAAAGCCGAAATTCAGCCAGCTTATAATAAATAAAAACAGCGGCAACGCTAAATAAATATATGTCAGTTTATAAAGGGTAGATAGTTTCATCTCGTCTCCGTCATAAAGAGGGGCAAAAGCCCCTCTGTTTTAAGCCTTTTTCTTTTCTTTAAGCATAGAGAGCATAACGCTGCCCAAAAGAAGCGTAAACGTTACCATCAGCGAATGCCACGTTTGCAGTTCAATTCCAATCCATGGTAAAAAGATTTTCGCGCCGATAAAGATTAAGACAATAGAAAGCGCGTGTTTTAAGTAAACAAACTTATGAACGGCAGCTTCCAAAAGGAAGTAAAGCGCTCTTAAGCCCAAAATCGCGAAAATGTTACTGGTATACACAATAAACACATCATCGGTTAAAAGGAAAATCGCCGGAATACTGTCAAGCGCGAACACCACGTCCATCAGCTCAATGGTAATCAAAGCAAACAACAGCGGCGTAATGTAATGCTTGCCGTTTTTCTTTGTTACAAAATGCGGGCCGTCAATTTCATGTGTTACCGGAAAATATTTTTCTACCGTCTTGTAAATACGGCTGTTTTTAACTTTTTCTTCGTCTTCGACTTCTTCATCTGCCGAGTGATCGAGAGCCATCTTTGTTCCGGTATAAATAAGAAACGCCGAGAAAATATATAAAACCCAGTGGAAGTTTGCAATCAGCACTTCACCGACACCGATCATTAACGCGCGCATGACAATCGCACCCAAAATGCCCCAGAAAAGTACACGGTGTTGGTAAATCCTTGGCACCCCGAGACTGGAGAAGATAACCGACATCACGAAAATATTATCCATCGACAAGCTTTTTTCCACCAAAAAGCCCGTAAAATATTCCATTGCTTTTTTTGTGCCTTCTTCATACCACACAAACACGCCGAACAATAGCCCCGCGCCGATATATGCCGCGCAAACCCAAAGCGTGTGCGTAAAGCTCGGCACCTCGTTTTTGCGGTTAAAAACAAATAAATCCAAAAAAAGCAAAACCGCCACGGCAATCCCGAAACAAACCCACATCAGGTTTTGTGAAATCACCGCATGGTGAGTAAAAAGATATTGTAATTTCTCAAACATTTTTTCTTCCTAAATCAAAATTTAAAGTTCCAAGTTCCAAACCGTGCGGATAATCTCCTCAACGTCGGTGTATTCGGGTTTCCACCCCAAAACCTCATAAGCCTTCTTTGCGTTGGCTGTAAGTGTTGCCGGATCGCCGGCACGCCTTTCGGCATAATCATAATTTAACTTGCGCTCTATAACCTTTTCTGTCGCGTCAACAATTTCTTTAACGCTCGTTCCAAGACCGGTGCCGAGGTTAAGCGTAAACGATTGTCCCTCCGCCATCAGTTTTTTCAGAGCCAAAGTATGTGCCTTGGCCAAATCCGAAACGTGTACATAATCGCGCACGCATGTCCCGTCTTTGGTGTCGTAGTCATTGCCGAAAATAGAAAACTTTTCCCGTTTACCGGTTGCCGCTTCCATAATAATCGGCATCAGGTTTTGCGGATTACGTTCTTTACCTCTGATCGACTTGTCTTTGGCATAGCCGACCGCGTTAAAATACCTCAGCGCCGCAAAATCAAGTTTGCCTAATCTGGCATACCACTCCATATTCTCCTCAATAGCCCTTTTGGTATAACCATAGTAGTTAATAGTATTAATCGGGTGTTTTTCATCAATCGGCACATATTGTGGCATGCCGTAAACCGCCGCAGATGACGAAAAAACAATATGCTTAACCCCGTTGTTAACCATCGCATTTAAGATATTAATCGAGCCGGAAATATTGTTCTCGGCATACATTTCAGGATAAACCATCGATTCGCCGACAGCCTTCTTTGCCGCCAAATGCACCACCCCGTCAATATCTTGAGACATGGCCATATCAAGCACGTCTTTATCAAGGATATTTCCCCTGATAAATTCGGCGCCATCTAAAATATTAACCTCGTCGCCGCTTGAGAGGTCATCAAATACCAAAACCTCAAAGCCTTCTTCCAAAAGCTGTTTTTGCACATGGCTTCCGATATAGCCGGCACCTCCGGCAACCAAAATTCTGTTAGCCAACTTATTCTCCTAATTAAAAAAACAATATATCCTAGCATAAAGTCCTTAAATAAAAGGTTAACCGGTTTATCCACATAATCCACAGCAAAATATATCTTTTCGTGCAAATAAAGAAGTTTTGTTTCATAACAAGACAGCAACTAAAAAAAGGATTCTAAAAAAATGGAAGAACTGGACGTCACAAAACTCCCCCGCAGCATAGAGGCTGAACAAGCGCTTTTAGGCGCACTTTTATCCAACAATAAAGCCTATGAGAAAATATCGGAATTTCTCCGTCCCGAACACTTTTCCGACCCGATGCATGTGAAAGTCTATGAAGTTATTTCAAAACTCATTCAAAAAGGCCACGTTGCCGATGTCATCACCTTAAAAAATTACTTCGAGCAGGAGGGAACGCTGAGTGATGTCGGCGGTATTGCCTATCTGATCAAACTTTCCGAAAGTTCTTCGCCGTTAACCAATATAGAATATTACGCCCGTTTTGTTTATGACAAATATCTTCGCCGTGAACTAATCGCCACCGGTTATGATATCGCCTCTGAAGCAATGAGCGAGGACTTGGATAATACCACGGCATCTCAAATCGAAAATGCTGAAAAACGCCTTTTTAATATTGCCGAACATGGCGATGGCCAGCGTGGCTTGCAAGATTTTGGCCGTGTGTTAAATTCCGCTCTTGCGATGATTGACAAGGCTTATCAAAAAGACGGCAATGTTTCCGGTCTGCCGACCGGTTTAACCGAGCTTGACCATAAAATGGGGGGCTTAAATAATTCTGACTTAATCATTCTTGCCGGCCGTCCGGCAATGGGCAAAACGGCGCTTGCTATCAACATAGCTTATAATGTTGCCGAATATATGATGAAAGCCGAAAATCAAAACAAAATCGACCCCAAAGAAAAAGGTGTCGCTATCTTTTCGCTTGAAATGTCTTCAGAGCAATTAGCCGCCCGTATTTTATCCAACATCACCGACACCCCCGGACATAAGCTCCGTACCGGCGATATGGAATTAAGCGAATTTACCCGCATTGCCCAAGCCGTGAGCGAATACCAAAAACTTCCGATGTATATTGATGACACGCCGGGTATTACGATTAATACGATACGCACTCGCGCCCGCCGTTTGAAGCGCACCAACGGCCTAGGCTTGATTATTATTGACTATATTCAACTTATCTCCGGCTCCGGTGATAAAAAAAGCGAGGGCAACCGCGTGCAGGAAGTTTCCGAAATTTCCCGCGGTTTGAAAATGCTGGCCAAAGAGCTTGAAGTGCCGGTGATAGCACTGTCCCAATTAAACCGTGGTTTGGAACAGCGTGATGATAAACGACCTCTAATGTCAGACTTGCGTGAATCCGGTTCAATTGAGCAAGACGCCGATATTGTGATGTTTGTTTTCCGTGAAAACTATTATATCCACAACGCCGAACCGAAACGTAAAGAGGGTGAAAGCGACGACGCATTCTTAAAGCGTACCGAAGAATGGCAAAAGCGCGATAAAGAAACCGCCAACTTAGGTGAGGTTATCTTAGGTAAACACCGTCACGGCTCTACCGGCACGGTAAAACTGTTTTGGAACGGTGAATATGCCCGTTTTGCCAACCTTGTCCATGAGGACTATCTGCCTGAGCAACGAGGTTAAGATGAAAAAAATCTCTGCAACCGAATGGGAAAATATCTGTCGCCGTTGTGGCAAATGCTGTCTGATAAAACTTGAGGACGAAGACACCGGAGAGGTGTATTATACCAACGTGATTTGCCGCTATTTTGATGAAGAAAAAATGTGCTGTTCGGTATATGATAAGCGTTGCGAGCTTGTGCCAACCTGCTTAAAACTCAATCCCGAAAATGTCGATAAACTCGCTTGGATGCCCAAAACCTGCGCCTACCGTGAACTGTTTGAAAACACCTCATCACCTACGCATACCACCATCAAGGGTCGGGTCGTGTCTGAAAAAGAAGTCCCCGAAGACGAACTCGAAGACCATATTGTTGATTGGGAGGATTTGTAATATGCATAAATTAAACGTTCAGGAAAAATACTATAACCTTCTGAAATCAGGCGCTAAAACCATTGAGCTTCGTTTATATGACGAAAAGCGCCAAGCTATCCTTATCGGGGAT
>JAGASU010000008.1 GCA_017621635.1 Alphaproteobacteria bacterium | reverse complement strand
CAAAACAACGGAAATTGATATTCAGGCGTATCACCGTTTCTTTTATCAATCAAAACCTCGACAATCTGAGGAATAACATCTCCCGCCCGTTGGATAATAACCATATCGCCGATTCGCACATCTTTGCGCTTGATTTCGTCTTCATTGTGTAAGGTTGCGTGCGAAACAATCACTCCGCCGACATTAACCGGTTCTAAATCGGCCACCGGTGTTAAAGCGCCGGTGCGGCCGACTTGAACACGAATATTATTTAAACGAGTTACTGCCTGCTCAGCAGGAAATTTGTGTGCAATCGCCCAGCGTGGCGTGCGGGTTAAAAATCCCAGTCGTTTTTGCAATTCTAAGTCATTAACCTTATAGACAATGCCGTCAATATCATAGTCAAGTGAAGCGCGGTTTTCCATTAAAACATCAAAGCTTTGAAGAAGTTCTTTTTCGTTATGGCAGACTTTGTTATACGGATTAACCGGAAAGCCGAGTTCTTTAACATATTCCAAAAACTCTATTTGGCTTTTCCATCGTATGTCGGAAACATCACCCCAAGTATAAACAAGGAAGCTTAAATTTCGCTTTGCGGTAATCTTGGCGTCAAGCTGGCGTAAAGAACCGGCCGCCGCGTTTCTCGGGTTAGCAAAAGTTTTTTTACCCTCCTCTTCATTTTTTTTATTGAGAGCAAAAAAATCAGCCTTTGACATAAAAACCTCACCGCGAACTTCAAAACGTTCCGGCACATCTTTATCCAAAAAAACAGGAAATCCCTTTATTTCTTTAAGGTTATCGGTAATATCCTCGCCGATTCGCCCGTCGCCGCGAGTGGAGCCACGTACAAAAATGCCGTTTTCATATAAAGCGGAAAAAGAAAGCCCGTCAATTTTGGGTTCGGATGTAAAAACAATATCATCACCGCTGTTTAAAAAGCGTTTGATACTCATAATAAAGTCTGAAACTTCCGCTTTCTCAAAAATGTCGGCCAAAGATAACATCGGAACTTTAAGTTCAATTTTTTTAAAGTCGCTCTTAACTTTAGCGCCGATTCGTTTGGACGGACTGTCAGCGCGGATAAGGTGCGGAAATTTTGCCTCAATAGCGTCGTTTAAATGCCGCAGTTTGTCATATTGTGCGTCATCAAGATAAGGGTCATCATTTTGATAATAGGCAATATTTGCTTTTTCAATTTCTTTGGCAAGATAAGCAAGCTGTTCTGCTGCTTCTGGCTCTGTCATATTTTTAATATCAGTCATATTGCCCTCCAAAAATTAACTAAGAACTATTATATACAAAATTGGTTGACAAGTTTCTATAAAAATGGCATACTACCAGCAACTTTTTTATGAAAGAAACCAATGCAAATGAATTTGACCATAAAACAGCTCAAGATAAAACGTCTGGAAATCACTTTCCCGCCGTTTGTTTTGTGTTGCTAGAGGCAAATTCACAAAATCAAATTATAAGGCGGGAACAAACCCGCTTTTTTTAATATATAAACGAGAGGATAAAATGAACACGGAAATTAAAACCTATCAGATAAACGGCGAAATGGTTTGGCGGGGAACACTTGCCAAAATCAATGGCGTTCGTCAGGAAAAACCGGTTCATTTTTATATTCATCCGCTTAACGTAAATGATGCTCCGGCAATGGGCAACCTTTCTGAAAATATTTATCAAAATTTGCGCACCGGTGAGGAATGTTTTATCCATAAGCACACAAAAGAATATTACTACGATGTGTTTCAAAACAAAAAAATGAAGTATATCGGCGTTTTTGTCGGCAGTCAGCTTATCGGGATGTCATACTTAAAAATTTGCGAAAATGCTGCGGATTTGCAAGAAGAATTGCCAAATGCCAAGTATGATTTTTTTAATGCCAATAGAAACGGCGGTAATAGTCGCATAGCTTCTTTCGGTGCCGATTCGGTTTTGCCTGCGTATCGCGGTAATGCTCTAAATACGGTGATGATTGAATATCGTATTAAGCAGGCCGGACGCCTCGGATGCACGGATTGCACTTCAATTGTAGACCGTAGCAATTTGTGGAATATGACCCCGTATTTTGCTTGTCGATTTAATTTATTTCAAACCACGATAGACCCGTCCGACGGCGGTAAGATTTCTTTATTGCATAAGCCGATAGAAAAAGAAACGGTGCTTTCTTGTTTTAAGCCTAAAGTAGCTCTGCCGTATGACCGCTTTGAACTGATTGACAATATGATAAAGAGAGGGTTTATCGGTGTGGAGTTTGACCGTAGCAAGAAAGAGGTGTTGTTTGCCCATTCGTCGTATTATAAGCCCGCTTTGGCAAAAAGCGATAGGTGTATGGCAATATTTACACGCAAAACCGGCTACGCAATGTAAAAAACACGTTGAGATACAAATTTTTCTTGCGAATTAGAATTAGTTAATTTATTATACTTTCGATAATTTAATTTTTATTGGAGGCAACAATAGCTACAGAAAATACTAATGCGCCAGTACGTGCTGAAGACGGACCACGCATCAACCGTGACATTAAAGCAAAAGAAGTACGGTTAATTAACTATAATGGAGAAAATTTAGGGGTCGTATCCTTGAGTGAAGCGTTGAAAATCGCTCAGGAAGTCGGGCTGGATTTAATTGAAATCTCACCACAGGTTACCCCGCCGGTCTGCAAAGTTCTTGATTATGGCAAATATAAATATGAACAACAAAAGAAAAAGAACGAAGCTAAAAAAAATCAAAAGGTCGTCAGCGTTAAAGAACTAAAGCTCCGCCCGATGATAGACACGCATGACTATGAAGTAAAAGTTAAACAAGCCAAAAAGTTTTTAGCTCAAGGGGATAAAGTTAAATTCACCATGCGCTATAAAGGGCGTGAATTAAGCGCCAACGATATGGGAAAAGAAATCTTAAACAAGCTGATTGAAGATTTGGAAGGTCTTTGCAAAGTAGACGCCGCTCCAAAGCTTGAGGGAAAGCAAATGTTTATGATTGTTTCTCCGGCGTAGTTCTGTAAAAGGCAAAATGAAAGACGGCTATTCTGATGAGTAGCCGTTTTTAGTTATGATGAACCCAGCGATATTAGTAGCACTTGGACGTGGTAAATCATATTTTAATATTTTAACTTGACTTTAATCATACTTTCGCTAAACTTCTTCTTGTCGGTAGAGATACCGTCAGGGCTGTCGAAAGCTCTCAATGTTTTTCCTTGATGTAAGTCAGGGAGCTTCCAGCTATATATTGAAGGCTGGAAGAGTCATTAACATTGTGATTTTCGAACTCCCTGGCGCTGGATTTTCCCGCGCCAGTATTTTTTTAACTTAACTAAATTAAATAGGAGTTTATATCATGAATGATGAAGAATATAGTTTAGACCTTGCGAACGGCAATAGGTTAGCAATGTCAATACAACAGCAAATCGGCTTTTTAATGTTTCAGGAGCGGCAAAGACGCGGAATTAAATTAACCACGTTAGCCGCTCTTTTAGATGTTAGTCCTGAACACATTGATAGATTAGAAACCGGGCGTTGCAAATTACAATGGTCGGTTCTATGCAAGGTTTTAGAGTATTATCATCGCAAATTTGAAATAAAGCTGATTCCGGACATGGAAAAAAGCGAAAAAGAGGAGAAACCAACCGAAGAACAAGCCTAATCAAAAAAAAGCCCGCTCAAAAGCGGGCTTTCCTATTATTAAAATGCTCAATTAAGCATATCTTTTTGCCATAACAGACAACGGAACAGGTTTAATTTTATCAGCATTGCCGGCAGCACCAAAAGCAACATAACGGGCAATGCAAACCTTTTTCATTTCTTCAATTGCCGGTTTCAAATATTTGCGCGGGTCAAACTCTTTCGGATTCTCGGCAAAGAGTTTACGGATAGCACCGGTGATAGCCATACGGCAGTCTGTATCAACGTTTACTTTGCGTACGCCGGATTTAATACCGCGGACGATTTCTTCAACAGGAACGCCGAAAGTTTGCGGAATGGCGCCGCCATAAGCGTTAATCAAATCCTGCAATTCTTGCGGAACAGAAGAAGAACCGTGCATAACCATATGTGTATTCGGCAGTTTGGCATGGATTTTTTCAATCACGTCAATTGCCAAAATGTCACCGGTCGGCTTGCGGGTGAATTTGTATGCGCCGTGTGAAGTGCCGACAGCAACCGCCAAAGCGTCAATGTTTGTTTCTGCCACAAACTTAGCCGCTTCGTCAGGGTCTGTTACCAAACGTTTTTTATCAATCACGCCTTCTGCGCCGTGACCATCTTCTTTGTCGCCTTTGCCGGTTTCCAAAGAGCCGATAACGCCAAGCTCACCTTCAACCGAAGCGCCGACAGCATGAGCACGTGCAACAACTTCTTTGGTAACGTGAACGTTATATTCAAAAGAAGACGGAGTCTTGCCGTCAGCTTCCAAAGAGCCGTCCATCATCACAGAAGAATAGCCGTTAACAAGTGCGGACTGGCAAATATTAACTGAAGAACCGTGGTCTTGGTGTAAACAAATCGGCAATTCCGGATACATTTCAATTCCGGCGGCAACCATGTGACGAATCATCGGGTCACCGGCAAATTTTCTGGCGCCGGTGGAAGTTTGAATAATCACCGGAGCGTTAACTTCTTTCGCAGCTTCCAAAACAGCTAAAATTTGTTCCATATCATTAACGTTAAACGCCGGAACGCCGTAATTGTTCTCGGCTGCGTGGTCTAAAATCTGACGCATAGAAACTAAAGGCATTATTATCTCCTTAAACTAAAATTAAATCTCACCAAGAATATACAAACTAAGCGTATATTTGCAAGTAAATTTTACTTTTGGAACGCTAAAAAATAAAAAAAGCCTGTTAAAAAACAGGCTTTCTGACTAGGAATAGTTTTTTTAAGCAACTTCTTTTTGCTTGCTAAAGAGAATAACTTTGCTCAAATCATTATTTTTTTGTTTATCAGAGCACATCCCGCTGGCAATAACTTTATAATTATTCAACACCAACCCGCGAACGCTAACTTTTGTTTCACAAAGCCCTCCGGCGATTTTTTTTGCTCCGGCCTTTGCAAAGGCGTTTCTCTTTGTTTGGTTGCTAATTGTTGCCTTAATCATATTTGTTTCCTTTCTTATTATTGACATAATAAATGACAGGTAAAAAGGTTTTTGTCAACATTTATTTTAAAAAATCCAAAAATAAAAACCTATTACGATATATACCGCCAAAATCTTAAATTAAAGTAAAGAAAAACATATCTTTTGTCTAAAAAAATAAATCTTAGAGTTAAAAGCATAAATCATCTTGTTTTTAAACAAAAAAACAGCTTGCCTTTAGCAAGCCGTTAAATGGCGGAGTGTACAGGACTCGAACCTGTGCATCCCTATTCAGGATGACGGATTAGCAATCCGCTGCATTACCGCTCTGCCAACACTCCATACTGCGCAGTTATACTATATCAAACGCAGTTGTCAAGATTTTTTTTACGACCAATTAGATTTGCTTTTTTATCGCTTACGATTCTATATTATAAATTAAAGATAATGATGATAAGATTACAGGCGGAAGATACGATTAGTTTGGATACATAGATAAAGGAAGCCATTCTGAAAACAGAGTATATGCGTTGGGGACAGTTAAAGCTTATATGACTGAAAACTTTTTAACCTTATATTAATAAAAAGATTTTAATCTAATATTGTAACTTGTTATGAGAGAGGCTTTAGGGTATTAGAGTTGTCTCTAACTCTGAAAAACATCTGAATGGCAAAAAGAGACATTAAGGTTATATGATTGCTCAACTCTCCCGCCACTTTTTAGCAAGATGACGTTTTTTATGACGAAGACTATGAAATGAAGAAAGTTATTATAATAATGAACATTATAGATGGAGCTTAAACAAAATGATACCGGCTTAATACCGATATCATTTGCTTATACGCTCTTCTTGATTTTTCCAAAGGGATTTTGGGGGATAGTTCAAAAACCGTTTTTGTTAAAAAGAAAAAGGAATTTTTAATGCAAAATGATAAAGATTATTGGGAAAAACAATTTTCAAATTGTATTGAACGAAAAATGAAGTTAGCACAGGCAAAATTTTTTTATAATGTTTTCAAGAAAATTTTTCCTGAAAGCCTTCGAAATGAATTAAATAAAAATGAATATATATGTTGTGATTTCGGGTGTGGTTTGGGAAATTTTACAAACAACTTATATGAAATGTTTCCAAAGTTTGAAATATGCGGGGTTGACTATTCAAAGAATGCCATTTCTTACGCACAAAAACATTTTCCAAAGGTTCATTTTTTAAATTTAGAATTAAACAATTTAAAAAACAAATACGATGTGGTTGTTACCTCAAATACTTTAGAGCATTTTTCTAATCCTGATGAAATTATGAAAGAGCTTCTGACGCATACAAAAAAGTTTTTTATGATTTTGGTTCCTTATGAAGAATATGAACGTTATCAAGAGCATCTTTTTACTTTTGAAAGAAGCTTTTTTAAGGATAGCTTTGAGAATTTTGAACTTATTTTTTTAAAATCAATAGATTTATCTTCTGTTTTTAATACAATGTGGTTGGGAAAACAAGTTTTAGCCGTCTATAAATCCAAGGATGTATTAATTGATTTTAAAAAAGATGTAACGGATTCAAGTGATGATAAATTAAATTTTATTCGTCGTTTGAATTATAGGATTAATTTGTTCAGACGTGATACTTATCGTTGTCTAAGAAAATTTTTGGCGAAAGTAATGTAAAGATGGATAGACAGAAAACATATTATATTGTTTCCGGAGGGTTTGACCCGATACATGAGGGACATATAGAGCTGATTGCCGCATCGGCGGCTGCTTCTGATGGGGTTATTATTTTGGCTAATTCCGACGCATGGCTTTGCCGTAAAAAAGGCAAAAACTTCTATAATATAAAAACACGTAAAGTGATTTTAGAGCATATCAAGGGGGTTGTTGATGTGTTGGAATTTGATGATTCAGATAATTCAGCATCAGACGGCATCAGACGCGTAAGAGAAATATATCCGCATGCTCATCTTGTGTTTGCAAACGGCGGAGACAGAAGAAAAGACAATATACCGGAAGTTGAAACATGTGAGAAATATAAGGTTGATTTAGCTTTTGGCATAGGTGGTGATTATAAAGCAAATTCTTCTTCTTTGATTTTAAAAAAATGGGATGAAAAAAATGACTGATTTTAGAACATTGATTGTTATACCAACTTATAACGAAAGCAAAAACATCAAAGAACTCTTGGAGAACATATATGAGTTTTGCCAAGATGTCCATGTTTTAGTTGTTGATGATGCTTCCCCTGATGGAACGGGCGAAATGATAGATGATTTTATTTGTAAGAACATTTTTAACGGGCGTTTGTTTGTGATGCATCGAGTCGGTAAACTTGGTTTGGGAACAGCTTATATTGAGGGTTTCAAATGGGGTATAAGTAGGGGATATGACGTATTTTTGAGTATGGATGCCGATTTTTCACACAATCCAAAATATTTGCCTGAAATTTTCAAAGCAATGGAAACAAATGATTTGGTAATCGGTTCGCGCTATGTAAAAGGTGGTGGTGTTAAAGATTGGGGTATTGATAGGCAGTTTATATCTCGCGGCGGAAATATATATGCTCAAATGGTTTTATTTTCTAAAATTCATGATTTAACGGGTGGTTTTAATTGTTATCATAAAAGATTTTTGGAAAAGATAAAACTTTCATCTGTTATGTCTAAAGGATATTGTTTCCAAATAGAAATGAAGTTCAGACATGTTTTACTCGGGGCAAAAATCAAAGAAGTACCGATTATTTTTACTGATAGGATTATGGGAACATCTAAAATGAGTGGGAGTATTTTTAAAGAGGCAATCTTAAATGTGATTCGGCTTTCTTTCATGCGCTTTAAAATAAAAAAAGAAATGAAAGGATAAAAATGTTTTCTGTAGTCAAAAATTTTTTTAAAGATGGCTTTGAAGAAATAAAAGAAGTTTTTATCAAGCCCTTTTTGCGTCTTTCTTTTTATAAAAAATGTTTTTTAATTATTTTGGCGGGGCTTGTTTTATATTTGCCGTATATGAATACTGTTAACGCCTCTCATGATGAACGGTACACAATATTGTTATGTCATTTTGATATTTTGGAAATGATTAAAACAATTATAGCCGAAGACGGACACCCGCCGCTTTCGTATCTTTATGCAAAATTATGGATTGAATTGTTTGGTGGTGATGTTCATCAAGTTTTAGCTTTGCGATGCGCTACACTTTTTATGTTTTTTTTAACGGCACTTTTAGGTGTTTTTCCGCTCAAAAGGTTGCTTGGCGAAAAAGTTTCGCTTGCCTTTGTTTGTTTTGTTTTTGTTTTGCCGTCATCTTTTGAATTGGCAATGAATATGCGTATGTATCCGTTGGCTGTTTTTTTTATGGGCGGGGAATTTATTTATGCAATGCTTGCTGTTTATAAACCACAAAAAGGAGATTTTCTTAAGTTTGCATTATTCTCACTGCTTGCTCTTTATACACACTATTATTGCGTGATTTTGAGCATTGTTATATGGGGAATTGTTTTTATTGATTTGTTGAGGCTCAAAAAGTATCATGACTTAATATCTTTTTTTATAGGTGGCTTTTGTGTTGCTCTTTTGTTTGTTCCTTGGTTTTTTGCTTTTTTGTCTCAGTATCAAAATATAACAGATTTATGGTATCCTCAGGTAGGACATGCTTTCATGGCTATTGATGGAGCTTTGTTTTCATATCACTATGTTAGTCGAGAATATTATAAAATTTTATGCTTTTTCGGTATATTGTGTTGGTTGTTTGTTTTTGAGTTTTTATTTGATGTTAAAAAAGAAAAGTTAGAATATATCGTTATTAAACGCGCAACGATTGTTTTTTGGAGTATTTATTTAATTGCACTTGCTTTGTCGCTTTTTTTACGACCGAATTTAGTGGAACGCTATTTAGTGATACCTGTTGCAATATTTTATATGGGAATAGCTGTATCTTTTGTGCATTTTAAGAAATTTCGTCTGATTTTTTTAAGCCTTTTTGTGATTGTTTTTATTATGGGATATAATGGAAACCGCTTAAAAGTGCAAGATAAAAATTATCAACAGATGCAAACTTATTTAAGAGAAAATTTACCGCAAAACTCTCTTATTTTATACGACCATACAACATCGCATTTAGCTTTAATGTTTTATGCTCCTGAAAAAAATATATGCAAGGCTCTTAGAAAGAAATATTTAGAGCTTTTCAAAGAAAAAGTGAAACAGGAAGAAAAAAATTTGGAAAACCTAAAAAAATATGATAAAATATACTATATGTTATCACTTTGGGATTGGACAGAATACAATAATTGCCAAGAACAATGGAGATCCAAATATGACAATACGGCTTATTGTCTTAAAGAAATTAGCGCAGATACGGCAAAATCAATTATTTTACATAGTAAAAACTAAGAAATCTGAGCTTATCTGAAACTCTATGGCTTACGCTAGTGGTATATTTCAAGCCAAGAAAGTTGGTTTGATACAACATTTTTTTTGAAAATTAGTTGATTTTGTTATTTATTCGTTGTTTACTACATTTTAAACAAATTGCTATAAGCTACAAAAAAAGAAATTAATTGGAGAAAGAAGATGGATCACGAATATGATTATATCGCAACGCTGAATGCCGATGAAAAAAGGATTTTTGTAGAATGCTTTTGCGGTATGGTTTATGCGGATGGTAACGTTGCCAAAGAAGAAATCGAATTTTTAAAAAGTATCGGTAAACTCTATGGTATCACGGAACAGGAAATCGTTGCTATCCTTAAATCAATGAACAAAGACGAGGTTATTAATAAAGCTGCCGGTATAACAAACCGTCAGAAAGCCCTGCAATTGATTAAGGAACTTTGCTATCTGGCTAACTCAGATACCGGTCTTGATGACAGGGAAATTGATTTTATCATTGATGTTGCCGAAAAATTAAATGTTGATAGCGAGAAGCTAAAACAAATCAACAAATGGGTTTTGGATAAAATTGTTCTTGAAAAAACCGGTGAGATTATTTTAGAAACAGAACAGCCTTCTGCATAATTTGAAACAGTCCTAAAAAAACAGCCTTTACGGCTGTTTTTTTTATAAGACTGCTGAAAAAAAACGATCCTTTTTTTTCAGCAACTCACTCAATACAAGATATATAATATAATCAAAAGGTTAATATTTCGTTAATTTCCTGAAAAATTGATGAAAAAAAATGATCGTTTTTTATAGGCAAGCCTCTTTT
>JAGASU010000053.1 GCA_017621635.1 Alphaproteobacteria bacterium | reverse complement strand
GTTATATTTTAGTATCTTGCGGAGAAAATACCGGAAGCAAAATATCATCTGATGGCAATACCGGTTTGCCGACAGACAGCGCGGCGAATGACACAGTTAAAGTAAAAGCGCCTGTTACAAACACTCAGGTTGTTGAAGAAGTTGTTAAGCCTGAACCTGTCAGCGTTCCGGAGAGTTGGAACGAAAACATGGGAATTTCCGCAAAACATTGGGGCGATATGCAGAGTTATTTTGGTGATAAATTTGATGCTATGTATCAAAAAATTACCGATGATATGTTGCAAGACGGCGGCGTTTTTGCCGGAAAAACAAGAGAACAGATTTTATTTGAATATAAGCAATTAGGTTCCTGGAATTTACCACAACATCAAGAAGCTCTTGCTAAATTAGATTCTTTCTTTGGTGATTGCGGCGGCTCTTTAACGGCTGAAGATGTTAAAGGAATGGATGATGTCTTGCCAAGCGGCGGTATTCGCGATGTTGAAGGAACAAGATGCCTGCGTGTTACGGGGCGCGATATTGAATGTGGTGAAAAGGCTGTTTTGCATACTCAAAAAGTTGATTGCGGTTGTGATGATGTTACGGATTCTTCCGGTTCGGCGCCTGTTGTTGGCGAACAGGGAGTTTCTGAACCCGAACAGACTGATTTTGTTCAAACCAGCGAATTGCATACACAAACTGTTCATACTCAAGAAACGGTTGTCACAGATCCGTCAATTGCTGAAATTAAAGGCAACGGTTTAAATGATGTTAAAGTTGTTGGTCAGGCCACGGCCGATGATGTTGCTGCCTTAGATGTTCAAAACAAAACCAATATTTTGGTTGAGAGCGGAAATACGGCGGGCGATGGTGAACAAACGGGCTTTGTCACCTCTGAAAGCTTTGCTGCTACACCTGCCGGCGGGGCGAGTGTTGCCGGACAAGATGATGTAGTAACTCTGACACCTGATAACTTTGTTGAAATTAAAGAAGGCGCTCAGGAGCAAGAAGGCTTTATTGTTACCGAAAGTTTCTCTCAATCAGCCGGAAACGGAACGGCCGAAGTTGTTTCAACCGCAGAACCGGAACATGAGGGAGAAGCTGTCGAGGCTTCTGACTTGAATGCGGCACGCGGCGGTTATAACAATACCGGTTTGAGCGAAAGACAATATCATAAGCTTGAATCTTTCTTTAAAAATAAAGGTGAAGACGCTTTTGAGTTTTATAAAGAAAAGATTACAGACGATATGTTAGCCAAAGGCGGCATTTTTGAGGGAATGACCAGAGAACAGGCTTTATTCTCCTATAAACAAATTGTAGAATGGTCTGACAATAAAGTTGGCGCTTTCAAAGATGAGATTGTTACTCTCGACCATTATTTCAACGGTTGCGATGAAACAATTGAAGCCAGCAAAATTGCCAACATTAAAGGATTGGTTGACAGAGTTAATACTGACGGCACAATTGATGGTGTTAACGGAAACAGATGCGTCAGAACCGTACGGTATGATTTTAATGACTGCGATCAAAACAATGTTTACTCCAGAGTTAATGCGGATTGCGGGACAACAAGACCTTCCGGCAAAAAATGGGAAAGAATGTTTACCAAAATCTGGAACAAACCGCCTGAACCTGAAGCTTTTGTAACGACAGAAGACTATCGGGTTGAAACCGAGGTTCATACACCGACAGTTATTGCTGATCCTGATGTGGTTGAATTTAAGGGTAACAATATTGATGTTAACGATGTAAAAGTTACAGATACGGCAAGTGTTAATGACGTTGCGGCCCTTAATGTTGAAAATCAAGACAATATTTTGGTTGAAAACGATACTCACAGCGAAACAACCGCAGCGGCAGATGAAGTCAAGTCTGAAGCCGGCAGCAAGGCGGCCAAAAAGGCGGCTAAAAAAGCAGCCAAGGCAGCTCAGGCTTATGCCGAACAAGCCAAAGCACAAGGGCTTACAGGCAATCCTCATTTGGATAAATGGATTATAAGTTCCCGCGAACGGTAGTCTTAGTTCATTAAAGAAATCCCGCTTTACTGAGGCGGGATTTTCTTTTTTTAAATAAATATGTTGGGGATAACTTCGGCCTATTTGTCCCTTAGTTTTAAAATTTTGCTTGAAAAATGGAGAATTAGTGTTAATTTATGGGTGATTTTTAATAAAAATGCCGTGCGGGGCTGTCCGCACATCAATTTTTGGAAGGATAATAATATGACTATTCGTGTCGGTATTAATGGTTTCGGACGCATCGGACGTCTGGTTTTTCGTGCCGCTCAAGCAAGAAATGATATTGAAATTGTCGGCATCAACGACTTGATTGATGTTGAGTATATGGCTTATATGCTCAGATATGACACAATGCACGGCCAGTTTAACGGCACGATTGAAGTTAAAGACGGTAAGCTTGTTGTTAACGGCAAAGCTATCCGCGTTACCGCTGAAAAGAACCCTGCTGATTTGAAATGGAATGAAATCGGGGCTGAATATGTTGTTGAATCAACAGGTTTGTTCTTAACAAAAGAAAAAGCTCAGGGTCACATTGACGCCGGTGCTAAATATGTTGTTATGTCTGCTCCGTCTAAAGACGATACACCGATGTTTGTTTGCGGTGTTAACACAGATTCTTATGTTAAAGGCACACAGTTTGTTTCTAACGCTTCCTGCACAACAAACTGCCTGGCTCCGATTGCTAAAGTTTTGAACGATGCTTTCGGGATTACTGATGGTTTGATGACAACCGTTCACTCGACAACTGCTACTCAGAAAACCGTTGACGGTCCGTCAATGAAAGACTGGAGAGGCGGTCGTGCAGCTTCCGGTAACATTATTCCGTCTTCTACCGGTGCGGCAAAAGCTGTTGGCAAGGTTATTCCTGCTTTGAACGGCAAATTGACAGGTATGTCTTTCCGCGTTCCGACTTTGGATGTTTCTGTTGTTGACTTGACAGCTAACCTTGCAAAGCCTGCTACATACGAAGAGATTTGCGCAGCTATGAAGAAAGCTTCAGAAGGCGAATTAAAAGGTATTCTCGGTTATACAGAAGATCAAGTTGTTTCTTCTGACTTTTTGGGTGATGCCCGCACATCTATTTTTGATGCTAAAGCAGGTATTCAACTTACACCGACTTTCGTTAAAGTTGTCAGCTGGTATGATAATGAATGGGGTTATTCTAACAAAGTATTAGACCTCGTTGCTCATATGGCTAAAGTAAACGGATAAATTGTTTAACTTTCCCCGTCTTTATATCAACACAAGACTTTGTTTTGTGAAGATGTTAGTGGCGGGGATTGTTTTTTATTTAAGGAAAAAAGATGACAGAATACAAGACAATTAAAGATTTGGGTGATTTGAACGGTAAAGTGGTTATGCTTCGCGCTGACTTAAATGTGCCGATGGATGAAAATTTTAATGTTACTAACACAGCCCGTATTGATCGTACGGTTCCTACCATTAAGACTTTAATGGATAAAGGGGCTAAGGTTGTGGTTATTTCTCACTTCGGCAGACCTGAGGGCAAAGGAGATATGAAAAACTCTTTGTCACACATTGTCAAAGATTTGGAAAAAGCTTTAGGTAAACATGTTGTGTTTGTTGATGACTGCATTGGTGAAAAAGTTGAAAATGCGGTTAAAAATATGAAAGCTGATGAGGTTTTGCTGTTAGAAAACCTGCGCTTTTATAATGAAGAGAAAAAAGGCGACGAAGGGTTTGCCAAAGAGTTGGTTAAACCGGCGGACGTTTATGTTTCCGATGCTTTCTCTACGGCACACCGCGCTCACGCTTCAATGGTTGCGGCAGCAAAATTGCTCCCGTCTGCCATGGGGCTTTTAATGGAAGAAGAAGTTAACGCTTTGTCTACCGGTTTGAACAATCCGGTTCGCCCATTGATTGCAATTGTCGGCGGTTCTAAAGTTTCTACTAAATTAGACTTATTAAACAATTTGGTTAAGAAAGTTGACAAGTTGGTTATTTCCGGCGGTATGGCACATACATTTATGAAAGCAAGCGGTATTGACACCATTAATGAAGCCAACTCTTTAGTACAAATGGATATGCTTGACACAGCTAAAGAAATTATGGCAACAGCTAAGGCTAACGGCTGTGAGATTGTTTTGCCGGTCGACGTGGTTGTAGCAAAAGAATTTAAGCCGATGGCTGAGCATAAGACTGTTTCTCTTGCCGAGATTCCGGCAGAAGGCTGGAGCTTGCTTGATGTTGGTGAAAAGACGATTGCCGTGATTAATGCCAAACTTGATGAATGCAAAACATTGGTTTGGAACGGACCTCTGGGCGTGTTTGAAATGAAGCCGTTTGACAACGCAACCAACAAAGTTGCCCAGCATGCGGCAGAACTGACACAGGCCGGTAAATTAACTTCTGTTGCCGGTGGCGGTGATACGGTTTCTGCGTTGGAAAATGCCGGTGTTGCCGACAAATTTACTTATATTTCCACCGCAGGCGGCGCCTTTTTGGAATGGATGGAAGGCAAAGAACTTCCGGGTGTTGCCGTGATGAAAAAGCAATAAAATCAGATATTGGTTTTCTTTTAAGAGGGTGGTTTTCCGCCCTCTTTTTATTTGACTTTTAAAAAATTTGACAAAAAAGCTTGCATTGAGCGAAAAAATATGATATGTTAAGTTTGTTAAATTTATTATTAATCATAAAAAAAACAAATTATGAAAGATTTATTATTAACAGTAGCATTTCTTATTGTATTGCTATTTTTCGTTTTTAAATGGGTACCTAACTATCTGAACGAAAGTGCTAAGAAGAGCTTTTTGAAGAAATACGGAAAGTTCATCGGGAAAAAGGGCTTCATCCACCCCCACTCAAGAGAGTTCTTTGATGAAAACAAAAATCTCGTTGAGGAGGTGAGTGGAGAAATCTCCAGGTGTCATGGATTGCAAAATAATGTTTTTATTCCCTGCACACTTGTCAGCAGCGGTCACTATTTGGATATCCGAATAGATGAAATCGTTGAAAAGTTTGAGGTTTTGTTTGTCGGTGAGAACACCGTTCTCAAAAGTCCTGTTTATGGTGAAATCGTCTTTGATACAGGAAAATTGAAGACAATACCAAAGGTTGGTGACACAATCTCATTTGAGCTTATCGCTTCTCGACCTTACAGCTATGTCGGCTGGGATTTAGATTGGGTTCCTGCTGAAACTTAAGATTTAAACGGCTTTTAATAAGCCGTTTTTTTCATTTAAATTCTCTGCAAAAACCTTTACTTTATCCTAATTTACGGCAAAGGCCGGCTCAAAAACTTTGTAAAATTCTTTAAGGCTTCAAAGACAAGATAGGCCTTTTTGTTTTCATTAACAAGCTTGTTTGAGACATTGCAAAATATTTAATCATTTGATATATGAATAAGTATTATAAGAATTATTGCGAGAAAAGGAGAAAAAGATGAAGAAGACAGCCATTATTATCGGGGCGGGGCCTGCCGGATTAACTGCGGCTTATGAGTTGCTTGAGCGCTCGGATATTACGCCTATTATTTTGGAAGAGGCTGACTTTGTCGGTGGTATCAGTGCCACGCTTGATTATAAAAATAATAAAATTGATATGGGCGGACACAGGTTTTTCTCTAAATCAGAAAGAGTTATGGACTGGTGGCTCAAGGTTTTACCTCTGCAAGGTAAGCCCTCCAAAGATGACATTATCTTGAAGCGCAAAGTTGAGTTATCAAAACTGAAAGGAGCGCCGAATCCGAAAAATACTGATAAAGTTATGCTTAAAAGAAACCGGCTCTCGCGGATTTATTACCTTAAGACCTTTTTTTCCTATCCGGTCAGCCTGAATATGGAAACGATTAAAGGACTCGGATTATGGCGGATGTTTAAAATCGGCTGTTCCTATTTGAAAGCTTTGGCTTTTCCGATTAAAAACGAGAAGTCTTTACAGGACTTTATGATTAACCGGTTTGGAAAAGAGTTATATTTGACCTTTTTTAAGGACTATACCGAGAAGCTTTGGGGAATCGACTGCGATAAAATTTCCGCCGATTGGGGGGCGCAACGAATTAAAGGGATTTCTATCTTAAAGGTTTTAAAACAGATGGCGCAGAACATCACCGGCAAGAAAGGCGGAGCGGTTGAAACCAGTTTTATTGAAAGCTTTTTTTATCCTAAATATGGTCCGGGGCATTTGTGGCAAAGTGTTGCCGAGGAAGTACAGGAAAAAGGCGGCAAGATTATTTTCGGGCAGAAAGTTACAAGGGTTATCAAGAAGAATTATCGCATTGCCGCGGTTGAAACAACGGATAAAAACGGCAATAAAACTATTTATGAAGGAAATATTTTTATCTCGACCATGCCGGTTAAAGATTTGATTGAGGCGATGAACAACGTTCCGCGTAACGTGCGCAAGGTTGCCAGCGGATTAATGTATCGGGATTTCAGAGTTGTCGGCGTGCTTTTGGACAAGCTTAAGCTTAAAAACACAACGGCGATTAAAACGATTAACAACATTGTGCCGGATACATGGATTTATGTGCAGGAAAGAGAAGTCAAGCTCGGACGAATTCAGGTATTTAATAACTGGAGTCCGTATTTGGTTAATGATTTTAAGAATACGGTTTGGATTGGCTTAGAATATTTTTGCAATGAGCAGGATAAAATTTGGACTGATGATGATGAACCGTTTATTAAATTTGCCGTTAACGAAGCAGATAAAATCGGGATTTTTGATAAAAAAGACGTGCTAGACGCTTATACCCATCGGGTTAAAAAAGCATATCCGGCTTATTTTGGCACATACGATAAATTTGAGGAAGTTAAGAGCTTTGTCAATCGGCTTGATAACCTTTATCTGGTTGGCAGAAATGGTATGCACCGCTATAACAATATGGATCATTCCACTTTGGCGGCGATGAAAGCGGTTGATCATATTTTAGGCGAATGCAAAGATAAAAAAGAGATTTGGTCGGTTAATACCGAATCGGACTATCACGAAGAAAAAAAATAGTTTTTTTAAGGAAATGACCATTTATGCGCCGCTTTATTGATAAAGAACTGGAAAGTTTTGATGACACGCTTTTTATCCGGTTAATGAAGATATTTACCGGCGTCGCTTTGATTGGTATGTTGTATGCTGCGGTGTTTTCGGGCTTTCAGATTGTTGATGAATTTGAGCATTTGCACGCCTCATGGCTTGTTAGCACCGGCAAAGATCCTTATCTTGACTTTTTTGAACATCATCATCCGCTTTTATGGTATCTGAGCGCGCCGATTGTTCGGCTGTTTTATGATGATGTCATTGTTTTTTATGTTATGCGGGCGATAAGCTTCGGTGTCGGGCTTTTAACAATTTGGGGGCTTTATAAAATTGTTTTGTTTTTCGGTGATAAACGCGCGGGGTGGTGCGCTGTTGCGCTATATTTAGGACATTTGATTACCTTTTATAATTTTTATCAGTTCCGACCGGATAACTTTATGAATCTCTGTTTTGTTTTTGGGATTTATTATTGGTTTTTGAGCTTAAAATATGATAATTCACGGTATTTGGTATACTCGTTTCTTTGGTTTGCTTTTTCGGTTTTATTTTTACAAAAAATTTCTTTGCTACTGATTGCGGTTGAGGGGATTATTTTAGGCTTAATTGCTTGTAAGAAGATGAAAGTAAAAACAGTTATTCTTGCCGCCCTGCCCGCAATTGGGGTGATTTTTGTGTTTTTCTCATATCTCTTTTACAAAGGAGCTATACTTCAATATATCGAACTAAATCTTAAGTTTAACCAAGCGATGGTTTATTATTTTGAGAGAGGAGCGTTTTGGTATCCTAAAATATTTTTCAGCCTTTACGGGATAGCTTTTTTGAGCGCGATATATTTCTATAACAAAGAAAATTTATATTTTAAGATTATCGCTCTTTTGTATGGCGCGGAGTTTTTGATGAGAGCGTTTTATTTTGCGCCGCATCCGAACTATTATACTACTCTTACGCTTATGGCGGCGGGGATTTTATCGGTTTATGTCAAAAGGCTTATGCCGAAGCACAAGTTTATAACGCTCGGTGTTGTCTTTTTGATGTTTTTAAATCTTGGCAATACCTTTAATACGGTAGATACCAGTGCGCAAAAACATAATAGTTTTGCGCACTATAAACTCGCTGATTATGTTCATAAAAATTCAGCGTCCGATGATTTGTTAATGAACGGCTATGATATGAACTTTAATGTTTACCGTTTCGATGTCAGCTACTATTGGTTCGGGCTTGATATGCTGTTACCGGTGATAGAAAACGAATATGATATGAAGGGGAAGGTTGATATTAACGCTTTAATGTTACAATACCGGCCGAAATTTATTTATACCAAAGATTATGTTGATTTGATGGCGCTTCGAACATACGGCGAAACGAAATATTCGCAACGATTTATCGGGGAACTTGTTAAGTTGCTGTATAAACCGACACCGTTTAAAAATTTAGCGGTTTTAAAATAATTTATGCTTTTTTAAGCTTTATCTGATATGATTAAGGCAGGTTTTGACGAGGAATGAACGATGTTTAGATTTATTAAACTTTTTGCATTTTCATTATTTTTGAGCTTTTCTGCCAGAGCTGAGGGAGTGGCTGTTCCGAGTTCGGAAGCTCGTTTGTGGGCAAACAGCAAAGGACAAGAGCTTATCCAGACCCTTTCTTTGGCTGATCCGATTGAAAAATATGCCAAGCTTGACAAGATGATGACGGAAGATGTCAACCTTGATTATATCTCAAAATTTGTCATCGGCAAATATGCAAGATTAATGAACGCCGAGCAAAAAGAACGTTACAGCAAGTTATTTCACCGTTATGTTTTGAGTTTGTACCGTCAGACAAAACTTAGTTTTGATGCGAGCCAAATACAGTTTTCAATCAACAATGTGACGGAATACGACAAATTTACCACCATATCTTGTCTGGTTGACGCCGGAAAGCTATTGGAGGGCGTGAAGGGAGTTGAGGTACAAAAACTTCCGGTAAAATTTAAACTTATCCGCGGCAGAAATAACCGGATTCAGGCGGTTGATGTGGAGATTTCCGAGGTCAGCATGGTGATTGAATATCGCAAAAGATTTTATCAGATGATAAAAGAAGACGGAGAAAATATTAATTGGTTTTTAGATAAATTCGATGATAAAATCAGAGCTAATGAAGAAGCCTTTTCTAAAAACGCCGGAATTTAGTCCGGTTTTTTTATAAGTTTTTTTTAAAAATTTTAAAATAGCGTTGTATTTTTTTTTCATTATGGTAACTTATGGGTAATTTTAGGATAAAACAACAATTGCGAGGGTGCTGATTATGAACGCAAAAGCCAGATATAACGGAAAAGATTCTTTTGATGACTGGAAAAAGGACTGGGCATTGGAAGAACGTTATAACTTTAAAAAGATTGAAGAAAAATGGCAAAAAATTTGGGACGATGAAAAAGCTTACAAGGTTGAGATTGATCCTGACAAAGAGAAATTTTATGCTTTGGTTGAGTTTCCTTATCCGTCCGGTGCGGGGCTTCATGTCGGCCACCCGAGGTCTTATACGGCGCTTGATGTTATTGCGCGCAAAAAGAGAATGCAAGGGTTTAACGTTTTGTATCCGATGGGGTTTGACGCGTTTGGACTGCCGGCGGAAAACTACGCGGTTAAAACCGGTATCCATCCTGCTGTTTCCACCAAAGCCAACATTGAAAACTTTACCCGCCAGCTAAAATCCATCGGGCTTTCTTTTGACTGGGACAGATGTTTTAATACCTGCGATCCGGAATATTACAAATGGACACAATGGATGTTTTTGAAGTTCTTTGAAAAAGGGTTGGCGTATAAATCTAAAATTGCCATTAACTGGTGTCCATCGTGTAAAGTAGGACTGGCTAATGAAGAAGTTGTTAACGGCTGTTGCGAACGTTGCGGCGCGGAAGTTGTCAGAAAAGACAAAGAACAATGGATGATTGCGATTACAAAGTACGCCGACAGATTGATTGACGATTTGAAAGATGTTGATTTTATTGACAGAGTTAAATCTCAACAGATTAACTGGATTGGCAGATCAGAAGGAGCTGAGCTTGATTTTGAAATTACGGATAATAACGGCGAATCGCTTGGCAAAAAATTAAAAGTGTTTACGACAAGACCTGACACGGCGTTTGGTGTGACATATATGGTTATGGCGCCGGAGCATGAGTATGTCGAATACTTTAAGGATAAATTTGCAAATTATGCTGAGATACAAAATTATGTTGCACAAACGGCTAAAAAATCTGATTTGCAGAGAACGGCCGATGATTCTAAAACCGGTGTCGAGTTAAAAGGAATTAAAGCGAAAAACCCATTTAACGGCAAACTTATTCCTATCTTTATTTCGGATTATGTTTTAACCGGTTATGGTACGGGGGCTATTATGGCAGTACCGGCACACGACCAACGCGACTATGATTTTGCAAAAGTGTTTAACCTGCCGATTATTCAGGTTTTGGAAGGCGGCGACATTTTTGAAAAGGCGTATGAAGAAGACGGCGCCCATATTAACTCCGAATTTTTAAACGGTATGGGTAAAGAAGACGGCATAAAGGCAGCCATTGAGTTTGCTAAAGAGCATAGTTTTGGCGAAGCTAAAATTAACTTCAAACTGAGAGACTGGGTTTTCTCACGGCAAAGGTACTGGGGCGAGCCTATTCCGATGGTTTATTGCGAGCATTGCGGCTGGCAGCCTATTGATGAAAGTGAACTGCCGCTCAAATTGCCGGAGATTTCCGACTTTTTACCGAACGATGAAGGCGATTCACCTTTGGCTAAAGCGACAGACTGGGTGAACACGACCTGCCCGAAGTGCGGCGGAAAAGCGAGACGTGAAACAGATGTTATGCCGAACTGGGCCGGCTCTTCCTGGTATTTCCTGAGGTATTGCGATCCGCATAATGATAAAGAGTTTGCCTCCAAAGAAGCGCTTAAATATTGGATGAACGTTGACTGGTATAACGGTGGTATGGAGCATACGACGCTGCACCTGCTTTACTCACGTTTTTGGCATAAATTCTTATATGACTGCGGTTATGTACCGACATCAGAACCTTATAACAAGCGTACCTCTCATGGTATGATTTTGGCGGAGAATGGTGAAAAGATGTCTAAATCTCGCGGCAATGTCATTAATCCTGATGAAGTGATTGACGCATACGGCGCGGATGCTTTCAGAATGTATGAAATGTTTATCGGACCGTTTGACCAGACGGCAATGTGGTCTGATGAAAGCTTGAACGGGGTTTATCGTTTCATTAACAGAATTTTCTCCCTCTTTGGCAAAGTTACTAAAAAAGCTCTGTCAGCTAAAGATTTGCAGGTTATGCATAAATGCATTTTAGAGGTAAGCGAGAGAATCGACCAAATGAGATTTAACACGGCTGTTTCATCAATGATGACATACGTCAACTATCTGGCTGGACTTGAGGAGATACCTCAAGAAATGTATGAAACATTGTTAAAGCTTCTTGCACCGTTTGCACCGCATATTGCCGAAGAAATGTGGGCAAGATTAGGCTATGAAACTTTAATTGTTAAAGAAGGCTGGCCGAAAGGAAACGCCGAGCTTGCCAAAGACAACAGCGTCACGATTGCTGTACAAATTAACGGTAAAATGCGTGGAACGATTGAAGTTGAGCGCGATGCGGATAAAGAAAAAGTTATCAGCGTTGCAAAAGCTTTGGAAAACGTTGCCAAACAGCTTGCCGTTTCTGAACCTAAAAAAATAATTGTCGTACCTAACAGGATTGTAAACATTGTTATATAGAAATAGAAATTTTGCCTTATTGGCGGCTCTTGGTATTTTCATCTCCGGCTGCGGATTTGAACCGCTTTATGTTGAAAAAAAGACTGACAGCGAGTGGTATTACGACAGCGAGTTTGATACCGGTATTAAAGAGGAAATGGCCAGCGTTAAAGTTGAGCTTATTCGGGACAGAATAGGCCAACTTATCCGCAATGATTTGCTTGACAAGCTCACGCCTAAAGGTGCGCCGAAATCACCTAAATATTATCTTAAAGTCACAAAGATTGACAAAGAGGAAATCGACCAAGCTTTAAGAAATGATATTACGGCGACGCGTAAAAAGGTTATTTACAGAGTATCTTATGTTTTACAAGACAGAGAACACCAAAAACTTGTCAGCGGCAACAGTACGGCTTATCTCGGATATGATATATTGAGAGATCCGTATTCGACAACTTTTGCGCAGAAAAAGAACGAGAAAAATGCGGCTAAGATTATTGCCAATGATATATCTTTAAGACTTGGCGCCTATTTCCACTCTTTGCAAACCAAACGGGGCAATCCTGATGAATATTAAGCCCGAACAAGTTGACGGAATTCTTAAATCTTTGCCGTCAAATATTCGCGGCGTGGTGATTTACGGCAGCAACGAGGGAATGATTGCGACATTATCACAACAATTTATTAAAGCTGTTTCGCCGGATATTTATGATGCTTTCCATGTCAGTTATCTTGATATGGCGGTTGTCAGCGGTGATATCGGAGCGCTTTATGCGGAGTTTAATGCGCAGTCATTGATGGGCGGCAGGCGCGTGGTTGTGATTAAAGACGCAACAAATGTTTTAACCAAACCATTAAAAGAGCTTTTGAGTTCCAGTTCTTCTGACAGCTTGCTTGTCATCACTTCGTCTAGTTTAAAAACAAAAGATTCTCTTGCGGTTATGGCTAAAGACGAAAGTGATTTTTACGGAATCGGCTGTTATGACGACAGAGATGAGGATATTGTGGCTTTTGCTTCTAAATTTATGTCTCAAAACGGTTTTAAGATTGATAACACAACTTTTCAACTCTTATGCTCCCGCCTCTCTAATGATAGAAAAATCAGCGCCAATGAGCTTGATAAACTGATTACTTATATGGGGGAAAACAAAACTATCGGTATGAATGATGTTTTGAGGGTTATCAGCGACACATCGGCCTCCTCGCAAGAAGATTTATGCTATTTTGTTGCTCTCGGACAAACCGAAAAAGCAATTGCTTCGTTTAACAAGCTTATTTTTGAAGGCGAAAATCCGGTTAGCATTATCAGAACTCTAAGCTATCATTTTATGAAGCTTTTGGATTGCGCGGTTAAAATTGAAAACGGAGAAACGGCTGATAAGGTTGTTTTCGGTCTCAGACCGCCATTGATGTTTTTCAGGAAAAATGCTTTTTTATCCCAACTTCGTCTATGGAACAGAAACAGAATTATGAACGCTTTATCTCTTTTATATCAAACCGAAAGAGAGTGCAAAACTACGGATTTTCCGGCCGAGCAGGCGGCAAGTTTTGCTTTAATGCGTCTGGCTAACGGGGTTAAAAAATTCAAATAATAAAAAAGAGGCCTTATCTGTTGATAAAGCCTCTTTTTTTCATTCGATTTCATTAAATTGAACAACATTAAAATGAAGCCCCGGAAATTCCTCCAACATAATCTCTATGCGATTATCATAAGGATAAATCCCTATCAGGTGGTAGATTTTCCCTTTTTGGACTTTATCTGCATTAGGAAAATAAGGACCGACCTTTTCTTCTCTCACACAAATAACTTCACGCTTCACTCTTTTTAAGATTTCAATTTTTCTCATACAAAATAATTTTAACCGGCATAGCCTTTTTTTACATAATATTATTTCACTGCGTTGTTTATACACTTTTTCGGAGTATTTAGCAAGAAAAAAAATTTCTTAATTTAACTAAGCACTTTTTTTATGACGTTTACGAACATAAACAGGAGCTTTACCGCTATTGATTACATCTGCATTAATAATGATTTCGCTGACGTCTTTTTTATCCGGAATATCATACATCAGCTCAAGAAGGTTTTCTTCCATAATTGCACGCAGACCGCGGGCGCCGGTTTTACGTTCAATTGCTTTTTTAGCAATTGCCGTTAAGGCGTCATCTGTTATTGTGAGGGTTACCTCTTCCATTTCAAATAAAGTTTTATACTGGCGGATCAGTGCGTTTTTCGGTTCGGTTAAAACTTTAATCAACGCTTCTTCGTTTAAGTCATCTAACGTAGCAATGACCGGTAAACGACCGATGAATTCGGGAATTAACCCGTATTTTAACAGATCTTCGGGCTGCACATCTTTATAAATTTCACCTAATGTTTTTTCTTCAGCATCTTTAATTTCAGCACCAAAACCGATTGAGGTTTCTTTGCCGCGGCGGCCGATTATTTTTTCAATTCCGGCAAATGCACCACCGCAAATAAAGAGAATATTGGTCGTATCAACGTGCAAAAATTCCTGTTGAGGATGTTTTCTTCCTCCTTGCGGCGGAATATTGGCAACGGTTCCTTCTATAATTTTTAATAAAGCCTGCTGAACTCCCTCACCCGATACATCGCGTGTGATTGACGGACCATCGGTTTTGCGGGTTATCTTATCAATTTCATCAATATAGACGATACCCCGTTCGGCTTTTTCGATATCATAGTTTGCAGCCTGAACCAGCTTTAAGACAATATTTTCAACATCTTCGCCGACGTAGCCTGCTTCGGTTAAAGTTGTGGCATCAGCGATTGCAAACGGTACATCAAGAACTTTAGCCAAAGTCTGCGCCAACAAAGTTTTTCCCGAACCGGTTGAACCGATAAGAATAACGTTTGATTTTGATATTTCGATATCCGGATTTTGCCGTTTGTTATTTAAACGTTTATAGTGATTATAAACAGCTACCGAAAGGACTTTTTTGGCATATTCCTGACCGATGACATATTGGTCAAGAAATTCTTTTATTTTCGAAGGGGTCGGCAGATTTTCATGAACTGCGCCTTCTTCGGCTTTCCGTTCTTCTTTAACTTCCTGTGAAACGATATTGATACAAACATCAATACACTCATCACAAATATATACGCCACGTCCGGCAATTAATTTTTTTACTTCATTCTGACTTTTGCCGCAGAAAGAACAATGCAATACTTTATCTTCCGTATCACTCATGCTTTTATTCCTACTTTATAATTTCCAAACGATTTTTTACAATATGATCAATTAAACCGAACGCTTTGGCTTCTTCGGGGTTCATAAAATTATCCCGATCCATTGCTTTCTCAATAACCGACAGTTTATTTCCGGTATTTTCAGCATAGATTTTATTTAAGCGTTTTTTTAATTCCAAAATTTCACGCGCCTGAATTTCGATATCTGAAGCCATACCACGCGCACCGCCTGACGGCTGGTGAATCATAATACGGGAGTTAGGAAGACAAAAACGCTTTCCCTTTTCTCCGCCGGCAAGCAAGAACGACCCCATTGAGCAAGCCTGACCGATACACAAAGTTGCAACATCGCAAGAGATGTATTTCATTGTATCATACATTGCAAGTCCTGATGTTACGACACCTCCGGGAGAATTAATGTAAAGGTAGATGTCTTTTTTAGGATTTTCAGACTCTAAAAAGAGAAGTTGCGCGCAGATAAGCGAAGACACTTCATCATTTACTTCTCCGGTTAAAAAGATAATCCGTTCTTTTAATAATCTTGAAAAAATGTCAAACGACCGCTCGCCTCTTGAGGTTTGCTCAATAACCATGGGAACAAGCGTGTTGTCAAAAACTTCTATTGCACTTTTACTCATACGCGTTAAATCCTTAAATTTAAATTATTTTACTTTGAGGCATCATATAGGGCATTTCTTCAATAAATAGTAAACAAATATAAAAATTTTATGTTTTTACTGATATTTTATTTACGAAGACTTTTAAGATTATTTCCCTGATAAGATAAATCAAAACTTTTAATTGTGATACCAAACGGATTAATTAACCCCAAGTCTTTATTTTCATATTTTGCCCCGTTAAAATTCATTCTTAACGTTGCAATCCATTTAGAGACAAGAGGATCTCCCTGTTGAGGCTTGTTAATAACCGAGTTTAAATCGACTCCCATTAAATCCATAAATTCTTCCACAGGCATATCAGGAGCCGAATCTATGGTTTTGAAGCGAATCTGCCAGAAGTCAAATGATACAGGATAAATCCGTTCAATATCAACCTGACGACGCACTCCTTTTTTTTGCAACATTTCAAAATACGGCCGTTCTTTTTCGCTAAAATTTAAATATGTATCACGATCCGAGGCCAAATGCACAAATTCATTTTCACCCAGACGATGACTTAATTCATCGTAACTATCGCCTATGGTATAGCGTTTAATGATATATTCGTTCATCAGGCTTTCAGTCACGAGGTCTCCGGCGTAAGCTCTGCTTTCTGCCTTGGACATATATGTTATCTGGTAACGCTCAAAATCTATACGCAAAGGAATTACATCCACTTTTTTCATCGGCAGCAAAATCACCA
The DNA here is from genome assembly GCA_017621635.1 of Alphaproteobacteria bacterium. Taxonomy (GTDB): domain Bacteria; phylum Pseudomonadota; class Alphaproteobacteria; order RF32; family CAG-239; genus CAG-267. Next base: position 14,920 of record JAGASU010000053.1, on the reverse strand, counting down.
AAAGAGCCCCAAGCATCATACTGAGACATATGCTCAAACACGAAATTACAACAAAAAACCTTGATGTCCACAGATATCTTCTTTCGGGAAAAGCGCGGACATCAACTTTTTCCGGATAATATCCGAGTTCGTCTTTTTGGGCTTTTTCTTTGTATTTGAACAGCGTATAGAATAAATTAAACATCAGGACTCCCGTTTATCTCAATTACCATATTTTGTATTTTACATGAAAGTTGTATAAAATCAAATAAAATACTATCAATTAAAAAATATTTAGTGTAAATATTTAGTTGAACAATAATGTTTGAGGGAAAATTAATGAAAAAGGTTATTTGTTTTACAGGGGTTTTTGCCGGACTTTTGGCCGCCTGCTCCTCTACGACATCAGAAACACAGGAAATTGTGGTCAGGGAAGCGCCGGCTGTGTCGGCTTATTATTCCGATTGGGACAGAGCTGCCAGAGCTGATATTGATATGCAGAATATGTATATCGGCACACCCTCTAAAATCACAAAGCCGATAGATATGTATATGGCTATGGCTTTGGCACTTAAATATAACTATACGAGAAGACTTGCTTCTTATCAGGAAAGTTTGGTTAAGAGCAATTTTTCCGTTGCCGCGTTGCCAACAATGGCCGAGAATCTGGGATATGAGAATACCACACATTCGGGGAGCATTCCGGCTGATTTAAAAGTATCTTGGAATTTGCTTGATTTATCTTCGTTTTATTACCAAAACGGCTTAGGGAATTCAGAGATAACGGCAGAAGAACAGAGCCGCAAGGTAACGAACAATATTATGCTTGAAGCCAGAACGTTATATTGGAAAGCTTTAGCCGCGCAACGTCTTATTCCGGTTATTGACGATATGAACGAATATCTTGTCAGAGTTGTAGATGAAATAAATTCTTGCACAAATGAGGCTGCAAAAACAGGCAAAGCACCCTCAACCAGTATGCTTTTGAAGAAACGCAAATATTTGGAAAGCATAAAACAACTGGCAGATATCAGAAGAAAGTTTGATACAGCGCAAGCAGAATTTGCCGGTTTATTAGGTTTTCATCCCTCAACCGAGATAAAATTGGCAGGTTCGGAATATGGCAACTTTGCTATTCCGTCCATGCGCGCAAAACTTCCCCAACTTGAATGGCTGGCTTTAACCAACCGTCCGGAACTCAGAGCTTTAGATAACAGCATATCTAAGGACGAGTTGGAGTTAGTTATTAAAGACTTTGATGATGTTGACAATAGTGATTATCGTCAGGACCCGAATTACTATAACCGCAGATGGACAAAGGAAGCTAACGACCTTTCGATGAGCTTGTTTGAAGATATACGTCATCAAGGTACAGGAACTTACAATTCTTTGGCAAGACAGAGATTAACCAACATTATTCTTAATCAGGTTTATCTTTCCTGGGCTTTTTATCAATCAGCCATTGAGGATTATTATTTGAATATGGGCGTTGCTACAACCTCTGAAGATATTGCAGAAGATATCACCACGCTTGAAGGCAGCCAGAAGGCGGTCAGCCAGCTCGAATCGGCCAGAGCTATTATTGATGAAGCGAACGCTTTTCTTTCTTATATTGATGTTCAGGAAGCTGTCGGCAGACTTTATGCCAGTGTTGGTATGGATGCTGTTCCTCTTTATATGCTTAATGAAAATCCGTCAAATATTGCGGTTGAGATCAGAGAATCGCTTGAAAAATGGCGGGATGGTATTTTTTCCGATACAGTTAGCGGAACGGCAACTTTATCCGGCAAGAAGCCTCCGGTTGACCTTTCATCACGGGTTTTAGTGCCGAATGTTGTGGTTGGTGCGGGAACTGATGTTAATATTCAAATTCCCGAGGAAGCATTTTCACGGGTTAACTGGAATGGTGAGTTTAAGACGGTGGCCGGTTCTTTAGAAAATTCAGGCTTGCCGCAATGGCTCAAATATGACGAACAAGCGCGCACATTTACCGGACATCCGACGTTGGAAGATGAAGGCAGCTACCGGATTAAAGTTTATGCTTTAGATGATTATGGCAATACGGGTGTTATCAGTTTTACCATTACGGTAGATAATGTTTATGTTCAGACTATGGAATATAAAGGATTAACCGGTTACAGAAGAGCTAAAGTTTATCATAAATGCGCCGCCGGTACGCGCTGTGTTAAAAATGACATTTAACAAGGAGTTAGTCGGTGCTGTGCTTTTTTAATAAACATCTAGTACCGACGATATCGGGAATATGCCTGCTGTTATATTTAACAGCAGGTGTATTTTTTACAAATTTTCCACTGACTTTATTTGAAAGACAATATTTACTGATTGCTGCTTTTTTGGTAGCGCTTGGCGGAGATGATAAGCAACGATTTATTTTATTGGTTTTAGCGGCTTTGTTTTCTACGGCTTCCTTGGCTGTTGTTCACGAGGAAGCTTTTTTGCTTATGGCTGAGCTGACGGGAATCGGCTTTTTATTTTGGACGAATCGGAAAAATAAAGTTTATTTTCCATTTTTTATCATTTTAACGGCTTTGGTGTTTCATTTATACTATCTCCAAAGCATTGCTGTTGATTATCACCAGCACGACCTCGATGGTATTCTGTATTATATGCGACAGCTTCTTTTAACTGAAGACGGACTGTTTAAAATTAATCCTTGGAATATGTATTATTTATTTCATCAGCCGCTGCATTTCATTATTATCGGGCAAGTTTATACGCTCGGTCTTTATTTATTTGAGGATTCAGCAACGGCTCTTAAAGGACTGCAATATGTTTCCCTGTTTTATGTAACGTTATCTTCGGTGTTTGCCGTGCGGATTTTAAAAGAATTTAAGCTTCCGGCTTTAGTATTTTATGCTGCTGTTTTGTTTTTTTGTTTTAATCCGACATTATTTTTGTTTTCCGGTTATCTTTCAGATGATCCACCGGCTTTCTTTTGGGGAATTTTATTTTTATATAACATTCTTATTTGGTATAAAAACGAGACAAATTTACATCTGATTTTTGCAGCGCTTTGTTTTGCTTTGGGTGTTTTGACTAAATTATCCATTTTAATTATGGTTCCGGCGGTTTGCTTTTTATTTTGCTGTAAATTCTTTATGAGCAAAGATAAAAAGAAAGTTTTAGCGCAAATTTGTTTGTTTATTATCGTCTGTGTTCCTTTGGCTTTGATTTGGGTTATTCGCAATCATGTTTTATTTGATATGTCGTTTTATAATATTCCGGATACGTCACCCTCAGGACAAAATTTTAAATATCTGACTTTTGGGGAGCGAATCGGAGATTTCTCACAATTGTTTATACCTTTTATCAATAGCCCTTATACGACAGAAAAAAATATGTGGCTTGCCTTGGTTAAAACCGAACTGTTCGGTGAATGGGATTTGAGTTTAACTCATTTGCGTCTTGCCATCCCTGCTTTGTTGCTTTATTTACTGACTTTGCTGCTTAAGGTTGCAACATTATTTTGCGCTTTTCTTCTTTTAAGGAAGAAAAATTTTACGGTGCTTCATTTCTTTTTTGTTTTAATCTATTTCTGTGTTTGGGGATATAGTTTTAAATATGCTCTAGATTATCCTTATGCCTGCTCGACAGATTATCGTTTGTTTGCAACTCTTATGCTTCCCGAAACCTTGATTACTGTGTTTATAATCCCAAAAAACCGGCAAATAGCTGTTTGCTACTTTGCCGGTTCTGTGGCTTACACCGTGTTAAGCGCTTTTGTTTATATTTTCAGCGTTTAGTTCCGGTTTAAATCTCTGATTTCTGCTTCTATTGCTTTTGAAAGCTCATCTGTTTGAGGAGCCTCTTTTGCTGTATCAGGGATGCTTTCAGATGTTTCTTCCTGCATTTTGGTAAACAATAAAAGATTTTCAGGTTCTCCCCCTTCTTCTATATCACTGATATAATCCGCGGAAGGTTCTGAAATATATGCCGGCGCGGTTCTGAAATCTTTTTCAATATCTCGGTCTTCTTCAATAAATTCTTTAATACGAATTACTTTCTGCTCGGCTTCTTCTTTGGCCTTTTCTGTATTATCTTGTTTCAGTTCATCGGCTTTATCCTCTTTTGACAGGTCGGCTTTGACCGGCAAAGCATCTCTTTGGGCTAATTCGTCCGCGCTTAACAGTTTGGACGCATCAACTTCTGTATCAATACACTCAAGAAGCCAAACATCATATATCGGGTGTTCAATCGCGTTTATCCCCGGAGCCGAAGACAACAACCAGCCGCGAAAAATATTATATTCCTCTGTTCCGAAACTCTTATCCGTCACATCGGCGAAAGCAAAATTTTCCGGTGCTTCCTCGGCCGGTCTCTTTTTGCAGGAACGCAGAACCAAAGAAAAATCACCAAATGAAATTTTTGAGTTTACCGGAACCGTGATTTTATTAACCCGCCCGGTCACTTTGTCCATCGCCTGCATTAAAGCAGCATTGGTCGGAATTTCAGCTGCTTTGGCCGTAAAGCTAAAAACACCGGCAATTAAAGTTGAAAATAAAACAGAATTTGTCTTACTGATCTTTGTCATTGTTCGTCACCATAAAAATGATTTCACCGACCATATCTTCTAAAGATTTGGCATCTTTGGTATTCTCGGCTGTACTACCGGGGGTTAATTTTTCTTCCGATTTTCCGGGGTCAATCTTAACAAACTTATCTCCCATTAAACCGTCACCGGTAATAATAACCGCACTGTCTTTAGGAAGCGAGATGTTCGGCTTTAAGCTTAAGGTTACATCCACCATATAATCCTCGGGATTAATGGTCTGCGATGTTACCGTGCCGACTTTTATGCCGTTAATTCTGACATCAGCACCGGTATTCAACCCACCGACTTTTATAAAGCGTGCTTTAATTTCATACCCTTTGACGACCTGCAAATCAGAAACTTTATATGCAAACAGCATAAAAAAGGCCGCTACGGCTAAAACCACCAACCCCATAATTGTTTCAACCGGTTTTTTATTCATCTTCATCTCCTATTGTTTGCGTTACTTTAGAGGCCTTGCGTTTGCTTTGCCCCAGTGTTATAATCCGGTCAAGCAGTTCGTCTAAGACCATAGAATCCTGCGTATAGCTGATACTGCCGTTCGGTTTTATATATTCCTCGGCACCACCGACCTCAATTTCGACATATTTACCACCAATCAGACCGAAGCTTACTATTGAAGCACTGCTGTCTTCTGGAATCTTATATTGTGAAGCAACTTCTAAGGTTAATCTGGAATTGAAATTTTCATCAAGCTCTGCTGCGACAACTCGTCCGATACCGACACCGGACATTCTTACGGCGTCTCCGACATCAAGCCCGTCCGTTCGCCCGAAACTTGCATAAACATTATATGTTTTGCCCAAATTTTTCCCTTTAATTGAGGCATTATGAGAAATCGTGACAAATACCGCTATTAAAATAACAGCCATAGCGGCTATACCGGTGCGAATTGTCCGCGTTTCATCTTTAGAGTATTTTTCTTCCACGTTTCTGCTCCGTTTCATAGTGTTTTATTTTCTTATATTCCTTAAATATTTTTTTGTCACCTAGTTTTGCGTTATTTCCGCTAAAATTGTGAAAATTTTAAACATTTTCTGCTAGTTATATGTCAGATAAACATTTTAGCAAGGCTTGGAGATGATTGAAGTTCGGCATATCTCAAAAAATTTCGGCACACATTGTGTTTTAGATGATGTCAATTTCTGTTTAAAAACAGGAGAAGTGACGGCTCTTATCGGAGAAAACGGGGCTGGAAAATCTACTTTAATGCGGATAATTTCCGGTTATTTAAAACCGACCGGCGGAGAGGTTAAAATTTTCGATAAAGATATTGGAACCCAAAGGATTGAAGCGCTTTCGCATATCGGCTACGTTCCGGAAATTTCTTCGTTGTACGGAGAAATGCGAGTTTATGACTTTTTAGTTTGGATAACCAAACTCAGACTTGTTCTTTCTTTTGAGGAAGCTATTCTTAAAGCTGCCAAACAGATGAAAATTATGGATGTCTTGGATGAAAAGATTGAGAACCTGTCTAAGGGATTTAAAAAACGTGTTGAAATTGCCGCTGCGATTTCTTATGAGCCTCAATTTTTAATTCTTGATGAACCGACAGACGGTTTGGACCCGATACAAAAACTTGAAATCAGGGACTTTATGAAAGAATATGCTAAAAAAAATACCGTTTTGGTTTCGACGCACGTTTTGGAAGATGTTGACAAGGTTGACAGGGTTTTAATGTTATCTTCGGGCAGACTGATTAAAGACACGACAATTACCGACTTTAAGAAAATTTCCAAAAATAAAAATCTCAGCGAAGCTTTTCGCATACTCAGCTCACAGATCAGGACAGAAAAATGAAGCAGTTTTTTACACAATTACAAAAAGAGCTTAAAAGCTATTTTGATACTTTCGGTGCTTTGGTTATTATCGGCATTTACTGTTTATTGTCTTCGGTTTCGGCTATTTATTTCGGAGACTTTTTTGTAAAAGAATCCGATATTATGAACGCTTATTTTGTTATGCAGCCGATGATTTTGATCCTCATTATCCCTTCTATCACCATGCGGTTATGGACAGATGAAGCTAAAAGCGGTACGCTTGAGCTGCTTTTGACACAACCTGTCGGTTATTTGACTTTGGTTTTAGCTAAATTTTTTGCCGCTTATGCTTTTTTTCTTATCACTATCGGATTTTCTTTTCCTTTTTTAGCCTTTAGTGCAAAACTGAGCATTTTGGACAGAGGGCTGGTCGTTTTCGGATATTTAGGGCTTTGCTTATGCGGGGCGCTGTTTTGTGCCGCGGGGTGCTTAGTTTCTGCATTTAATAAAAGCGTTATGCTTAGTTACATTATTTCTATATTTGTGCTTTGCTTAATTACCCTGCTTTATTTTAATCCGACAGGAAATCCTTTATTCTCGGGAATGAATTTTAAGGATAATTACAATGCCTTTTTAAGCGGCGTTATGACGGTGCAAAATGTCTTTTATTTTATATGGGGAACTGTTTTGCTTTTATGGCTGGCTGTGGTTGTTATTGATTACAGACGAAATATGCAGCAAAAAAGACTGTTTAAGGTATTCAACCTGTTGCTTATGTTATTATTTATTTTCGGCAACGCCGCTATCGGGCTTAATTTTGACAATTCATATGATATCACCTCTGACAGACGTTATACTTTAACCGCTAAAAGTGAAGCTTTTTTGAAAGACTTTAACAAAAGAATCGACGTTACCCTTTTTGAAGCGGGCAACCAACGTCAGGACTCTAACTCCCAATATGCCATTTATGCCGATTTTGTTGAGCGCTTGTTCAAAATAATTGAAAGAAAATCTCAAGGAGGTATTAAAACAAAAACCGTTTCGGTTGAACCTTTCAGTGCATTAGAGAGAAAAATTATTCATGAAAACACGCCTTATACGGAAGATAAAAACGGCTATAAAATTTTTATGACGGCAGAATTTTCCGACAATGAAGGGAACACGGCAAAAATTAATTCTTTTAATGTTCTCAGGCAAAACTTGCTTGAAGCAGACATTATGCGCCTGATCAGGAATTTCGGAAAACCAAAAAAAGAAATTGCCTTGATTGCCTCTGACAAAGATTTAGAAAATATGCAGAGCTTTTACAGTCTTTTGAAAGAATTTTATACAGTTAAGCGGCTTGACTTATCTGTTGGATTTATTCTGCCCAGCTACGCGGCTGTTGTTGTGATTAATCCGCAAACGTTTTCCACTGAGTTTTTGCTTGCGGCCGAACAATATGTACTAAACGGCGGCAGCTTTGTTATGTTTCATGAACCCGAACTCATCAACACCCCTCTTATAGACTTTTTGAACCCTTTCGGCTTCAAGCCCGTTGCACGGGAAATCCTTTATACCGATATTAACACGACAACGGGAGCTATTGAGCCTGAAAAAGAAAGCTTTATGCAAGATGTCGGGTTGGTTTTATTTAATAATGCCGGCAAACTTAATATAAACTCCGGTAAAAATTATAACGTGACACCGATTTTGAAGATTAACGACACAATTTTCGGAGCGGCTTCTGAGGGCAAATTTGTTTCCAATTATCTTAATTTATCGGTTGAAAGTCTTGAAATTAAGCCCCTTTCCGAACACAACGGCAAGTTTATTTTTATCTATGACAGCGACATTTTAAAAGACGACCTTTATAACTTAGATGAAACGGAAGGAACCGGTTTTTACGAAACGACCTCTTTGGCTGACAATCCGCTTTTCTTTTTAAGACTTATGGATTTTGCAACTTCAAGCGGAATGGAACAAGACCTTTCATATAAGCATAATATCAGAAAATCTTTAGGAATCGGCAGAGCGGTTTTAAATAATGCCAAAGAACGTTATCAGGATAAAATTAATGAGCTTGGAAGCGTCATTAAGCAGTATAATCAACAAAAAAACGGTTTTGAAGAAGCGGCTGTTGTCTCCGGACACCTTTCAGTTAAAGATTTAGGCGATTACAATGATATTTTACGTTTGCTTGAAGAAAAACAAGATGAGTTAAGTCAGACCATGCGCTTAATTTTTGATGATTATAAGATGATTATTGTCGGATTTACCATATTTCTTGTTGTTATTTTTCCGGTGGTTTTGCTTTTAGTTTTAGCTTTAATTATTTGGATTTACAAAAAATCTCGTTTGATAAAAATAAGGAGGCTTATGTCTGATGCCTAAACATATTAAAATTGCTGTTTTATTGCTGTGCCTTGCTTTACCTTTCAGCATTGTTGGTCTTTATAAAAATAATCAACACGCCCTGACATTATCACGCGGAAATTATTTTTTTGAAAAAACGCGGAACACTGCCGATATAAGCAGCATTGTTCTTAACTTTAACGGTAAAGATACTGTCAGCTTAGTCAAAAAGGAGGGAATATGGCGCGTTAAAGAGGCTGATGACTATTATGCATCCTTAACAAAAACCAATGCTTTGCTTAAACTTATTTATAATACTTTTATTCACCGGATTGATGAGTTACACGACGAAGATAATAAAAAATTTGGTAGTGAGACTATACAAATTACAAGTTATAATGAAGCCGGCGATATTCTTGATTTAGCAATTATTGCAGCAAAGGATTTGAATAATAAATACCATTATGCCAAACTTAATCAAAATGATTTTTTGTATCAGCTTGACGGAGATTTTTCCTTATCTGCCGTTTTGACAGACTGGCTGCAAATGCCTATTTTACAAATTGCTTATAACCAAATTAAACGGATTACGACCGATAATTTTGATGTTTACCGGCGTTTTAAAGATGAAGAACTAAAAGAAGTTCAAAGCGGCAGGGAAGTTTCCCAAATGCGGCGATTTGCAAATTATTTATGGTATTTAAACGCCATTGAGGTACGCCATGCCATTCATTTTAAAAAACAAGATTTCAAACTAAAAAAATCTATTAAACTGACAACCCTCGACGGTATTATTTACCGCATTAACCTTTTTAGCAATGACAGGGATTATTGGCTTAATATCGAACTTGACCGAGAAAGATTACTTGCTGATGACGCCTTATTTATTATAAATGAGAATAAAATGCTTTATGACGGGTGGTTTTTTAAAATTAATCCTGAGACCGGAGAAGGCATCAGTACCTTTTCTCTTTGACAATGTTATAATAAAACCGGCATAAGCCGGTTTTATTTTTTTAGCGTTCAAGTTTTTTATAGCGAATGCGATGCGGATTGCAGGCTTCTTCGCCGAGGCGGCGGATTTTATCCTTTTCGTAATCTTCAAAGTTGCCTTCAAACCACTCAACATGACCTTCATCTTCATAGGCTAAGATGTGCGTTGCCAGACGGTCTAAAAACCAACGGTCATGCGATGTGACGAGAACACAACCGGGGTAATTCATAATTCCCTCTTCCAGCGAACGAAGCGTATCTACATCCAAATCATTGGTAGGTTCATCAAGCAAAATAACGTTTGCACCTTTTTTGAGCATTTTTGCCAAGTGAACACGATTGCGTTCACCACCGGAAAGCTGCCCGATCTTCTTTTGCTGATCAGTTCCCTTAAAATTAAACTGGCCGACATAGGCGCGCGAGGGCATTTGTTTTTTGCCCAGTTCTATGATATCAAGCCCATCGGAAATTTCTTCCCAAATTGTTTTATCAGCGCGAAGCTCATCACGGCTTTGGTCGACATAGCCCAAATCAACGGTATCACCGAGGATTATTTCACCCGAATCGGGCTTTTCCTGACCGGTTATCATCCTAAACAACGTGGTTTTTCCGGCACCATTGGGACCGATAATCCCCACAATTGCCCCCTTCGGGATTTTGAATGATAAATCATCAATTAAAACTTTATCCCCGTAGGCTTTAGAAAGGTTTTTAGCTTCTATAACCATATCGCCTAATCTGTCAGTCATCGGGATATTGATATAGGCTTGCGTAATTTGTTCTTTAGCGGATTGTGCCAACAATTCCTCGTATGCGTTAATACGGGCTTTTGATTTGGCCTGACGGGCTTTCGGATTCTTTTTAATCCACTCTAATTCATTGGCTAAGGTTTTTTGACGGGCACTTTCTTCACGCGCTTCCTGCTCTATACGTTTTTGCTTTTGTTCAAGCCATGAGGTGTAATTGCCTTCGTAGGGAATTCCCTGCCCGCGATCTAATTCCAAAATCCAACCGGTGACGTTATCCAAGAAATAACGGTCGTGCGTGACCATTACCACGGTTCCTTTATAATCGCGCAAGTGATGTTCCAGCCAAGCGACCGACTCGGCGTCTAAATGGTTGGTCGGCTCGTCTAAAAGCAACATATCCGGTTTTGAAAGCAACAAACGACAAAGCGCAACACGCCTTTTTTCTCCGCCGGAAAGCTTGGTAACGTCCGCTTCAGCCGGAGGACAACGTAACGCGTCCATTGCGATTTGAACTGTCCGTTCAATATCCCAACCGTTAGCTGCGTCTATTTTTTCCTGCAAGGAAGCTTGCTCCTCTATTAAAGCGTTCATTTCATCATCAGTCATCGGTTCGGCAAATTTCAAAGAAACTTCTTCAAAACGTTTCAAAAGTTCGACGGTCTCTCCTAAACCGTCCATAATATTTTCCATCACATTTTTATCAGGATCAAGCTTTGGCTCCTGTTCCAGATAACCGACTTTAACGCCTTCCGCGGCCCAAGCTTCACCATTAAACTCCTTATCTACGCCGGCCATAATCTTAAGCAGGGTTGATTTACCGGCGCCGTTTACACCCAACACACCGATTTTAGCGCCGGGGAAAAATGACAAGCTGATATTTTTAAACAACTCTTTGCCACCGGGGAAAACTTTGCTTAAATTTTGCATGACGTAAATATATTGATATGCTACCATATGTTTTTCCTTTTCTCTTGATTATCTTGAGGCTTCTGACTGCGCCCGTTTTATTTTTTCATAAATACCTTCTTTTCGAGCCTGTTGTTTTTTTTTGGCCAGTAATTTATCATAATAGGCGTTTAAACGCTCACGCTCATTTGAATTACGATCATAAACAAGCGTTGCATCATATTTTTGTCGCGGCTTTATGATTTTACCATCAGGCATTTTTAAGGTTCCGTTTTTATAAAGTTTTGTTTTAAATATTTTTTGCTTATTAAAACGTTCATTAATTTCCGAACAACCCAATAAGCCATCCGCTCTTTTTCTCATATAAGCGCCGGCTTTAGCCGTATTATAAGCATACATGCCTTCGGCCTGTTCTTTATCAGAACGCGCCGAACTGACCAGATATGCTCTGGCAACAAGCTCATAAGCCTCATATCTTGAAGCTCCGCAGGCCAACCCCTCGCCTGAGGCATAGCCTAAATTTTTGACATCTTCTATATAATCTGCCTGAGCCACGGACACAGCTCCCAAGAGCAAGATTGCCGCCAGCGATATACTCTTTTTCATCTTCATTTCACCTTTATTTTTTCGGTTTTTTGATTATAACGACAAATAAATGTAATTCAAGCCAAAAAATTAATTGACAAATTAAAACAATTATCGTATGGTTCGCTCAAACTTTTGTGTAAGGAAAGAAAAATGAAAATATATAGCTCTTTAAAATCCAAGAAAGCGCGCGTAAGAGGCTGTAAGCTTGTTCGCCGTAAAGGACGTCTTTATGTAATTAACAAAAGAGAGCCGAAGTACAAAGCTCGTCAGGGTTAATTTTAGGGATCCGATTCTATAATAAAACCGGACAAATGTCCGGTTTTTATTTTTAAATAGTCTCAAGAACAGCAACGGCATTAACGTATTCGCGTTCGTTTGATAGTGTCAGATGTATTTTAAAAGCCGTATTGTTTGATACCAGATAAGCACGAGCCAAAGCATTTTGGTAAAGTGTAACTTGGGGACGTCCGAGTTCATTATGTGTGATTTCAATACTTTGAAGAGTTATGCCATTACGAAAGCCACTCCCCAAAGCTTTTGACACTGCTTCTTTAGCGGCAAATCTGGTGGCTACCGCCAGAACCAGTTCTTTTTCTTTCGAATCGGCCAATTTGAGGTATAATTCGTTGATTTCTTTCAGTGTAAAGTATTTTTTGATAAAGCGGGTTAAGAAAGTATACCCTTTGTCGAAACGCGATACTTTTACTATATCGCAACCTAACCCTTGTATCATTTTAACCTCCGTTATTCGAATTTTGAGTAAGCACCCGTTTTATTAAATAAGAAAGCGACCACCACACCCCTATATAAAACGGAATACACCCGATAAGCATCGGATAATATACAGGCCAAATATCGTTTATAAAAGCATTAAAGTCAAGCTTTATCACGGCGTGAAAAAGTTCTGAAAACAATGTTTTGAAATTAACGGGAAGTTTTGGCGCCTCACTTCCCAACATAAAATGTCCGGTATGCAGGGTCAGATACCAAATAAACGGAAATGTCCAAGGGTTGCCGACGATTGTACCTAAGGCTGCGGCAACGCCGTTTTGCTTTGTCAGTTTTGCCACGATAAGCGATAAAACCAAATGAAAACCGACAAACGGCGTAAACGACATAGCCGCTCCGGTTGCAAAACCTTTGGCTATACTTTGAGGCGTTCCTTTCAAGGCGGAAAGCTTATTTAAGGTTTTATTATAAATATTTTTTAGTCCCAGTCCTATTTTTGACAACAGGGACATTTTTCCTCCTATACTCTGGAAACAAAACTAACAACTTTCGAGGCTTTGAGCGCTGCGATAATATCGTTTAAATGATCAGTGTTTTTTACATCCACATCGACCAGTATTTCAAAATAACTAATTGTCCGGTAAACAATATTCAAGTTTGTAATGTTAGCATTTTGGCGGGCAATCAGATTTGAAAGTTCACCCAAACTCCCCGGTTCATTACTTATCATAACTTTTATGCGGGCGGTATGATTTTCGGTTTCTGCGTCACTTCCCCATGAAATATCCAACCAACGCTCCGGCTCATCTGTGTATTTTTCAAGAGCTTTACAAGCAAGAGAGTGTACGGCAACACCTTTTCCGGTTGTAACGATACCAACAATTCTGTCTCCGGGGACAGGGTGACAACAGCCGGCAAAATGGACAGCCATACCGGTAATCAAACCTTCAATTTTCAACGGGGCATTTTTTTTCTTAGAAGACCTTGACTGTTTGAAAGAATTAACAACCTGAGTTATTTTCGACTGCTTATAAGCCGGATAAACCGTGCGCAGAACGTCCCAACCAGTGACAAGACCCTCGCCGACTTTAGCATATAAATCATCCAGAGTTTCAGATTCAAAGTGGGGCAAGACTCCGTAAACGGCTTTTTCATCAAAATTCAGTTTTTCCTGCTTAAACAATTTCTCTAAAATATCTTTGCCTAAGGTTAAAAACTGCTCTCTTTTACAAGCTCGGACGTAACGACGAATCGCTGCTTTAGCTTTTCCGGTGACGACAAAACGCTCCCATTCGGTTGACGGGTGTTGGGCTTTTGAAGTTAAAACCTCCACTTGGTCACCATTTTGCAAAACACTTCTCAGCGGTTTTATCTCACCATTAATTTTAGCACCGACGCATTTATCGCCAACGCTTGAATGTACGGCATAGGCAAAATCCACCGGCGTTGAGCCATAAGGCAGACCGATTAAATCCCCTTTGGGCGTAAAACAGAACACTTGGTCATTATACATCTCAAGTTTCGTGTTTTCCAAAAACTCATCAGGATTTTGCGCTTGTTCAAGAATTTCCAAAAGTTCACGAATCCACCGAAAGCTCCGGCCGGCAACTTTTTGCCCTTGTTTATAAGCCCAGTGCGCGGCAACGCCTTTTTCATTGATTTCATGCATTTCATGCGTACGGATCTGAATTTCAATCCGTGTATTTTCGGGACCGATGATGCCGGTATGGATAGATTGATAGCCGTTCGGTTTCGGAGTCGAAATATAATCTTTAAACCGGCGCGGCACCATATGATATTTACTGTGTATGATACCCAGAGCCTGATAACAGGCCGCAATATCATCGACACAAATTCGAAACGCCATAATATCGGAAAGCTGTTCAAACGAAGCGTTTTTCAACTGCATTTTACGCCAAATCGAGTAAGGGGATTTTTCCCTGCCGGTAACGGTTGCTTTTACCCCGTTTTCCTCCATATCTTCTTCAAGTTTTTTGATAATCTTCGGAACTAAATTACTGCCTTGTTCACGCAAGAAGTTAAGACGGGCAACGATTGAATCATGAGCTTCTTTATGCAATTCGGCAAAAGCAATTTCCTCAAGCTCCGTTTTAATTTCCTGCATACCGATACGCTCGGCTAAAGGGGCGTATATATCAAGGGTTTCCTTGGCAATACGCTTACGTTTTTCTTCAGGACAGAAATGAAGTGTGCGGATATTGTGCAAACGATCTGCCAGCTTGATGAGCAGAACACGAATATCATCAGACATAGCCAACAAGAGTTTCCTAAAGTTTTCCGCCTGTTTG
>JAGASU010000052.1 GCA_017621635.1 Alphaproteobacteria bacterium | reverse complement strand
CTCATTCATTTTAGCCCTCGGCCTGACCGCCGCTGGCTTTTTCCCCGGTTACTATTATTATCAAGCTAAAAATAACAATAACACCGTCAGCGTAAAAGGACTTGCGGAAATGAACGTCAAGGCCGACTTGGCAATATGGAAATTAAAATTCGTCACCACCGGCAACGAGTTAATCCCTGCCCAACAGCAAATTTCCACTCAAGCCGAGCAAATAAACGCCTTCTTACAGCAACAAGGTTTTACACCCAAAGAAATAAATATCGAACGTATCGAAACTAACGATTTAATGGCTTCACCATACCGAAACAATGACGCCAACTCCTCCCGTTTTATTCTCTCACAAACCATCACGGTAAAAAGCACGAACGTCACCTTGGTTGAAAAAACACTCCCTAAAACCGATTCGCTGATTGCCAAAGGTATAATTTTTGATACTTCATACAGCGACCCCGTATCCTATATTTTCACCAAATTAAACGACGTCAAACCGCAAATGCTCGAACAAGCCACCATAAACGCCAAAAAGGCCGCCGCCGAATTTGCCAAAAGCTCCGGCAGTCGTGTCGGCAAAATCCATCGCGCAAATCAGGGCGTATTTTCAATTCTCCCGCGCGAGCAAACCGCCAACAGTTTTGAAGCCCAGCAAATTGAAAAAACAATCCGTGTCGTATCAACTATTGAGTATTGGTTAGAATAACCCCGAAAATTTCCTGAATTTTACACACAAAAAAGCCCTGAATAAACAATTCAGAGCTTTTTTCTTCATTTTTTCAAAAATTCTTTTTCCCAAATAGAAAAAGCCTCACTAAACGTTGTTCCGGTATCAAAACGACGCAAAATCTCCGCTTTTCGTGTCGAAATATCCTTTTTTTCCAAATGCTCAACCGTAAACCTTCTTGACTTTCGCACATAACGGCAAACCATCACAAACACATTCTTCCCATCATTTTGCAAAGGAACAATAACATCTTGTGTCTCAACAAAACGAAATGCATTCGGGTTACAGGAAATAATCTGTCGTCTGCCGACAATATTGCCATAATATTTGCCATTATGTTCAACCGCATAAAAACTCCCTAAAAAGGAATCCTCCTTAGCATCATACATATCATACAGCTTAATCTTGTCTATGGATGATATAAACACATCTAATGTATCCATCGCAATAGCTATTCCCAAAGGCTCAAGCAAATCAATTGGAGAAAAAACACATTTTTCCATTTCAAGCAACGCCCGATAAACACGGATTTTCTAATCATCTTCAACCAGCGGCATTTGCTCCACAGTCTTAGCTAAACTTTTTTTCTTAAAAATCTTTTCAAAAATTTTCATACACAAAAATTTTAAGTTATACAATAATAGGAAATCGCTAAAACTATACCCTAAAAAACAATATTTTGCAATACTTTTATTCTGACGGCGATACCCTCAAAAACATAGACTTTTATAAAAAAAACGATTAAGCTGAAAATACAATCAACCCCAAAAAGAAAAACCGATGACAGACAAAACCCTCCTATCCATAATCACAATCTGTAAAAACGAACCTTTTATCAAAAGCACGTGCCAAAGCATATGCGCGCAAACAAACCAAAACTTTGAATGGATAATCATCGACGGCGCCTCCACAGACAACACCTTAGAGCAAATAGAACCATTTAAAAACCGAGTAAATACCCTGATTTCAGAGCAAGACAACGGCATCTACCCCGCAATGAATAAAGGGATTAACTTGGCTTCGGGAAAATATCTCCTGTTTCTCAACGGTGGCGATTTGCTTTATAACAACGAAACTATCGCCCGTGTCCTTCCTTATTTAAATAAAGCAAGTGCAGACATCTTCTACGGCGACTCCTACCGTCTGTTTGAAAACAAACAAGATTGTTTCATCAAAACATACCCAAACACACTCAAAAAATCATTTTTCTTAGACAATACACTCGCTCATCAATCTTCATTCATCAAAAAAGAATTATTTATAAAATACGGCCCCTATCGCGAAGATTTTAAAATTGTCAGCGACAAAGAAAAATGGCTTTGTTTTATAGACAATAACGCAAAATTTTCACACTTGCCTTTTCCTTGCTCCCGCTTTCGCATGAACGGTATATCCCGTTTTCCCTCACAAATATTAAAAGAAGAAAAAATCAAAATGCTGCAAGAATACTTTCCTAAAGAAATTCTCTACAATTCCGAACTTCCCTATCTGCAAGCCCTCTTTACCAAACAACGTTAACAAAATCTCCTATCCCCCAGAAAACCATCATACTTCTATCTGCTTTTTTATGATCGAAACAAGAGGATTGACCTTCATTCCATTCGGTCGCACAGGCGCTCATCAGCTTTCAGCTGACCGGCATACTCCCGTCTGCCTTTCGCTTGTAGTCGAACCTCCTCTCCGGTTCAAATCCCTCTGCCCAAACCACAAAAAAACCACTCAAACGAGTGGCTTTTTTATGGTCGGGACGAGAGGATTCGAACCTCCGACTTCTTGCACCCCATGCAAGCGCTCTACCAGGCTGAACTACGTCCCGAAAACACTACTGCTATATACCGTCCCAAGAAAAAATGCAAGCAAAAAGTTATTGCTTTTTATAACATATACCTGTAAACCTATTATAAACAATAAATTATGATGTCTAACAATAATTCTTAAATTATGAAAAAAAATCAATTAAATGAAAAGCAATTTCTGGCAGAGGCAACTCTTTGGTTTACTCATAAATACCATGCTTCCCCCAAAGAAAGCGGTATAAGATTCATCAAAATCTGGCACAAACCTTTCTGTGGTCCCACTGTTGTTTTTGCCCTCACAAAAGAAAAAGGAGAGGCTTTTATTTGGGAACAAAATGCCATATTTCGTTCATTAAAATGTCTTTGGCTCGCTCCTATTTCTTTTATTATAGCTCTTTTTATCATATTTTCGCTAGATACAACAGAAGCAAGAATAAGCATAACCGCAATTTTTTGCATGTTGCTATTCTGTGCAGGCTTATTTTTCTTGTATCTTGCCAAAAAATGTAAAAAGCTTGAAAAAATCCATAATTGGGACGTAGAAATTTATTTTCCTTAAATTAAAAGCCTTATTCATATTGAATAAGGCTTTTATTCATTTTAAAACAAAAAAGACCGCCGAAGCGGTCCAGGTCGTAAGAAAAAACCTAAGCAGATACTTTACCTGCGATAACTTTTTTAATTTTTTTAGCTTCTTCTGTTAATCTGCTATCCGGAGTTGCCATTAAATAAGCATCCAAACCACCCTTATGTTCAATCGAACGTAAAGTCTTTGTGCAGATTCTTAATTTATAAACTTTGCCCAAAGCTTCACTTAACAACGAAACTTCTTGCAGATTCGGCAAAAAGCGACGGCGGGTTCTGTTGTTCGCGTGGCTTACATTATTACCGCTCATAACGCCGGTGCCGGAAATTTCACATTTCTTAGCCATTTTTTTATCCTTTACTCAAAAACTTTTGCCTATACATACAAACATAATCCTAATAAGTCAAGCAAAATCTTCGTAAAAACTTTAAAAAAAACTGGATTTTTCTAAAAAAGCGTTATATAAACTTATTTCGCAAATGATATTTGCAACGTGTACCCGTAGCTCAATTGGATAGAGTGTTGGCCTCCGACGCCAAAGGTTGCGAGTTCGAACCTCGCCGGGTGCACCATTTCCCCCTTTTTGCTGATAAACACCTCATATAAAGCAAAAACCGCCCTCAAAAGGGCGGTTTAATTTCAATCAAAACACTGCATAAACTGATACTTTTCAGTATCATACTGCAAATGCAAAACCGAACAATGCTCAAATGAAACATCTTTAAGTCCGAGTCCGTACTGCAAAGCGCTGAGAACACCGGCATGACAAACAACACAAACCTTATGTTTGACATTTGCGCATGAATGTCGGCAAGCAAGACGCTTCAAGCAAGCCTCAACCCGTTCAAAAACTTTCCGTTTGCTCTCGCCGTTCGGAAAACACAAATCGGCATACTGCTCTGTCGGCCACATGATTTTATTAACAAAATCTAAGCCATACTGCCGTTGAATTTCAACAAAAGGAACGCCTTCGGCTTCACCGAAATCACACTCCCGCAAATCTTGCATAATCACAATATCACATCCACGGGCATTTGTTTTTGCTATCACATTTGCTGTCTGTACAGCCCTGATCATCGGCGAAGAATAAACATCCATTATCTTAAAACGCAGCTTCTTAGCCAATTCTTCAGCTTGTCTTTGCCCTGTTTCATTAAGCATAACATCTATTTTACATCCTTGCCAAACGCCTTCAACGTTCTTGTCTGTTTGCCCATGACGGCAAATATAAAAATCTATTCTCATAATAAAAAAAATAATTAAAATTCGGAATTATTATAACCGATTCTCCATTTTTTTGCAACAAAAAATCGCCCCAAACGGAGCGATTCGATAGAAAAACAACATAAAATTTATCCTAGCAACTCATCAGCTAACGCCTCAATTTGCTTCACGTCAGCCTCTTTCATCGCCGACTTTATGGATACAACATTATCCATAAAGACAATATTTTTAAGCCCCTCAAGCTCTGCACGCATTTTCTTCGCGGCAATCGGCGCCCAAGACCCGTTTTCAATAAATCCGACTTTACGATTCTGATAATTTTTGCTTTTCAAATGATGAATAAAGCTCTCCATTACCGGAAAGATTCCGCCGTCATATGTAATAGACGCCAACACCAATCTGTCATATCTGAACGCGTCTTCCACCGCTTCGGCCATATCATCGCGCGCCAAATCAGCAATAGACACCTTCGGCGCACCCTTTGCCTCTAAAACTTCTTTAAGCTTTTCAGCCGCCGCTTTCGTATGTCCGTAAACAGAAGCATATGCAATAAAAATTCCTTCATTTTCCGCCTGATAACTGCTCCAAATATCATATTTACCGATATAATGTCCCAAATCTTCGGTCAACATCGGCCCGTGCAGCGGAAAAATCTTTTGAATATCAAGCGTTGCTGCTTTTTTAAGCAAAGCCTGCACTTGCACACCATATTTACCGACAATGTTAATATAATAACGCCGTGCCACGCAATCCCAAGGCTCGTCTGTATCAAGCGCGCCAAACTTGCCAAACCCGTCTGCCGAAAATAAAACCTTTTCTTTTTTCTCATAAGCAACCATCACTTCCGGCCAATGTACCATCGGGGCCATAACAAAAGTCAAAGTATGTTCGCCCAAAGAAAGCTCATCGCCTTCATTAACGACAACTTTTCTGCCTTCTAAATCCAAATGCTCAAAAAATTGCGGAATCATATTAAACGTTTTCGGATTCGTCACCACTTTGGCCTTTTGGTATTTATTTAAAAACTTTTCAATATTTGCCGCATGGTCAGGTTCCATATGCAAAACCACCAAATAATCCGGCTCTCTGTTCCCCAGCACTTCTTCAAGGTTTTTCAGCCATTCCTCGGTTGCACGCGCATCAACCGTATCCATAACCGCAATTTTGTCATCCAAAATCACATACGAATTATAAGAAACGCCATTCGGCACAACATATTGCCCTTCAAACAAATCTATTGTCTTGTCATCTGCGCCGACATAATAAATATTTTCAGTCAATTTTTTATTTTGCATTACATTTACTCCCAAACAAATTATTTAAGTTTTTTCTCAATAATCGCCACCGCTTTTTCAAAAACAGCATCAATATCCATCTCGGATGTATCCAAAATAATCGCGTCGTCTGCCGGTTTCATCGGCGCGTCTTTTCTCGTTGCATCACGCTCATCTCGTTGTTTTACATCTCTTAAAACTTCTTCATAATCGGCTTTCATCCCTTTTTTTATAAACTCGTCATACCGCCGCTTAGCCCGAACTTCCGGCCGTGCCGTAATAAAAAACTTGACATCAGCCTGCGGACAAACCACCGTACCGGTATCTCTGCCGTCATAAATAACGCCTTTTGCCGGTCGTCCGTCCTCAAAAACCGGATTCTTGGCAAAATCCTGTTGCATACTCAAAAGTCTTGCCCGCACACCGGAATATCCTGAAATAATTGATGCCGCCTGCCCGCCTTTTGCCGAACGAAAATCTTTGTCACTCGACAATTCAATCATTTTCGCATATGTCAATTCTTCAGCCTCATTCTCCGCAACCAACACATTTTTTAAATCCCTGCCGCCTTTTAACATCAAAAGCCCGACAGCCCGATAAACCATCCCCGTATCAAAATATGCCAAACAATACCTCT
>JAGASU010000051.1 GCA_017621635.1 Alphaproteobacteria bacterium | reverse complement strand
TGCTGTCAATCCCCACAATTGCCGGCGCCGGCGCCTTAGTCGGCTGGGAACTCTACCAGCAAGGCAATATGGCTGAAATAATCTACGCCATGGACGGAATAACCTATTCTTTCATCGCCTCCGTATTGGCCATTTATTCGTGTGGAAAATAATAAGCTAAATTTCAATATATTAATTACGGATTCAGACACCTCAGTCATAATTTGTGAAACGTTATATCGGGAGGTCATAATGCAATTCAGCGATATTTTAAACTATACGACAACAGTAAAAGATAAAAACGGAGGCTCAGAAAAATATTATTACGGGAATATGTATTGTAACGGGAAAATTAGAAAATGCATTAAAGATATGTCCCTAAAAGATATTGATGAAGTGTGCAGTTTTTGCGCTAGTGATAATAGGTATTGTGCTTTAGTAGTAGATTTTTAAGCCCGATGATGTAAAAATACGCAATAAAATAAACTTTGTAAAAAACTATTGACTAATCAAAAAAAAGCTTCTATTAAATACCCATCGCTCCGGTGGCGAAATTGGTAGACGCGCATGCTTCAGGTGCATGTTGCCTCAGGCAGTGGAAGTTCAAGTCTTCTCCGGAGCACCATTTTTTTCAAACTCCCCGTTTCGGGGATTTTTTTTATATGTTTAAAAAGCTTGACAAAAAAAGGAATATCCGATAAAAAACAAATGATTGTTTAATTTTTAAATTTTTATAATTATGGAAAAAGATTATGTAAAAGACGCCTTAAAAACATTTGCTTTTTTGGGGGTGATCGAAGTATTTTATCTGGCAGCTTGGCTTTATGCCCAGTTTATCTCTGAAAAGGTAATCCCGCCTTTTATGACATATATAGGTTATGTGTTAGCAGGCGGAGCTACGGGAATGTTGTTAGGTAATCTTTATGGTTGGTTGTATCTCAAAGAGAGGAAATTGACAATTTTAGCCGTAATATCCGTGCTAACCGTCTGCCTGTATTTTGGCCATGGTTTATTAATTAAATCGCTTGTTGGCATTGCTTATCCGGTAGGCTTGTTTTTCTTAATTTTCCTTTTTGTAGCTACGTCTTCTATATTCCGTTCTTCAATAAAACAAGACCGAGACTACGAACAACGATGGGAAGAACTGGAAAAAAAATTTGAGCAAGGACGCGAAGAAAGAATACGAAAAGCCGTGGAAGATGCTCTCGTAAAGCATATAACCAAAAAAGTTGTAGATAGAGTAAAACAAAGCAGGTGAAACACAATCCTCTCTTAAAACAGGGAGGATTTTTTTATATCTCAAAGTTATAAAATATGCCAAATAGTTTGAACTCCCTTGTTATCATCTCAAATAAGACTATATCTTTAACTGTTCACGATGGGAAAGTTTTGAAAATAGAATTTAGTTTCAGTTTTGCCGCAGTGAACAAGAAATGTTCCTTGTCTACTGTCAGGCAAAAGATCTAAATTCGTTTGTTTAGCATTAGAGGAGGTCAGGAAGAGAGGAAATTATTCCTCTCTTTTTTGTTATGCAAATCAATAGTAAAATAATATAGACATTTTATATTTAAAACGCTAATCTCCCCGTATGACTGATACAAAATTATCAACACGCCTGCTTAAATGGTATGCCCTTAATGGCCGCAGCCTGCCGTGGCGGTTTAAGGGTGGCGCACATCCGAACCCTTATGTCATTTTGGTTTCGGAGTTTATGCTCCAACAAACCACGGTCAAAACCGTTATCCCATATTTTCATCGTTTTATGGAGCGTTTTCCCACTATTCAGGCATTAGCCTCAGCGGATATTGAAGAAGTCTATCAGCTTTGGCAGGGGTTGGGATATTACATCCGCGCCCGTTCGTTGCACGCAACCGCAAAAATGATAGTCAATGATTTTGGTTCTAAATTTCCCGACAAGCGTCAAGATGTCTTAAAGCTTAAAGGAATAGGCGCTTACACGGTCGCAAGCTTTTTGGCGTTAGCTTTTAATCAACCCGAAACAGTCATAGACGGCAATGTGATGCGTATCATCGCCCGTCTGTATCATTTAACCGATTCTCTGGATGCTATTACCGATAAAATCCGCTTAAAAGCCGAAGAACTGACAAGCCGTGAACACCCCGCCGACTATGCTTCGGCTATTATGGATTTAGGGGCAACCGTCTGTACACCGAAAAATCCGCAATGCTTGCTCTGTCCTTGGGCGGAATATTGCCAATCCAAAGGAGCCGCCGATGTCGAGCAAATTCCCAATCGCCGCAAGTTGGAAAAGAAAGAAAAACACGGCAGTGTTTATCTGATATATAATGCAAAAGGCGAGATACTAATCCGTAAACGTACCGAAAAAGGTCTCCTGTCCGGCTTATACGAATTCCCGTGGACAGATGAGGGTGTCATGTTTCCCACTGCGCAAGATACAAATAACGAAGTCACCCATGTTTTCACCCATTTCAAACTGACTTTGCAGATTTACACTTTCTGCACGGACACTTCTCCTATCGCGGACGGCATATTCACCGCACCCCAAAACCTATACAATTATCCTTTTTCAACCTTAATGAAAAAGGTCATAAAAAAATCCCTCCGCTAAAAACGGAGAGATTTAGTCTGATTTTTACGTAAAACGCAAAGCTACCGTTTAAGATTAGTGAACTTAAAGACCGTATTCTCCAAACGAAAAACTGCAGACAAATAAGCCTTACACTTTTCAACAGAGAAATGCCCGTCTTCGCCTTTAAGCTTGCCTTCGGCATCAATAAAAATTTCCTGCTTGTCGGAAACTGATTTAAGTTTCCCTGTTGCCTCAATATAAAGACTGTCTTTAGCCAAAGAACGGGAGATCTTGTTTAAAACAGAAGTCACATTGTCAGGGCCGATACCCCCGGCATATCCCTGCAAAACACCATCAAACGCAGGCGGCGCATAATAATTGGCCTCAACTCCTTCGCCATGAGAATTGTCATAAAGACAGTCAAACTTAAAGCCGGTGTCATAAAGTTTGTTAATAAACTCCGCATTGTCATCATTGTACGACAGAATAAACCTCACGTTCGGGTATTTCTTCATTGAAGCAAGCATCCGGTCTAAATCAGGCGTTTTTTCTCGTCCGATTCTGAAATTCAGCTGCACCCGTTCAAAGAAAGGTCTGCGATACTTCGCTCCCCAACTGAGAAACGTGGATAATTCCGCCGGTGGGTTATCATCACAAAAGGCCTCCACCCAATCCTGATTCAAATGCAAGGCAAAATTAGGATGCTTTGCATAGAGCAAGCCAAAACGCGCATAAAGCGCGTGAAGCCACCAATACCGAGCCGTCCCAAAAGAGGCTTTTTTACCTGAAACCTGAATGCCGGCCTCTGTATGCAACTTCAAAACATCCTCGAGGTCGCTAAGTTTTGTGTACTCATTAGCCCCCGAAAAAGTAATAAATTTTAATTTCATAAGACAAAAAAATTTTAGTTAATAATATTAGTTAATAATAATTGATTTATAAGTAGTATAATAAAAAAGAATACTTTAAAGTCAATAAAAAAGAGTCTCACGCCCAAAGCAAAACTCGACAACAAATAAAGGAATTGCAATGAAAAAGTTAATTTTAGCCCTGCTGCTGACAGCCTTTCCGGCACTCGCCGCCGAACAAACAATAGATAATATTGTGGTTGAAAAATCAGCTCGTAAATTGTATCTGCGCCAAAAAGATAAAAATATCAAAGAATATACCATCCGCCTCGGCCCCAACCCGACAGGGCATAAACAACAAGAAGGCGATGGCAAAACACCCGAGGGAAAATATATAATTTCCGGCCGAAACCCTAAAAGCGCTTATCATCTCTCACTGCGTGTTTCTTACCCGAACGCGGCGGATAAATCCCGTGCCGCCCTTAAAAAAGTCTCCCCCGGCAGTGATATTATGATTCACGGTTATCCCAATTATGCCCCAAACACACTCTTTGATGTTATTCACAAAAACTATGACTGGACAGCAGGATGTATCGCCGTAACCGATAAAGAAATAGAAGAAATATGGCAGCTTGTCCCCAATGGTACACCAATAGAAATTAAACCCTGAAGTAAATAATAGTTACATTCATCAAAGAAATCAGTTTTAGCGATAAATTTAACAAGCAGTTCCAAACCTATTGACATCTGTGTCATATAGCTGTATCAATTATATTAATGTGGAAATTTATCCTTAAATCTTCACAGAATAATCTCTCGGCAACGGGAGTTTTTTTGTTTTAAAATTAACCAAGAGTTTTGATGGTT
>JAGASU010000007.1 GCA_017621635.1 Alphaproteobacteria bacterium | reverse complement strand
TACTAATACCAATACTGAAATTCCAAGGGATGGTATTTTAAAACTCATTTTTTCACAGCAATCGGCCGTAGATAGAAGTTTTTATGTTAATGATGAAGAAGTATGTCAGTCAGGTTTTAATGCTACAGCGTCATTTTCTATCCCGGTAGTAATAGTTAAAAAAGGTGATTTAATCAGGGGGGTAAACTGGAAAGCACCTGCAGTATTATACCCATTTAGAAATACAATATAAAAATGAGTAAAAACAATATGTTAGTCGGGGGGGGGTAGCCTGGTGAATCCACCAGAAATAATACCGGATTACAATGCGGGGATTGATGTTGCTGCAAACACCGAATTTAATGTTCCAGCTAATGGAATGTTGGCGGTTTCAGTTTTTCATTATGACCATGCAAATAATAAGTTAATCATCAACGGGGCAACAGTGTTTAATGTTTCGATGACGGGAAGTTATGCTAATGGTGTTTTGCCTCCGGTGACATATCCGGTAAGTGCCGGTGATACAGCAATTAGCGTCGCACCATTTGTATTTTATCCCTATAAGTGAGGAAAACTATGAAAAAATATGCCAAAATTGAAAATGAAGAAACCAAAGCCTGCAGCGTTGGAGTTGGTACAAATATTGATTTTTACAAGTCTATCGGTATGACGGAAATGGATGTTGAGCAGGCCTATAATGGTACTTGGTATATAACGGGTTATGCACCGAAAAAGCCGGAATCTGAAATTGCTGCAGAAGAAATTATCGAGTTGAAAAACAAACTGACGGCTTCAGATTATGCCGTCATTAAGATAGCGGAGGGGGCAGCAACCGCTGAAGAATACGCCGATTTAATCACGCAACGGGCAGCCTGGCGTCTCCGGATAAATGAATTGGAGGCGCAGCTTGCAAAATAAGCCTGGCGTTCTTTTGTTAGCTCTTGTTGGCAGCTTTCTGATTTACAGAGGGGGAAAAATCGCTTTGACTGATAAAGATGAACAAATTGATTATATGGCCCGTACAGCCTGGGGAGAGGCCAGGGGTGAGGGCAGCAGAGGAATGCAGGCGGTTATTAATGTTATTATGAACCGTGTTCGAGCCGGCAGTTGGTACGGAGCAACCCCCAAGGAAGTATGCACTAAAAAAAGCCAATTTTCAGTCTGGAATAAAAACGACCCGAATTATGTGCCGATGTTGGCCGTCACAACTGCAGATGAAAATTTTGCCTTGGCTAAACAATTAGCGACTGCGGCATATAATGGAAATTTGCCAGATATCACTAATGGAGCAACTAATTATCTGGCTTTAGGGTCTTTATCAAGTGTTCCAGGCTGGGTTGCCAGTTTGGAAGAGGTTGCTGTCATCGGTAATCATACTTTTTACGCATAGGGGGTAAAAATGCCTTGGTTTTGGATAACGTCAGGATTAGCCAGCTTTTTAGTTGGTATGATGTATGAAAAGGAAACAGAACGTCCGGTAGTCGATAGCAGCACCGGCATAGACTTGTCATGGTGGGATAAGACACTGCTGGTTGCTCTGGGACTTGGCGCATACTGGATTTATAAAAAGGCACGCTAATGGAGGAGCTTTTAATAAATATTTTAGGCAATAGTCCAACGCTTATAGCTGTATTGCTTTTGTATGGCCGGTTTGACAAAAGGTGCGCATTAATTGAAAAAGATTTAATTGAAATAAAGGAGGAGCAACAAAAATGTTGGTTCAAATCTTAGATAAGCTTAAAAATAAGGGCTTTTGGGCTGGTGTGGCGACGGCAATCGGGGGAATCCTGGCTGGTACTCTGTCGGCTCCGGAGGCGATTATCAATATCTTAACACAACTCATAGGGGGATAATATGGCAACAAAAAGGCGTAAAAAATCGACCAGCAGAAGAAAATCGACTGTAAAGCGTAAAACTACTGTAAAAACTAAAAAGCGCTCTACACGGCGTAAAAAAGACTTTTTAGATAAATGTCTTGATATTTTCAACTAGTGTGATATACAAAAAAAGTCAGGTGCTGGAACACCTGACTTTTTCTAACCATCGAAAGGAGTTAATCCCCTAACTTCTCTCTATGAAGTTAGAATAGCTTATTTTTTCGCTATTGTCAACGTAAATTGATATAGTAACAAAAATAGGCGGGTCAACTCCTTTCCCAATGCGGAAACGCTGAAAGGAAAGAAATGATAGTAAAATTTATTATTATCATTAAGTTGATACTTGAAATCTTACTTGTTATTTTGAAATAAGTCAAGTGAGTGGGAAAGGGGGCTTGCGTCCCCTTTCTTTTGCTGAAAAATATACAAATCGTTCCTGGTGTTCCCGGATTTCTTCGAAGAAAACTAATTTATTGATTTTTCGTAATTTATATTTTTGTTTAAAATAAAAATTTATTCCGGTTGTAACTTTTTTGACAAAACACGCACAAAATTAACGTTTTCTTTTTATGTAAATTTTAGTTTTGGGCGACCAATAGTCAATGGCATTATTAAGTAATCTAAAAATGTGATTTTCGGAGACATTTAATATTTTAGAAATCTCTTTGGCTGTAAATCCATGGCTTTTTAATTTTGCGCACATATAACGTTTGGCAAATAGGACAATTGCAGATCTATACTTTTTTTGCTCGGAATATATAGCGTAAACTCTTTCAAATGTCGTTTCGTATTCCGATGCAGTTAGCAATATAGCATTAGTTTCATTGTGACCGCAGGCCAAATTTTTGATGACAGATTTTACAATATAAGGATTTTTTTGCCGTTCTTTGCTTTCTGTTTTACCAAAGTTATAATAGCTAACTTTGACCAAATTTTCTATTTCACTAACGGATTGAGATAAGATTTTTAAATTTTTTTCAATTTCTATTGCGGTAGTCTCGTTTATATCTACTATCATTATTGATTTCTCCTTGATTATCAAGGAATTCAGTCTAAAATAAAGAAATTAATTAGTAATTTAGGGCTAGATTACTCGATTTTTGATTTCTTTTGTATTCATAATCAACATTATGCGACAAATTTATTTGAGGTCAACGCATCTCCCCTCTGTTATTTTATGCTAATTCAAAGGGTTGTTAATTTTGTCAATGGTTAACGTTGTTTCTGTGAAAGTATTTCCACTGGATTATAATCGTTTAAATTGAGGAAATTTGTTGTTTGCGACGTTAATGACAACATAATTTTGTAAGCAAATTTATTTGTTTTGATGATTGTGCCGTGTACGTCTTTGGTTTTACATTTAAGGTTCCGGTGCGGTTCAGTCATAAAAAAACGAGAGAGTTGTGACACTCCCTCGCCTTTATTGTTTATCTGGTTTATTTTAAGCTTCGTTAAAAATTAGTTTTACCAGGTTCATCAAATACACAACGACCAGGAAAGCCAAAGCCCTGCTGGTAAATAAAAAGATTGTCGTGCCGTGGCCCACGATAACAAACTGCATAACAACGGCGGTGACGATGGCACAGCCGATAATGATAAGCCAGTAGTTTTTTACTCCGTAGAATAAAAAGGCGCAAACAGCGGCAGTAACCGGCAGGACCGGGTTTTTCATATAAGTCAGGCTTGCGGCGCAAAGGGATTGGATAGGCTTGATATGCATCATATAACCAAGGGCGACGGCAACGATTGCCACGGCCAGGATTAGCAGATAAATTTTGATTTTACTCATAGATATCCGTTCCGTTGTTATTATAGAGATAAAAATGTTCTACACCTTGCAGGAGATAGTATTCAACCCATTCCTGAATGAAGTTTCCTTCGTCCTTGCAACAGGCGGCGACAGTAAGGTAATATTTGGTTTTGTTTTTATTGTGCAACAGTGAAACAAATGTTTTTACTCCATCTAAAAATATTCCTCTTATCAAAAGTTGACGGATTTTTTTTCCGAATTCAAATGGAATAATAGGTAAACATATTGTTTTTATTATAAATTTTCGTATACGTTTTAATCTGTCAGAGTTTTTATTATTCATTTATTTATATATATCCTTTTTTATAATAACTTCTCCAGAAATTATTATAATTTTTGAAAAACTCGTCAATGCCGGTCAATTATTTATTAACAAGTTTCACGAGGAAAAGGATTGAAATTATAAAGATACGTAGATTAATTTTTGTGTATATTCGTGGTGTGGTTGTTCAAAAATTTATAGGTTGGGAGCATATTTGACGATTTTCCGTCTTTTATTACTGCAATACGGTTAAAAACAGCTTTAACGGCACGTATTTCGTGTGAAATAAAAATATAAGATAATCCCCTACTCTTTTGAATATTATGAAGAAGTTTGATTATTGTTCCAGAATTTTAATGATATTTACAGCCGTTTCGTTTTCTTTTTGCGGGTGGTTCTTCAGGTATTTTTTTGCACCGTTTGAAAATTCTTCAAACAAAGGCTGAGGCGCACGATGACAGGCATCATAGTAATGTGCCAGCAAAACGTTGTCCAGCTTGTCAAGAGATTTGATAAAGCGAGATTCCGGCGTTTCTTGGTTTTCGTATTCGTCAAACAGTTCAATCAAGGTCGGAGCATTCAGTTCTTTGGACAAACGACAGACGGCTTCCCTTTCCTTTTGATGTTTTTCGGCAGCGTCAATTTCTCCGGGAAGCATATCTCCGCTGTAGACTTCCGCTATGTCGTGAGCAAGGGCTAATTCGATGCAGCGGCAACGGTCAAGATATGACGGTGTAAGCAGCAAAGCCTGAAACGCCAGTGAAAAACTGTGTTCGGCATCGCTTTCCGGAGAAGATACTTTTCGAGCCAGCCATCCGCTGCGCTTCAGGTCTTTAAATCTTCCGAGAAAGTTTATTAAATTCAGTAAGTTATCCTTTGAAGTCTGAGGCATCGGATTTATTCCCCTTATAATGAAGCTTGAATGAGGTTTTGAGTGTACAACTGCCGGGGATGCTCAAAGATTTCACTTCTGGCGCCTAGTTCGACGATTTTTCCGTCTTTCATTACTGCAATACGGTCAGAAACAGCTTTAACGACACGCATATCGTGTGAAATAAAAATATAAGATAATCCCCTACTCTTTTGAATATCCTGAAGAAGTTTTATTATTTGTGCCTGAATGGTAACATCCAGCGCGGAAGTAGGTTCATCGAGGATTAAAAGCTGCGGCTCCATAACCAAGGCTCGAGCGATGGCAATACGCTGCCGTTGACCGCCGGAAAATTCGTGAGGGTATTTTGAAAGGTCTTTTTCTGTTAATCCAATTTCTTTAATTGTTTTGTTAATTATTTGATTTTTATGTAATTTATCGTTTTTTGCTATAAGGCCTTCGGCGATGATTTGTTCAACGGTCATCCTCGGGTTTAGTGAATTATAGGGGTCTTGGAAAATGATTTGCATTCGGCTTCGCAAAGGCCGCAGTTGTTTGTTGGAAAGCGTGTTTAAGTCCCGATTGTCAAACAGAATTTGTCCGGCAGACTTGGTCAGTCGGCAAATGGCCTGGCCAAGCGTCGTTTTTCCGGAGCCGGATTCACCGACAATTCCTAAGGTTTCGCCCTGCTTAAGAGTAAGCGAAACGTTGTCAACGGCTTTTATCGTTTGGGTGGTTATTCCCCAAAAGTTCTTTTTTAAGGGAAATTCAACATTGAGGTTTTTTACCTCCAAGATATTTTTTCTTGAGATATTATTGCTTTGTTTCAATGTGTTGATTGAGTTTATTAATGTTTTTGTATATTCTTTTTGCGGAGACAGGAAAATTTTTTCGGTTAGTCCCTGCTCTATGATTCTACCTGATTTCATCACAATGGTTCGGTCTGCGATTTTGCGGATGAGGTGCAGATCGTGCGAAATGAAAATAATGGACATTTGCAATTGTTTTTTTAATTTAATCAGCAAATCAATGATTTGGGCCTGAACTGTAACGTCCAACGCAGTTGTCGGTTCGTCGGCAATCAGGATGTCAGGACGGTTGGCAATGGCCATTGCTATCATAACCCTTTGCCGTTGGCCGCCGGAAAGTTGGTGCGGATAAGCCTTTAGGCGTTCTCGGGCATTTTTGATGCCGGTCAGAGTCAACAGGCGCAGAACTTCCCTTCTGGCTTTTTTGGCGGTTAGTCCCTGATGAAGTATCAGCGTTTCGGCAATTTGGTGCTCAACGGTGTGGAGCGGATTGAGCGAAGACATCGGTTCCTGGAAGATAAAGCCCAATCTGTTTCCCCTGAAGCGTGAAAGCTTAGGATTGTTTATAAGTTCTATTTCGTTGAATTTTATGGATGATTTTTTGTCGTGAAATGCCTTTGGATAAGGAAGAAGACCGAGGATGG
Source organism: Alphaproteobacteria bacterium (assembly GCA_017621635.1). Taxonomy (GTDB): domain Bacteria; phylum Pseudomonadota; class Alphaproteobacteria; order RF32; family CAG-239; genus CAG-267. Next base: position 1,198 of record JAGASU010000007.1, on the reverse strand, counting down.
ACAATGCAGTGAGGGATTTTCCGGAACCGGATTCACCAACGATACCTAAGACCTCCCCTTTGTTTAACTCAAAAGAAACGTCGTTGACGGCATAAAAATCTTTGCCGTCCTGATGAAAGCCAACGCTGAGGTCTGTTACTTTAAGTATCGGTTTATTCATTTGTTTTTCCTTGCGTCAAAAGCGTCACGAATGCCCTCACCGATAAAAATAAGCAAAGTGAGCAATGTGGACAAGACAACAAATATCGAGATACCTATCCAAGGTGCCTGAAGGTTGTCTTTTCCCTGACGGACCAAGTCGCCGAGAGACGGGTATTCCTGAGAAAGTCCCAGCCCCAGAAAGTCAAGTGCGGTCAAGGCGACGATTGCTTCCGACAGCAGAAAGGGCACAAAGGTAATTGTTGCGATGACGGCATTAGGCAGAATGTGTCGGAAAATAATACGAAAATCCCCTACGCCCAACGCCTTCGCGGCTTTAACAAATTCAAAGTTGCGGGTACGAAGAAATTCGGCGCGGACAACGCCGGTAAGGCTCATCCATGTAAAGCAGAGCATTATAATGAGCAACGTCCAAAAAGAAGGAGCGAAGATGCTGGCAACGATAATCAGTACGAAAAGCTGGGGCAGCGCCTCCCATATCTCCTGAAAACGTTGAAAGAAAATATCTATTTTGCCGCCGAAATATCCCTGAACCGCTCCGGCAAAAATGCCGATGAGCGAGGATAATACGGTGAGAACAAAGGCAAAAACAACAGATATTCTCAGACCGTAAATAATTCTGGCCAATATGTCCCTGCCTTCGTCATCGGTGCCCAGCCAATGATGACGGGAGGGAGCGGACGGCGTCGGTGTGTCAAGCTCGTAATCGACGGTATTGAAAGAGTATGGCAGTGGCGGAAACAGCATATAACCGTTCGCGTTTATGTTGTTTCTGATATAGGGATCCCGGTAGTCGGCCGGTGTCGGAAAGTCTCCGCCGAAAGTCTGCTCGTTGTATGTTTTGACAATGGGAAAATAATATTCCCCTTGATATTTGACAACCAACGGTTGGTCATTGGCCAGCAATTCGGCCAAGAGGCTGATGCCGAATATGATGCAAAACAGAACAAATGACCACCATGCCCGCCGATTTTGTCTGAAAATATTGATACGGCGTTGATTGAGTGGGCTTAAGCAGCCATTTGATATTTTGTTGGGC
>JAGASU010000050.1 GCA_017621635.1 Alphaproteobacteria bacterium | reverse complement strand
CCATAATCGCCACCGGCTCGGAAGTGCATATCGCCGTTGAAGCGCAGAAAAAACTGGCAGAGCATAAAATTAATGCAGCAGTAGTTTCTATGCCGTGTATGGAACTTTTTGAAGAGCAGAGCCAGAATTATCAGCTTGAAGTTTTAGGCACAAAACCGGTTGTAAGCGTTGAAGCTGGAACAACGTTCGGTTGGAACCGTTATGCCAAAAAAACTATCGGTATAGATTCGTTCGGAGCTTCTGCCCCGGCGGATAAGTTATATGAGTATTTTGGCCTAACTGCTGAAAACATAGCAGATAAAGTCGAAAAATTCTTAAAAGAATGCTAAAAAAGGGGAGGCTTGCCTCCCTTTATTTTTCTTTGTGCTGATAGTGTCGTTTTTGGATTTCGTCTTTATAGTCAAAGTCAAAATAAAATGTATCGAAATCATTAACTCTGCGCTGCCTTTGGCTGTCTTTCTTGATTTCTTTAAGCGCGCGGCGGTGGCGCAGGTTGTTAACTCTGCCGGAGGCACCGGTTGTCCCTTTAGCCATAAAAGTTGTGTCAACGTAGATTTTTTTAGCCCCGTCATAAAAATAATTCCAGGCGTGGGCGCTGTTTTGCTTATCTCTTAAGGTTAAAGAACGTCCGGCAGGATAGGCATAGCCGCTGACCCTGCGGGCGCGAATTCCCGCTTTTTTGCATAAAGCATTAAATAAATCGGCAAAGTCACCGCAAAGCCCGACGCGGGATTTTAAAAGCTCACGCGGTTCCTGACTTTTATATGATTTAATCAATCGGGTTGTCTGCCCGTTATTATAAAGGTAATCGTCATAATAAATATGTCCGGCAATCCAAAAAGCAATAGCTTGGGCCTTGTCATAATCTTCATCAAATGGTTTGCTCAGATATTTTGCCAGCGCATAAACGGAATCTTCCGCCTCATCCGGCGTCTTGTTAACATACGCTTCAATTTGTCGGGATGAATAATGTTTGGCATATCCTTCAAGGCTATAAAACAAGCAACAAAAACAAAAAAATAATCCTGAAATAACCCGCATAAAACCAGTCCTTTATTAAAAAAATCCACAAAAACAGAATAATTTAATAAAATTAAATTTTGTTTAATACTGCAAAAGAAAATAAAATCAGCATGTTAGACAATGGTATTATAATACCGCTAATCAACATATTGAAAAAGCGCAAAACTTTTTTGTTGACATTTGTTTTTTTTACTCTATATTACCCCTCGAATTTAACATAAATTTTTAGAAAAGAGACCAATAATATGAATAATACATACGCAACAAAGCCGTCTGATATTACGAGAAAATGGTATGTTGTTGACGCAACAGACGTTGTATTGGGCCGTCTTGCCGCTCAGGTAGCAATTTTGCTCCGCGGTAAAAACAAGCCTTATTTCACCCCGAACTTGGATTGTGGTGATTATGTTGTTGTCATCAATGCCGACAAAGTAAAATTAACCGGCAAAAAATTGACAGATAAAAAATATTTCAAACACACCGGCTGGATTGGCGGTATTAAAGAAACGACTGCCGGCAAAATCTTAAACAGCCGTTTTCCTGAAAGAGTTGTTGAGAAAGCTGTTGAACGCATGATTTCCCGCAATCCGATGGGCCGTCAGCAAATGACAAAATTAAAAGTATATGCCGGTGAAAATCATCCGCATACTGCTCAAAATCCTGAAGTTCTGGATATCGCTTCCAAGAACCCGAAAAATAAAAGGAGTGAACTGTAATGGCTACTAAAAAAATCGAATCTTTAACGGAAATCAAAGAAGCCGTTGCCGCAGCTCCGGCAGAAGCTGTTGCAAAGCGCAAACCTTCTCGTGATAAACAAGGTCGCTCTTATGCCACCGGTAAAAGAAAGAATGCCGTTGCCCGCGTATGGATTATGCCCGGCAAAGGCAATATCACCATCAATGAAAAACCGGTAGATACATATTTTGCTCGTCCGGTTTTGAAAATGATTATCAATCAACCGTTTGAAATCACTAACCGTGAAAACGAATTTGACGTTGTCTGCACGGTACAAGGTGGTGGTTTGTCCGGTCAGGCCGGTGCTATCAAACACGGTATTTCCAAAGCTCTTAACGAATACGAGCCGGAACTCCGCACTGTTTTGAAACAAGCTGGTTTCTTAACCCGTGATGACCGCGTTGTAGAACGTAAAAAATACGGTCGCGCGAAAGCCCGCCGTTCATACCAGTTCTCAAAACGTTAATCGTCAGACTATATGCAAAAAAAAGAGGTTGTTTATTACAGCCTCTTTTTTTATTAGATTCCTTACAGAAAACCCCGAGTTTACTCGGGGCTGAATGCAAAGGTGTTGGAACAACACCGTTCCACGCCAACGAGCGTGGTCAAACCGTAAGGTTTGTAGCTACTATAGAACCCCCAGTTTACTGGGGGATATCTATAATAACCAAATATTAACCCCAAAAAGAGTATGATTGCAGATAACAAAGGAGAAACAATGAGTTTAGCAAATGTCCGCGCTTATTTAAAACAATTTAAGTTAGATACCCGCATACAGGAGTTTCAAACCTCGTCGGCAACGGTTGAACTGGCGGCGCAGGCACTCAAGTGTGAGCCTTGCCGGATTGCTAAAACCTTATCGTTTGACCTAAACGGTGAAACGTTGCTCATTGTCGCGGCCGGCGATTGTAAAATTGATAATGCTAAATACAAACAAACTTTTCAAACAAAAGCCAAAATGCTTCAAGCCGATGAAGTGGCGTTAAAAACAGGTCATGCAATAGGCGGCGTTTGCCCGTTTGCCATACCTGAAAATGTAAAAATTTATCTGGATGTTTCATTAAAACGTTTTAAGACAATCTTTCCTGCCTGCGGTAGCGCAAACAGCGCTATTGAGCTGAGCCTGAAAGAACTTGAACAATATACCCTAAACCAAGGCTGGGTCGATGTCTGTAAATTAATCAAACCAGCTTCGTCAGATTAAAAGAATTAATATTTTCCGTTGCAAGAAAATTTTTCATACCATTTTTTCATAACTTCAACCGCTTCTTCTCGACATTCGGAAATAGCAATGCCGTAAACACCGTCTTTAAGCAAATCATATAAATCATCATCGCGAAAACCAATCATGGCAGCGTCTTTTCTTGTCGCGGCAAATAAATTTTACTGATATTTGCCCATTTTGCCGTCATCAGACACATCGGGCAGGGTTCGCAACTGGTGTAAAGGACCGCACCGGATAAATCCCAAGTGCCAAGCACTTGTGAAGCTTTGCGAATAGCATAAACCTCGCCATGCGCGGAAGCGTCATTATCTGCCAAAACATGGTTGCAACCGCTGGCAATCATTTTGCCGTCTTTGTAAATAACCGAACCGAAAGGCCCGCCAATCGGCGTTCCGTTATCTTGCAAAGCTGTTGCCGAGGCTTTAATAGCTTCTCTCATGGCATCAATATCCGCTTGATTGTATGTACTCATCATAAAATCCTTTTTTACACCTTGTTAAACCAAATCAATAAAGCATATTATATCCCTTTTGGCAATAAAAATATTTTAAAATTTGATAATAAAAAAAAGCCCTCGGAATATCCCGAGAGCTTTTAATAAACCTTCATTTTGTCTTATCTATGCCGATATAAGACTTAAAATGCGCTAAATTAGCCTGATATGCCAAAACCCGCTCACTGATACCATAGTTCAGATAATGAAGTTTTAAGATATCTTTGTAGCCTTTGTTGATGAGTAAAATTAAAGCTTCATCACTAAGCGCATGATGATTGACATACAAGGCAAGCATTTTCTTATCGCCGATATCAACAAGCTCGCATTGCTTACTTGAAGATATGTCTTGATGACAATAATAAATCTCCAGAAAATCAACGTTTTTTTCGGAAATCAAAATGTCAAACACCGCATTACAAAGCTTTTGGTGCGATATTAATGTCTCAAAAAGCGCTGTATTTCCGCTCCTGACAATGAACTCTTGAAGGTATCCGTATGTCAGGGAGCTGTGTTTGCAAAAACAATCAAGCAGGTCGCAATCTTGCATTTTTACCAGATTCTCTATCAAAGAGCAATAGAAAGACTTATGATATTTTTCAATGAATTTCAGCTGCTCTTGCTTGTCTTTTAATTCCTTGAAAAAAAGACATTGGGCTTCGGGTTCAACACTACAACAGCTGTTACTAAGCTTGTCATAAAGCAAAAAACTTCCGCTCTTGGCAATAAGCATATGATTGTTGCAAAAATCCTTATAAGCTCCGAATTTCTCAAGATAAGCGGCTACAAGGTTTTCATCCTTGTTGATATATTCTTCCAAAAATAGCTCTTCATGAGCAAATGGCAGCTTAACTTTCAGCACAAATTCTTTTAAGAAATCTTTAGAGCAACATTGACACCTGAGGACATAAATGAAATACTCAACAGGAATGTCCCGATTAAACAACCGATACAGCCAAACGGCAAATTTGGCTTTTCTTAATTCAGATTTATTCTCCATAAATGTAAAAAAATTATAAATTAGACATAAAATTATACTTCACGCACTAAAACATAATGTAAAATATTTTTTTGTCAACGAGAAAGTGATACTAAAAAGCCCTTCTCTTACAAAGAGAAGGGCTTAAATCAGGAATTTCCCAAGGCTTCTAGGAAATCGTCATCACCACACTCATCTCCGTATAGCTCCTCATAGTGTTTGATCACGTCTTCATCAAGCAGCCAAAGCAAATCCTGCGGATAATGCGATTCTTTAAAATCTGAAATTTCAATGTAAGCAAGGACGAGTTCTTTATCGCCGCGCTCAATTAACAACTCAAATTCCTCGTCGGTTAAAGCGTAATCTTCAAGATATCGCTCAAAAAACTCTTTTGAAGCATACTTTGCAACAAGAGAACCGTAAGAATCATTAAATTTATCAAGAAAGAAGTTTTCAAGCTCTTTATCCTGACGCTTAAAAATAGCTTCTGTCCAATCAAATTCATCTTCGTCAATAGTCTCTTGTATCTCATCAAAAAATAACTCAAGATACCTTAAAATACTTTTTGGTGAGGCCGTCGCAATAAACTCCCGAAACGGTTTTTCCGAAAAAATTTCTTTTCTTTCATAAAAGCATTCAAAAAGTTCTTCACTGTTCCGGCGAACAAGGGCGCTCATGGCAAACGAACTGAGTTCGTTTGTTTCCTTAACAAGATAATCTTTGACAATCTTTTCATCAGCATACTTGATAAGCAAAGCTTGACCGAACGGATAAAGCGGATGTTGAAGTTTTTTTAGATATTTCTCAATGCGCGCATTGTCGTTAGACTTAAACAGTTGGGCTAATGAAAAATAATCAAGCAAAACGCCGCTGTCTTCGAGAAGGTCTTTTTGTGTGTCATCTCCGTTCTGGGCAAGAGCTATGCTGGTTTTAGGATCAATAGTATTCTCCTCATAATAAAGCTTGATCAGCTCGTCATCTTTTGTCTGCAACAAATAATTTTTAATAGAATCCTCGACAGGGCAGTCTTTAAGGTATTGTTTTAAAAATTCTCTGTTTTCAGGGGCGAAAAGACGCTCGCAAATCATAGGAGCCACTTTGTCGCAAAAGTAAGTCTGATTGCGCATAAACGCATAAAAAAGCTCATCTCCGGCAACTCTGACCAAATGAATTTGAGCTTTGTCCTCAAAATTTCTATGGCTTAAAAACCTTTCAATCAAATCCGCCCTGCCAAGATCAATCAAAGCAATCTGTAAACGTTCTTCCAGATCAAACTCGAGAAGTTGCTCTTGAATTTCGGTGGTTTTGGTTTTCAGAATTTCCGCAAAAAGCTCATTGCTGAGGTTGTTCTCCGGTATGGCGCTTCCAAAAGCTTCAAAGACAGAAAGTGTGTTATACGCTAACACCAAATCCGGCGTAAAAATCTGCCTGCAGTATTTGTAGTAAAAAGCTGCCAGACTTTCATCCTTAAGATTCAAAAGCATAGCTTCTGTTTCTTTGTCAAACTCAAGTAGAAAAAAATAATCTTTAATAAGTTTTATTTTGCCTTTTTTGAGCAGCTCTTTTGTGAAAGCTTTTGAAAAATGAAGCCTGCTTGAGCAAACCTTAGTCAAACCGAGAGATTTGATGGCAAGTTCGATAATCTCGTCGCTGACGGGAAAACAATGCCGGCGGTTGTCAAGCCATAAGTAACAAAGCTTAGAGTGTCCGGTTTTGAGCAACACTTTCAATGCTTCATCAGAAATCCGGTAATGTTTGACATACTTTAAGAGTGCTTTTGGGGAACACCCCTTGAGGCTGACCATATTAATATGGTGTTTGTCGTCAATCTTATGCTCGTTTGAACATAAAAAACGCCACACCTCAATTCGGGTGGACAAACTTGATGGTTGTTGGGTTTTGTTCATAATTGTATAAAATTTAATAGTGAAACATAAATTTATTTTAAGCAACTCTGAATTTAGTATAAATTAAATATTTGTCAAGATTTTTGCTTAGAAATGTCGGGCGATTCGAACAGGCAAAAGAGTGCATTTTTAGCTTGACAAAATAAAATTTATCCCCATATAATAACCATCGTAAAATTATTTTGTAAAACTATGTAGAGAAAGAATATGGTTAAGTTAAGTGATAATAATGCCTATAAAAGAGGGCAGGAACTGTTAGATTCAGGAATGTGCAGAGAAGCTATTGCTCAGTTTGATGAGTTTTTGGCAAGCCAGCCTGATAACTGGAAAGCAATTAACTCCAAGGGTTTTGCTTTTCAAAAAATGAGCAAATATACGGAAGCTGTCGAGTGCTTTGATAAAGCCCTGCAGATAAATCCGAAGTCTGTCGAAGTGCTGAATAACAAAGGCGTTACTTTAAGTATGCGCGGTTTGTATAAAGAAGCCATTAACTGTTTTGAACAGGCTTTTGCCAATGACCCGACTTCTCTCGAAGCCTTAAACGGCAAAGCAATTGCTTTGCAGCATATGTTTTTATTTAAAGAGGCTTTAGATGTTTTACAACAAGCTTATCAGATTGATTCCAAACATCCGCAGACTCTGTTGAGTATTGCCGTAACCTTGCAGAAATTAAAGCAATACGAGCGGGCAATCGGTTATTTTAAAAAGGTTTTAGGGCTTGATAAATCTAATGTCAAAGCGTGGAACGGTATCGGCGTAACCTATCAGTTGATGGGCGATAACGATTCGGCCTTAAAGTGCTTTACTAAAATCTTAAATATAGACAGCACCGAAATTCAGGCTTGGATAAGTATCGGTTTTGTATATCAAAAAATGTTTAAGTTTAAAGACGCTTTGAAATGTTACAATAAAGCCAAAAATTTGGTTGACGGTCGTTATCATCACAAGCTCTATGACGGTTTGGCCTCCTGTTTAACCAAACTTTCCGAATTTGATCAGGCTATAGAAATATATAAACATATTTTTCAGCGTGAAGAAGGCAAAAAGAAATGGGACGCCCAGCGTTCAATCAAGTTTGTTAATAAACTTAAACGCAAAAAAGCAATCGGTATGCTTCCGGATGTAATGCCGTCAGACGCTCCGGCAACAGATGACGATAATGCCTGATTTACAATAAATACATATCCCGAAGGGATGTTTTCATCCTAAACCTTTGTGATACATAAAACAGATAAAGCGAGGCAATATGGCACAAACAGCTCCCGAAAAAAAAATACGCTTTGGCTCTTGGGCTGTCGGATTGTCTAAAATCTGTTTTATTTTGCAGGTAATTGTCGGTATATATTTATCATTTTGGATTTTATACAATCATCAGCCCAAAACCGGCGATGATGTAGAACATATTCACTCCGCATGGCTGGTCTTTCAGGGGAAAATCCCCTATGTGGACTTTTTTCAACATCACAACCCGTTGCTATGGTATCTGTTTGCTCCCTTAGTCGGCGGTATGGCTTATGATTTAGCCGTATTTGATGTTGTTCGTATCATCTCAACCATTGTGATGTTTTTAACCCTCTTTCTGGCAGCCCTGATTGTCAAACGCTTTGTCGCCGGCTCTTGGTTCGCCGGTCTCTTAACTGTTGCTTCGGTCTTCCCGTCTTATGTTATCTTAAGCGGGCAGGATTTTCGTCCTGATAATTATATGGTCTGCTCGTTTATGTTTGGGCTGTATTGGTTTTTTGCCTATCTGGAAGATAAAAAAACAAAAAAGCTGGTTCTTTCTTTTTTAGCAATGTTTATCTCCTTTTTGTTTATGCAAAAAAGCATTTTCTTCTTAGCAGTCTTTGGAGCAACCGTCGTCTATCTCCTGTATACAAAAGAAATAGTCTGGCCTGATTTCTTAAAAGCATTAATTTTACCATTAGTTGGCGCGGCTTTGTTCTTAAGCTGGCTGATTTATCACGATATGCTGTCGCGTTACTGGCTTTCAAACTTTATTTTTAATCTTTATATTCCCGATGTCTACGGCAATCTTGTGGAGAAAACGAAACCCGAATTTTATGTCTTAAGCGCGTTTGCTTTTATCGGTTTTGCGTATTTGTTGTTACAAGGCAATACAACCGCGCGGATATTATGTATTTGGTGGTTGGCAGAAGCCTTGCAACGTTTCTTTTATTTTTCATTGGACCGGCATTATTACTATTTTCTTGATATCTTAAACGCAATGCTGGCCGGATCTGTTATATATGCAATCATTCGCCGCTATAACTGGAGTGTTTTTTTGTTTTTGGCACTTGCGTTTTGGCAGATGTTTATTTTCAAAAATTATTGTCTGAACAACAAACTCGAGCCTTATTATCACCGCTATGTGACGCCGAAATATGTTTTGGAAAACACAAATCGCTGCGACGCGGTCTTAAATGGCTATGGCTTGACTTACGGTTTGTTTTCTAAAGATATTACATATTATTGGAACTTAAATGGCCAGTTGGATGTAATCGGGAATAAGATAGGTCTGGCGCCGTTGCCGGATTTAGACAGGGCAATAGAGGAATATCTTCCCAAAATAATATACACCGGCCCGTATTGGAATGAGAAACTCCGCAAGCGCAATCTTGATGTTCCTGTCCACTGGGTTAACCCCGCCATAAAAGAAAAATACTACGAGCAATCGCTTTTTGTTGATGTTTTTATCCTAAAACCGGAATATCAGAATCGTCGCCGTTGCCGGTATGATATCAAAACAAACACTTGGAACTACTACTATAAGGAATAGTTAATGTCTTCATTAATAAAAAAAATCCCTTACGCTATATTAGGATGTTATCTTGCATTTTGCTCGGCTCTTTTATATTGGGTGGTGATTTACAGCGGTTCGGGTGATGGGGATACGTTAGAACACGTCCACTCCTCATGGTTGGTTTATAGCGGCAAAATTCCTTATAAAGATTTTTTCCAGCACCATAACCCGCTCTTATGGTATGTCGGCGCTCCCGTAGTCGGGCTGTTTGAATACAGCCTGCGTGCCGTTGACGCTGCGAATATGTTAACCGTAACCGTAACCATAATAACGCTTTTTTACATCTATCGCTTAAATAAAGATTTTCTAAGCACCTCCTTAGGCGGGTTGATTGCTGCGTCCTTCTTTATGTTACCGCAGGAAAGCCTTTATAATAAAGATTTCAAACCTGATAATTTTATGACTTCTTGCCTGATAATAGGCCTTTATTATCTCTGCCGCTATGTGAAATCCCAAAGGCTGAGCAGTCTCGTCGTTTCCTTTTTAATGTTTTTTGCCGCTTTTATGTTTACGCAAAAAGCGTTACTTGCATTGTTTGCTATCGGTTTGGTTGTTTTGTATTTAATTTATCAAAAAAAAATATCTTTCTCAGATTGTCTTTTTGCCGCCCTTTTGCCTCTAATGCTTTATGCGGCGTTTTTAGCTTTTTTATATCAGGAAAACGTGTTGGAGATGTACTATAAAGCTAATTTTGAGCTTAATACCTACATTCCGGCAGTTTTCCATACCAGACGTTTTATCCATCCGAGTGCGGAGATGTTTGTTCCGATATTATTGTCGCTTTATGCTCTGGCACGCGTTTTTTATAACGGCGATATTTATATTAAAATCATCGGTTTTGCTTTTATTGCCGAACTTTTGATAAGAATTTACTATTTTACCCCGTTTGTATACTATTTCGCCTTTCTTCACGCCATAGCTTCCGTGTTCGCAGGTGTGGCCGCTGTGTCGCTGATTAATCGTTATCGTTGGGCAGTATGGCTGTTTTTAACATATTTTATGGTGCTGGGCGGGATTTATGCCCATATTTACAGTCGGCGCATAACGGTAGGCGATAGTTTTAAATACGGCGCCGCCGGCCTTGTTTTAGAAAATACAACCCCGTGCGATTATGTCTTAAACGGTTATCGTATAGGCTATAACCTGTTTAATAAAGATGTCGACTATATCTGGAATTTGTTAGGCCAGATAGATGTCATCGCCGCGCAAATCGGTATCCGCCCGACAGCGGATTTGGAAATTTTAATCAGAAAATACCGTCCGAAAATTATCTACGGTAAAAATTATTATGACACCTACCGCGAATATCGCGGCGATATAGGCGTCTATCCGATACACCATATCAGCACCCGCCTTTTGGATGAAATGTATACGCCGCTCAATCGGGATGATTTGTATATCTTAAAACCCGAATATCAAAAATATGACTGTCGCTATAACCCGAGAACAAAAACTTATGAATATAGAGATATGAATTAGTAAAAATTTTACGATTACGCTCTATACTAAAAACTATAAAAAATTGATTAAGGAGGCGGATATGCGGGTAATCATAAAAAAAGACTATGAAGATGTAACAGACTGGGCGGCAACATATGTCGCATACAAAATAAACCGCGCCCGTCCGACACCGGAAAAGCCCTTTGTGTTAGGACTCCCGATGGGCGATACACCCAAAGGAATGTATAAAAAATTAGTCGAGTTAAACCATGCCGGCAAGCTTTCTTTCGCTAATGTCGTCATTTTTTGTATGAACGAATTTATCGGGCTTGATAAAAAAGCACCGCAGAGTTGCCATAGTTATATGAAAGAATATCTCTTAAACCATGTCGACACGAAAGCCGCCAATATTTATATTTTAGACGGTAAAACTAAAAACTATGAAAAAGAATGTGCAAACTTTGAACTGGCAATTCGTCAAAAAGGCGGTATTGACTTGTTTGTCGGCGGTGTCGGCGCAGACGGGCATATTGCTTTTAATGAGCCTTTTTCGTCCTTAAAATCACACACCCGTGTTAAAACCCTGACCACCGAAACAATGAAAATCAAAGCCAAACTGTTTGATAATGACATCACCAAAGTCCCGCACACCGTCTTAACCGTCGGCACGGGGACAATTATGGCGGCAAAAGAAGTTCTGTTGTTGGCAACGGGAGACGCTAAAGCCGAAGCCACCAAAGCGGCGATAGAAGGAGGAGTAAATCACCGCTGGGCAGTAAGCGCATTGCAAATGCACGAACACGGCCTCTATGCCTGCGATGAAGCCGCCGCCTCAAAACTAGAACAGGAAACCATCGCCTATTTAAAAGATATTGAGCGCAATGCGTACTGAGGTTTTAACATATCTTCAAAATAACGCGGATGAAAAATATCGGCAGTTTTCCTTAAAATTGCTCCCTAAAGATACCAAGTTGTTAGGGGTGCGGATTCCGCTCTTGCGGCAATATGCAAAAACATTATTAAAAGAGGGCAGGGGACAACTCTGCTTAAAAATACCGCTTGAAAAACTAAAATATCAAGAAGAGTTTATGCTCCACGCCCTGATTTTAGCCAATGCCAAAATATCCTCTCAAGATAAAATTCCCCTGATAAAAAAGTTTATCCCGCATATAAAAACTTGGGCCGTCTGTGATATTTTTTGTGCGGATTTAAAAGAGGTAAAACAAAACCGCGACTTGTTTTATGAAACTTTTAAACCGTTGTTGACCACACGTCAGGAATATCAAATCCGCTTTTTTTATGTGTTGGCTTTAAGTTATTTTATCACACCCGAATATTTGGCAAAAATATTTCAGCACATTAAAAAACAAACCTATACCGGCTATTATGATAAAATGGCAGTAGCTTGGCTTATCTCAATTGCATACATAAAATTCCCCAAAGAAACCGAAGCGTTTTTATTTAACACGCCGCTTGATGAGTTCATCTTTCGCAAATCAATCAGCAAAATCTGCGATTCCTATCGAGTCACAAAAGAGGCCAAAATTCATTTAAGAACTCAGGCCTCTGCTATAAAAACTCATAAAGCTTAATTAATCCCGATAAATCGGAAAAGCCGCCGTTAAAGCCAAAATCTGTTTTTTTACTTTGGCCAAAACTTCTTTTTCATCAGGCTGTCCCAACGCGTCGGCAACATCGGCAATAGCATTTCCGATAAGCTTAAATTCTTCTTCCTTAAAACCGCGTGTTGTTCCGGCCGGCGTTCCCAAACGAATGCCGGAAGTAACGGTCGGCGGCAGCGGATCAAACGGAATAGCGTTTTTATTTGCCGTGATGTTAACGCTCTCAAGCGCGTCAGTCAGCTCTTTGCCGTTCAGCCCTTTGTTGGTCACATCAACCAAAAGCAAATGCGTATCTGTTCCTCCCGTCACAAGCTCAAATCCTCTTAAAGTCAGAGTTTCGCCCAAAACTTTGGCATTTTTAATCACTTGCGCCGAATAAACCTTAAACGCATCGCTTAAAGCTTCTTTAAAGCACACCGCCTTAGCCGCAATAACGTGTTCAAGCGGTCCGCCTTGCATACCGGGGAAAATTGCCGAATTGATTTTCTTGGCAATTTCGGCATTATTAGTTAAAATAGCTCCGCCGCGCGGCCCGCGCAGAGTCTTGTGCGTTGTAGTCGTGACAACATCGGCAAACTTTAACGGATTAGGATAAAGCCCACTTGCCACCAGTCCCGCAAAATGCGCCATATCAACCATCAAAAGCGCCCCGCACTCATTGGCAATCGCCCGAAATTTCACAAAATCAATTTGTCTCGGATAGGCCGAACAGCCGGCAATAATTAATTTCGGCTTATGATGAATTGCCAAACTTTTAACTTGCTCATAATCAATCAGGCCCGATTCTTTTTTTACCCCGTACTGGATAGCGTTAAACCACTTTCCCGAAACAGAAACCTTTGCCCCGTGTGTCAAATGTCCGCCGGCATCTAAACTCATTCCCAAAACCGTATCCCCCGGTTTAAGCAGTGCGCCGAAAACCGCCATATTGGCCTGTGAGCCGGAATGAGGTTGCACATTGGCAAATTGGGCGTCAAAAAGTTTTTTCAAGCGCTCAATCGCCAGTCTTTCCACATCATCAACAAACATACAACCGCAATAATAGCGTTTCCCCGGATACCCTTCGGCATATTTGTTGGTTAAAATAGAACCTTGCGCCTCTAAAACCGCCTTGGAAACAATATTCTCCGAGGCAATCAGTTCAACATTGTTCTGTTGGCGTAAAAATTCATTATCAATAGCCTGATAAATTTCTTCATCAAAATCTTTTAAAGCGTTAAGTTGCATAGTCTTCCTCGTTACTTATCTAACAAATCAATTCTCTCTTGATGTCTGCCGCCTTCAAATTCGGCATCTAAAAACAATTCAATGCGCTTTATCACATCATTTTTATCCATTGTCCGGCCGCCAAAAACGATAACGTTGGCGTTATTGTGCTTTTTAGCCATCACCGCCACATCATCAGAATAAAGCAAAGCCGCGCGAATGCCTTTATGTCGGTTTGCCCTGATGGAAATACCGATTCCCGTGCCGCAAACCAAAACGCCCAAATCTGCCTTTCTAGCTAAAATCTGCGCCGCCATTTTATCCGCATAAACCGGATAGTCGACCGAGCAGTCGTTTTTAGTGCCCAAATCGGCAACCTCAAATCCTTTTTCTTTCAAAAAATCTCTGATAAAATTTTTTAATTCTAATCCCGCATGGTCTGAAGCAACTGCAATTTTCATCTCAAATCTCCTAGGTTTATTTGCAAAGAACTCTAGCAAATCTAACAATTAAATGTAATTTTTTCAAAAAAAATATGCACAACAAAATTTTTTTTCACAATTTTAAAAAAATATGTTGACGTTCAATTTTTTTTATGTATATATACAACTCACCACGGTGACGTTGGTACGTTGAGTTGGCCGGTTGGCAGAGTGGCTCATGCAGAGGACTGCAAATCCTTGTACATCGGTTCAATTCCGGTACCGGCCTCCATCAAGGTTTTATTCCGACTTAGCTCAGCGGTAGAGCAATCGGCTGTTAACCGATCGGTCGTCTGTTCGAATCAGACAGTCGGAGCCATCAAAAAGCGTCCTTTCCAAGAAAGGGCGCTTTGATTATATAAGGATGAAAAATGCGTTTTTTATGTCGGCTCTTAATAATCTTTGCATTGACTTCGTGTACCCAAACCATATCGTTTAAGAATATAACAAAAAATCAAAACGCCGATGTCGGCATAGCCTTTTCAGATGATTCTTTTTATCAGGAAAACAGTTCTCGCGCTTATCCCTTAATGAGTGTTTTTAAGCTCCATATCGCAACAGCAATAATGGATAAGGTCAATCGCGGCGAATTGTCACTTAATCAAACCGTAAAAATTTCAGCACAAGAATTGGACGTTAATACATGGACACCGATGTTAAAAAAATATCCCCAAACCGGATTTAACATCAAACTTCGCGAACTCCTTTATTATATGCTTGCCGAGAGTGATAATAACGCCTGTGACCTCCTGATTGAAAAAGCCGGAGGAATTGCTGCCGTACAGGAATATGTACACCATATCGGTTTAAAAAACACGACTATAAAAGTCACCGAAGCCCAAATGCAAAAAGATAAAATGTCGCAATATCAAAACACCGCCACGCTGCAAGATTTAATCTTGTTGTTAAAGAAAATAAATCATAACGAGCTGTTTGCACCCTCTTTGCATAAAGAACTCATCGAAATAATGCACCAAACCAATACCGGCGAAAATAAAATAAAAAAATATCTCCCGCAAACAACCTATATCGCTCACAAAACCGGCACATCTTCGCGCTTTCAGAATGGCAAAAAAATCGCCGATAATGATATAGCAATTATAAAAGATAACGGCAAAACGTATTATCTGGCAGTACTGATAACCGATTCGTACGAAACCGATGACACTAATGCTGAAATAATCGCCCAAATCTCCAAAGCCGCATACAAAGCCTATGTGAATAAATAAATTTTCCACCTTGACTTAGAGTAACCTCTAAAAATTATCTTAAATACGTCAATAATTTTTAGGAGAGTGATATGAATATGAAAAAGTTATGCTTGTTTGGGCTTGCGACCATAAGTTTCATCTGTGCTGCGCCTGATTCTGCAATATCCGCCGCGCCAACGGCCGAATGGGATAAGGTTTTCAAAAAAAGCGATGATGTCAATGTAAAAAAAAGTAACTTTCAAAAATCGTTACGGCATAGAGCTTGTCGGTGATTTATATACTCCGAAAAACAAACCCGCGGGCAAAATGGCAGCCATTGCCATCAGCGGTCCGTTTGGTGCCGTTAAAGAACAGGCTTCCGGTTTGTATGCACAAACGTTAGCCGAACGCGGCTTTATCACCTTGGCGTTTGACCCGTCATTTACAGGTGAATCCGGCGGTGAACCGCGCCACGTTGCCTCACCGGATATTAACACGGAAGATTTCAGCGCCGCGGTGGATTATCTTTCCAACCGTCCGGATGTGGATGCAAATAAAATCGGTATTTTGGGTATTTGCGGATTTGGCGGTATGGGCTTAAATGCAGCAGCGATGGATACGCGGATTAAGGCCACCGTCACCTCCACAATGTATGATATGAGCCGCGTTAATGCTAATGGTTATTTCGATTCGATGACACCCGAAGACAGATACGCCCTGCGGGAAAAGCTAAACGCCCAGCGTACCGCAGATTATAAAAACGGGACTTATGCCAAAGGTACGGGGCTTCCCGATAAATTAACCGGTAAAGAACCGCAGTTTGTTAAAGATTATTATGGTTATTACAAAACCCCGCGCGGCTTCCATGAACGTTCCATCAATTCCAACGGCAACTGGAATGAAACCTCCGCTTTGTCGTTTATGACAATGCCGATTCTCACCTATTCAAATGAGATTAAAAATCCGGTTTTGATGATACACGGCCAAAACGCACATAGTCGTTATTTCAGCGAAGACGCATACAAAAAACTAACCGGCGATAATAAAGAACTCTTGATTATCCCTAACGCCAACCACGTTGATTTATACGATAATTTTGAGAAAATCCCGTTTGATAAAATCACCGAATTTTATCAGCAAAACTTGAAATAAAACAAAAAGGAACCCGCCGGCGTAGCCGGCGGTTCTTCATAAACGGGTGTAACCCTTTACCCCTGGCAGCCCCTTAACGGGGCTTATTAGCGTCCGACAGACGCAATTTGTTACTATTTACCCGTAAACGGGTCATTTAAATCT
>JAGASU010000049.1 GCA_017621635.1 Alphaproteobacteria bacterium | reverse complement strand
TCTAAAATAACCGTCGTCTGGTCAATAACCTTAAGCCCGAGTGCTTTTTCCAGATTGCGCTGCTGGACCGGAGATAACGCACCGTCCACCACAACCAGTTCGACCTCATTTTCAAGACATTCGCTTTTTAGTTTTTCAACTGTTCCCTTACCGAAAAACAGCCCTGCCGTCGGCTTATCAAGCTTAATGGTTTTAATAAAAACAGCCGCTTGTCCCATAGCCCTCACCAAGCCCGCCGCTTCTTCCATTCTTTTTTCTTCATCAAAAGAAGCACTCAAACCAAGGCTGCGGATAACAGGACAAACAACGGCTGTTTTCGTTTGTTTTTCTTTTTTATTCAAAAACAATGCTAGTCTTCAACCACATCAACAGGCGTAGCCGGCATAATCGTTGAAATTGCGTGTGCATACACAAGCTGCGTATGCCCGTCGCGCCTTAAAAGCAAAGACGATGGATCAAACCAGGTAATAACGCCCTGAAGTTTAACCCCGTTAATCAAAAAAACGGTGACCGAAACCTTTTTGTCTTTAATATCGTTCAAAAAATCAACTTGTGCATTTGTAGTCATTTTTCATTTCCTTATTATATTTTTTTCCACTGCGTTTTCGAATATTCCGAACCCACATTTATATTTATACGCGCGTTTTAGTTAATATAATCTAAATATTATAAAAAAAACTTCTACTCTTTCATAAAAAATCTGTTCTCGTTTTTTATACCCAAAAGCTTCTCTCTCGCAGCCTGCGCTCTTTGCTCACGCTCTTGATCACTCATTTCTAACGCCTTTAATGTCACATCTTTCATATCTTCACGTTTTTTAAACAAATGCACATCATTATAAAACATCTGTTCAAGCGGCACTTTGTAGTTGGTTAACACCGGTCTGCCGTAACTCATCACATCATACACCGCATACGGCACATAATCTTTATCATCGGCACCGGCGTCCCCCATTTCATAAACCACAAGCCTTGCGCTTGACAGTTCCTTCTTCTGACCTTCCTCAGACAACGCCGCAAACGCTCTGCCGCTATATACCTTAGCTTGCAAATTCTCTCTCAAAAACGCCTCATAAGCCCTATTGCCGTATTCATAGATATACAGCACATCTTTATCATAAGTTGGTTCTAACTTTTCATGCGGCACCGCCCCGCTTTCTAAAAAATCAAGGTTAACCGCCTCTTTGACGGCTTTATCAAGTCCTTTTTGCGAAGAAAGATAATAGTCATACCCCTGCATTTCTTCTCTGTATATTTCCATAATCCGGTGAATATAATACACATCAGCCGCTTCATCATTGCGCCTTAAATCATAAAAAGGCCAAAACCCGCGCACATAAACATTAACCTGCGCCTGATTAAAGCGTTTCGGATAAAGCTCACCCCCGTAAGCTGTCCCCAAAACCCGATAACCATTCTGATTAAACCGGTATTTCAGATAAGCAAGTGCCGCTAAAAAATCATAATCCATTTCCGCCTTGCTGTTGCTGACTCGAAACACCACATCTTTAGCCGTCCGTGCCTGATAAACAACCCCACTCAAACCTGTTCCGAGCAAAAAAAACACCACTCCTAAACACACACCCCAAAAAAATCTCTTTTTATTCATCATCTTCTCCAAGCCCGTTATCGCGAACATACGCTTTCATCACCTTAAACATCTCAGAAACCACGCTTTTTGCACCAAAACGCCTCTTGGTTATCAAATACGCCTCATAAGCTTTCTTTTTCCGCTCCTCGGGATGATTAAGATAATAAGTCACAAGCGCCAAAAATTCCGCCTCGTTCTTATACATCACAATCGCATCACCGTAAATTTCCTCAATCTCCGCCATATAATCAGAAATTAAAAAACCCTTTGCCGCCGTCACGTCAAAAATTCTGTTCGGAATAAATCCGGCTTCAATCATATCCTCTCTTGTATCATTAAACACAATATCAGCCGAGGAATAATAATATTTCAGCTCATCACCGGGAATTTGTACCCCTTTATGCAAATAAAGCTTTTCTTTAGGCAACACCTTTCCCCACCCGCTGCCGTAAATATCAAGTTCAAGCCCGTTTTTTAACGCCAAATCGACAGTTTTTCTTGTTTTGGCTTCCGGATATAAATTTCCGATAAACAACAATTTTGTTTTATGTTTTTCACTATATGCCGGATAAAACTTATCAAATCTTGTAAACTGCGGCATAAAGTAAGAATTAATCCCCCTGCTCCGGTATTCTCTGTTTTTTTTAAGCGAGCCGGTAAAAACAATATCCGCGTTTTTAACCTCCTCAATTTTATAAGGGATTGTTTCAAACAAAACCGACACTTTATCTTGATCAAACACGCCGTGATAAGATTTGAGCTGCAGCTCCGGATAAGCCCGCATATAAATATCAAACCCTTCCTTAAAATTTTTATTAGCAAACATATCCTCCAACGTATAAACTTCCGTTTGCACCCCCAACTGGTTAAACGCCGCCGCCATATCCTCTGCCAAATACTTTTCCCCCAAAGGATAAGTCTTGTCTTCCAAAGATTTATGATGTGTCACCGGCACATTGATAACCACACGCCCGTAATCAAGCGCAAACGGCTTTCGGCTCTTTTGGTAAAAATACCCCGAAACACCGCCCAAAATTAAACTGACACCTATAATCAAAATACTTTTTTTCAAAAATCATCGCTCCAATACACACAACATACAAAAAAGATACCTTTCTATACCTTTTTCGCAACAAAAATAAACCGTTAACCCCAAAAACCTTATTTAAATCAAAAAAAAGCCGCCCGCAGGCGGCCTCTCGAAAACATAACCCGAATTATCTTTTCTTTAAAGTCGGGAACATAATCACGTCGCGAAGCGTGGCCGCATTAGTCAAAAGCTTGGCCAGCCTGTCCATTCCCATTCCCATACCCGTCGTCGGCACAAAACCATACGAAAGAGCGTCAATAAAGCTTTCATCAAGCATTTGCGCCTCATCATCGCCGTTTTCACGTTCTGCCATCTGTGCCTTAAAACGTTCCATCTGTTCTAAAGGATTCG
>JAGASU010000048.1 GCA_017621635.1 Alphaproteobacteria bacterium | reverse complement strand
TATATCAACTGCCCCTTAAATAAAGAACA
Organism: Alphaproteobacteria bacterium; assembly: GCA_017621635.1. Lineage (GTDB taxonomy): Bacteria > Pseudomonadota > Alphaproteobacteria > RF32 > CAG-239 > CAG-267. The sequence continues at coordinate 6,869 of JAGASU010000048.1, read as the reverse complement.
ATACGAAACCTTTGTCGACGCCCTCTTAAACGGTGAAAAAACAGAATTTCACGAGTTTGAAAAGCCGGAATATTTTAACGGCTGCCTGCCCATCGAGGTTATGGCAGAGCGTGGGCGTGATACGCTCTTGTTCGGTCCGATGAAACCCGTCGGTCTAACTGACCCGCACACGTCTTCCCGTCCGTACGCCGTCGTTCAGCTCAGGCAGGATAACAAAGAAGATACGTTAAGAAACCTTGTCGGTTTTCAAACCAAATTAAAGCACAGCGAGCAAACCCGAATCTTCCGCCTGATACCGGCGCTGGAAAATGCCGTCTTTGCCCGTTTGGGCGGAATACATAAAAACACGTTTATCAAGTCGCCGCTTTTGCTTGATAACTATTTACGCTTAAAATCACATCCGCATATTATGTTTGCCGGCCAAATCACCGGCACTGAGGGCTATGTTGAAAGTGCCTCAATCGGCTGGCTTGCAGGCCTTTTTGCCGCTCACCTGTTAGAAGGGAAAACACCTGTTCTTCCCCCACGGGAAACGGCGCTCGGCTGTCAACTCGCCCATTTGTCGGATTCAATGGAAAACAATCGTTTTGAGCCGATGAATATTAATTTCGGCCTTTTCCCCGAACTCCCTAAAACCTTAACCGCCAAAGGAAAATTAAGGCACTTGAAAGGTACGGAGAAAAAAGCCGCCTTAACAACCCGTGCGCTTAATGCTCTTGAAGGATGGCTTAATGAAATTTCCTGATAATCTCCCCCCCTTAACTTTATATGAACACTTGGTACCCCGTCAGGACCAAACGCTTTTTTTATCTTATCTTGGTTGGATAAAGCTGTTGGCCGTCCGCGGTTTAGGGTTAAAAAAAATCTCCGCTAAAACTTTTAACCGCCTCTATCGCGCGGTCTTAAAGCCAAAATCGGCAAATACTTTTTTAGGCCGCCTGCAACAGGAGTTTATCAAAAAAAATCTTTCGCTGTCACTGCTCTTGGAACCCTTAGACGGTTTCGAATGGCTCTCTCAAAATCGTTATCCGCTGGTTTTCTCAAACGCATCTCCTGTCATCTTGACTATAATTTCACCGCTCACTCGGTTTATAAGCGTCTTGAATAATCAGCACCCGCCGTTTTATCAGCCTTTTGCCAATCTGATGTTTGTGTATTTGGCGCTATATGTGCTAAATCTCCCCGAATTTGAAAAAATCTTAAAAAATGCCGGCGTGCAAACTGACGCCGCAACGCTGACAAACAATCTACCGTTAATCTTGCGGGAAGCCAAACAAGTTCTCCCTGTAACCATCGGTTTTAATTTTAAGCTCAAAATTGCCTTTTTTCTGGCGTTTGCCCGTAAATTAATCAAAAAAAATGCCTTACATACCAAAAATAAAATAGATTTTCTTGATTATGTTAACGCATTTTTATATGGTTTGTGGTATATCTTAACCATACGGGCAACCCCGTTAGGTAAAAACAGATTATAAAAAGGAAAGAAAATGAGTTCAATCGGACGTATCGTCAGAAAAAATCATTCTGCCGTTTTTTGGTGTACCAGACACTATCCTAAAGCCAAACGTGAAGCGGTTTATACGCTTTATGCGTTTTTTAAGCATCTGGATGATTTAAGCTCAAGCACGCTTTCACCCAAAGAAAAAGCCGATATCTTGGACGCTTGGCACCGCGAGATTGAAAACATCTATGAAACCAAAGTCCCCGCCACTGACATCGGGCGCCGGATATATAAAAATTGTATGCGCTTTAAACTTCAAAAACAGTATTTTGAGCAGATTTTGCAAAGTTACGCGCTGGATTGTCCGACCCCGTTGACTACACCATCGCTTGAAACGTTTGAAACCTATTGTCGGGGAGTGTCGGAAATTCCGTGTTATCTGATCTTAAAAATCATCGCCGAGTTTGATGATGAAACCACCAAAGCCTTAAGCGCTGTCATCGGTCGTGCGGTTGAAATCACTAATATCTTAAAAAATGTCAAGGAAGACGCCTTGCGCGGCCATATTTACTTTCCTAAAGAGTTTTTGGAAAAATCAGCAATAGATCCGACCCTGACTCCAAAAGAGATTTTAACCCATAAAAATCTCAATGCCGCCCGTGAACAACTGGCGGATATCGCCCGTACTTCATACACCGAGGCTTATCGTCTGCTTAAAGAAAACCATAACAAAAACTCAAAGCCGGTCGTTTATATGTTAAATCTCTATCAAGCCTATTTCGAGCTGATGGACACCCGCGGTTGGGAGATAATCTCCCCAAAACCCGAGCTTAAATTCAAAGATCACCTAAAGCTCATCTTCCGCGCTTTGTTTAAAACCGGCTGTCCGGCATAAATCATACAAAAAAGGAGCGCAAAAGCGCTCCGAAATTTTAGCTTAAAAAACTTCCTGTTTATTTTTCTATCGCTTTTTTTCGACTGATTTCTCTGCCCAGCTCAGGCGTAATCGTCCGCTTTTCTTTGCCGGAAATCACATCTTTGGCAATCTCGTCAGCCATCACCACACCTGAAACCTTTTCTTCGGGCTTTTGTTTTAAAATCGCTTTACGCAACAGCTGTGATGTGCGAATGTTCTCTTTGCGTTTTTCAATACGGCTGCGTTTGTCAGAATATATTAATGCATCCTTTTCAATACGTTCTAGAACATCAGAAATATTTGTTTCTACATATGTGTCACTTGAATGAGGATCCTCCTCACACCAAGTAGCATTAGGGTCAGCTCCGGCTTCAAGTAAAAGAGCAAGTTGTTCATTAGATGAGGCAAAACCAATGACAGGTCTACCTAAAGTCCCGTAAGATACATCATTTACATTCGCTCCGGCTTTAATCAAAAGATCAGTCTGTTCTGCAGTGTGAGCCAGCATAAGAGGGGTTTCTCCGTAGTCATTTTTTGTATTCACATTAGCACCGGCTTCAAGTAAAAGCTTAGTTTGTTCCGCAGTGTGAGCCAGCATAAGAGGGGTGCAGCCAGTCTTGTCCCTGACATTAGTACTCGCTCCGATATCAAGAAAAAACTTAGTATCTTCAGCGGTTTGCGCATTTAGCAGTATCTCTGATTCAGCCCTGAGGAAGGCTCCGGCTTTCACAAAAAACTTAACCAAGTCACAATTAATATTAATGTATTTGGAATCAAGTAGCATTCTACCTGCATTATCTTTGACATGCAGATCAGCTCCGGCTTCAAGCAAAATATTAGCTTGTTCAACAGTTTGAACATACATAAGAGCAGTTTTGCCTTCATAATTTTTGGCATTCGCATCAGCTCCCGCTTTAAGCAAAAGCTTGGTTTGTTCCGCTGTTTTGGCTCGAAAAAGAGCAGTGTTACCGAACTTATCTTTTGCATTCACATCAGCTCCGGCGGCCAACGCTGCTTTGGTCTCCTCAACCGTCCGAGCATTGAGTAAAGCTTTATTTGCCTCTTCTTTATTCATAATCTTTCTCCTAAGTAAAATAACTGTACCTGCTGATTTTAATTGTACGTTTTTTTGCAGCAATTTGAGAAAAGAGTAAGTTGTTGTTTTAAATGAAATTAATATTTGTTGACAACTGCTGAAAAAAAACGTACCTATTTTTTCAGCACCCGAAAATACAAAAAAAATCCCCGCTCGACACGGGGAAGAAAGAATAAATAGTTATTACAAAACGCGCTTTTTCCGAAAACTGCCGTCCGCCTTTTTCTGGTAGCTGACCGGCTTAAAATCCGTCGTTTTGCTTCCTTTCTTGGCAAACTTTGCGCTGGCTTCTTTTTTCTTGAATTGGCGCTCCGGTTTACGCACGGCTTTTTCTTCGCTCATTGTTTTGCTTTTGGCAAAACGCGGCTTTTTTACCTCAATCACCTCAACGCCGTTTTCCTTAAAACTACTCTTGGTCGCGCGCTTAAATTTAACCGCGCTTTTTTCCTTATTAAATTTCTTATCAGCTTTAACTTGCAAAGCAACACTCGGCGCCGCTTTTTGCTTTTTCTTTTCAACCGAGAAGCCGAATTTGCCGATTTTGCGCCCCAAGGTATAGTAAAAACCGTGTGCGTAAGCCAAAAGGCCGGCTTTTTCCAAATCAAGCGCGCCATTCTCGTCAATATATGCTTCATCAACGTTAACCGCCAAAACTTCGGCTAAAAACATATCGTGCGTGCCAAATTTCCGCACCTCTAAAACTTTACATTCAAGCGATACCGGACACTCGGCAATTTGCGGTGCTTTAACCTGAGTTGAAGCTTCTGCCGTCAACCCGCACAATGCAAATTTATCATAATCGCGTCCGGATTTCACGCCGACCGTATCTACTGCCTCGGCAATCTTCCACGTCGGGATGTTAATCACAAATTCTTTGTTTTGACTGATAAGCTCATGCGTGTAGCGTGACGGTCTGATAGAAACGTATGTAATCACCGGATCCGAGCAAATAATGCCGGTCCACGCGGCAGTCATCACATTTTTAGTATTCATATCCCCCGAACTGATTAGTGCCGGCGGGAGAGGGGCGGTTAATGTCCCCGGTTTCCATGTCTGTTTCATCAAAAAAAATCCTTCTTAATAAATCAGGCTAACCTTAACAGGAAGTTTTAAAAAAGTAAAGCGGGATTTATAAAAAAACGGAGCCGAAGCTCCATTTTATTTTTTAATAAGCGGTGCCGCCGTGCGCTCCAAAACACCTTGCGCCAAAGAAATCACCATACCGTAGTTTGTCGCAAAAACCCCCGCTGCCTCGCACAAATCAAGCCGCCGTCTTATTTCTTTTTTATTTAAAACACACCCGCCGCAATGCACCGCTAAAGCATATCGGCTCAAGTCATCGGGAAAGTCCCCGCCCGAACAAAACTCAAAGTTTAACTTTTTGCCGGTGCATTTTTGCATTAATGCCGGAATTTTAACCCGCCCGATGTCATCGCAGGTCTGTCTGTGCGAACAGCCCTCAACAATCAAAATCGTGTCATCGTCTTTTAAATTTTTGCAAAAAAGCGCGCCGTTCATCTGTTGCTCAAAGTTGCCCTTGTGCCGTGAAAACAACATCGAAAACGTCGTTAAAGCGACATCTTGCGGCACAATTTCGGCAACTTTTTTAACCGCTTGTGAATCCGTAATCACCAGAGCCGGCTTCAAATTAAGGCTTTGAAGCGTTTGCGTCAAAGTGTTTTCTTTCGTAACATAAGCCTGAGCGTTCAAATCAAGCACTTCACGCAAAACCTGAACCTGCGGCATAATCAACCGCCCCTTGGGCGCTGCCAAATCAATCGGGGTAACTAAAACAACTGTGTCGTTCTCTTTAACCAGATTTCCTAAAAGTGTATCATCTTCGGTTTTAGCCAAAATCATCTCGGCCATTTTTTGCTTAAGTTCTTCAATCCCGACACCCGTTTTGGCTGAAACAAAACATCCCTGATAAAGTTGCGCCACCGCTTTGGTATATTTATCAGCCGTTACCACATCGCAGAAGTTAAACACCGGAATAAACGCTTTCCCCTCAAGATTAAGCTTTCTTAATTCTTCTTCAATCTTTCCGTCAAGTCCTTCTTTGCCTATGACATATAAAATTAGGTCGGCTTTTTTTAAGATTTTTTCGCTTGCCTTAACGCGGCTTTTGCCTAAGTCATCTGCCAAATCATCAAGGCCGGCCGTGTCATAAAAAGTCACCGCGCCTGCCGGAATCAGCTCATAGGTTTTAGCAACTGCGTCTGTCGTCGTCCCCAAAACATCAGAAACGATAGAAACATCTTGGCCGGTTAGGACGTTTAAAAGCAAAGATTTTCCGGCGTTGCGTTTTCCGGCAATTGCAATAACCGGACGCATTCCCGCGTGCGGTGTCAGGTTCATTTCGGTAGTCATGGCTGATTATTCCTTTCTTGTCGTTCATTGATAGGTTCTTTAGGCAATAAAACAAAATCTTTAAGCGCGTTTTGCCAGTTAATATGCCCTAAATCTTGCGGCAAAACCAATCCTTCTTTATGCCGGTTTGTAAATAAAATATGAAGCGGTAATCCGTCTTGTCTGTAGGCTCTGAGCCAAGAAGCCGTATCAGGGGCGCTTAGGCGTGTATCATAACGTAAAACCTCAATGCCGTAGCGCTGCATTTCTTTGTTTAAGGACAAACCAAAGAGGCTCTTTAACGATTTTATATCATAAATGCTGACCACAACCGGTTTCCCGTTTTGAATTTCCTGCGCGATTTTTTCTTGTGTCGGTAAAAGGGGTGGCAATGTGACGGGTTTAATTGCAAAAGCCGTTAAGATAGACCCGAACGCTAAAAACAACACCAGCACCACATAAAGGGTATGCTTTTGAACTTTCTCAAATACAAAAATTTTATCTTTTTTAAGTCGGGTTTGCGTTGTTGCTTCGCTAACCGCTATCGGATAAAAATACCACAAAAGCGCACTCAAAAGCACGCCGCCGCCGGCACACATCATCGCCGTTTTCCCCTTAAGTCCCCAAATCATACCACACATCAAAAAAAGATATAACATATTAAGAAGGCTGTTTATGCCCCCCGATCGTATGGCTAAGGCTCCGGCTTTTTTGTTAAAAATAAGCCCCAAAAGCGCCAAAGCAGACATACCGCCCCAAAGCAAAACAAATATTTTAACACACTCTCCGGCAGAAACGTTTCTTACCCCAAATAAAACCTCCGGTAAGCTCAAAAACGGATACGCCATAACCAATGTTGCAGTTAATATTCCCCCCCATATTCCGGCATGAAAAATCTTTTTTAATGGTCTAAACAAAGCAAAATTCATATATCCCGCACTTTCCGCCAAAAGCCCCGTGCTGATCATAAGCGCGGCCGCATTAATAAAACCGTTGTCATAAAGTCCCTCGAAAGGATAATGTCTGCAATAAAAAATCCCTCCCGCAAGCATAACGCCGAGAGCTGC
>JAGASU010000047.1 GCA_017621635.1 Alphaproteobacteria bacterium | reverse complement strand
GTGTTTTATCTGTTATTGAGGTGGGAAGAATTTCGTGTTCTTTTTGCTTTCTTTCGAGAAGCTCGGTGTCTTTCGGCGTAGATGGGGTTCCGTTGGCGACGGTTTGAGCTAAAAGCGAGGGGGAATTAAACGGCTCGTTTTTTCTGCCAAGTTCGGCGATGATGTCATCAATGACGCCTTGTTTGATGTTAAACGATTTGTATTTGCCGGCGTAAAAGGAGGTAAACGACGGACAGGGAGAAGAAAGCAGAATATCTGTTGTGTCAACGCCTTTGATAAAACGCAATATGATTTTAGGCTCTATGCGGCAGGAAGAAGCGGCGGTGATGATGTTCGGGCTTTTGGTGAACAGGGCTTCATAAACGGTGGTGACAGTGGAGCGATCCAACTCGCCGCAATAGCCGGTTATGGCGAAGTTATCGAGTGTATAACCGGTATAGCCTTTGGGGCGCTTGGTGACGTGATAGCAAAAAACCTGTTCGGGGTTTTTCAGATTTACGGCGGCGATTTCATCAATAGCCGAAGATATATAGGGAATCATTTCCTGCTGGCGGCTGATGCGTCTGGTCGGGGTTTTGATATCGGTTTCGGTGACGGGAAGGATATCCGAAAACGCTTCAAAATCGGTTAACGCATTAGGTAAATCGGGTGACTGGGCAAATGCAACGGTCGGCAGTATCGTTAAGCTTAAAAAAAGAAAGCGCTTGAACATGAAAATGTATCTCCTATAAACTTCGTTTTATGATAATATAGCGCAGGGGGAGTTAAAAAAAAGTATAAATAAAAGTTATAGAGAAAAATTTTATCAACAGGAATTTTTTTAAGACTTCATTTAGATATTGACAGTATACTCAGTGTAAATATATTTCTTGTGTTTAACTTTTTTCGAGATTGGAATTTTTTGATGTGGACGATGTTGCCTTTTGTGCCTGAAACGGTGCCTTTAAGAGCGGTATTTGCATTTGGTTTGGCTTTTTTGTTATCACTTGTCAGCGGCGGAAAGCTTATTTCTTTTTTGAAGGGGCATGAAAAAGGCGGTCAGCCTATCAGAACGGACGGCCCGCAATCACACATCACCGAGAAAAAAGGGACGCCGACGATGGGCGGTTTGCTCATTTTGGGAACAAGTTTGATTTCCATGCTGCTGTTTTGCAATGTTAAACTCCATTTTGTCTGGATTTCGATGCTCGTACTCGTTGTTTACGGGGCGACGGGATTTGCGGATGATTATGTTAAAGTTAAAAAACAGACGCCGAATGCGATGACGGCAAAGATGAAATTATTTATCCAGTTTATGGCGGCGGTGCTGGCGGTTAACGTGATTGCCGCGGCAACGCCGAACTTGGTTGAGAGCAGGCTTTATATTCCGTATTTCGGGTGGTCGGTGCAGTTATCCTGGGTGTATATTCCGTTTGCGGTGTTTGTGATTTCGGGAGCGTCAAACGCGGTTAATCTGAGTGACGGACTGGACGGTTTGGCGGCGGGTATGCTGGCGCTTGTGTTTACGACGTTTATGGTGTTTTGTTTTAAGACCGGATATCCGATGTTTAACGAAACGGCGTTTCCGTATATTCCGAGAACGGCCGAGATGGCGGTGGTGTGTGCGGCTCTTGCCGGCGGGTGTGTCGGGTTTTTATGGTTTAATATTAAAAAAGCCAGAGTGTTTATGGGAGATACGGGGTCTTTGGCCTTGGGGGCTGTTTTGGGCGTGATTGCGGTGATTATCAAACATGAGATTATTTTGGCAATTGCCGGGATGGTGTTTGTTTTGGAAACGCTGTCAGTGATTATTCAGGTGGTTTATTTTAAGAAAACGGGGAAACGCTTTTTTAAGATGGCGCCCATTCATCACCACTTTGAGCAGTTGGGCTGGAGCGAGAGCAAGGTTGTGTATGTGTTTTGGGGTGTGACGGCGCTTTTCTGCGGTGTCGCCCTGTTATCTTTGCTTTAGTTTGAGGGGACAACGCCGATGTTTAAGTTAGCCAGACACAGCAAAAGCAAAATCGCCAACTGGTGGTGGACGGTTGACAAGGTGACATTTGTTTTGGCGTTGTTTTTGATTTTTACGGGAATGATGCTGGTGTTATCGGCAAGTCCTTCGGCGGCGCACAGAGACAGACTTTATGATGAGTTTTCGTTTATTAAAAAGCAGGGCGTGTTTATTGCGGCGGGGCTGGTGCTGATGGTCGGTTTTTCAATGCAGAGCTTGCGGACAATCAGGCGCTTGGCGGTGTTTGGCTTTTTATGTGCTTTGGGCGGCGTGTTTTTGACGTATTTGGTCGGCGATGCGACGAAAGGGGCGGCCAGGTGGATTAAATTTGCGGGGTTTTCGTTGCAACCGTCCGAGTTTATCAAGCCGGTGTTTATCGTGATGACGGCGTGGCTGTTAGACGCTAATAAAAGAATGGAAGATTTTCCGGGGATGAGTTTGGCGGTGTTGCTTTATCTTATCACGGCGCTGCCGGTATTCGGACAGCCGGATTTGGGGATGACGATTTTGATTTCCGGCGTATGGGCGTTGCAGATGGTTTGGGCGGGGATTCCGGTCTGGCTTATCTTGACGTTGTTTTCTTCAGGGCTTATTTTAGTAACGGGGTCATATTTCTTTTTAGCGCACGTTCGGGACAGAATTGACAGGTTTTTGGCGGCGGAAAATGAAATCGGCTCGCAGATTCAAAAATCTATGGACGCATTTGCCAACGGCAACCTTTTGGGCAGAGGGCCAGGTGAAGGCGTGGTTAAGATGAGTTTGCCTGATGTGCATACGGACTTTATTTTTGCGCTGGCAGGTGAGGAGTACGGCGTTTGGCTGACGACGATTATTGTGATGGCGTTTGCTGCGATTGTGGTGAGGACAATGATTATTTCAATGCGGGATAAAAATTTGTTTGTGATGTACGCGGCGTCTGGCTTGGCGGCGTCGCTTGGCGGACAAGCCATTGTTAATATGTGTTCGGCGCTGCAGTTGATGCCGGCTAAAGGAATGACGCTGCCGTTTATCTCTTACGGCGGGTCGTCCATGCTTGCCAGCTATTTGACGATGGGAATGCTTTTGGCGATTACACGCAAGAACGCGGCGGCGGAAGATAAAGACAACAGGTAGAAAGGAGAGAGGTATGTTTGAAAAATTGTTTGGTAATAAATCGAGCGGACTTATAGAAGTTTTGCCCGAGGTCAGAGGAAAATATATTGAAAACGCGCTTCTTTCAAAGCATACTTGGTTTGGTGTGGGGGGACCGGCCGAGGTGTTGTATTTGCCGGAAGATGAAGATGATTTGAGAGACTTTTTGGTGCGCAAGCCCGAAGCTGTACCGGTGACGGTGATTGGCGGCGGGTCTAATCTTTTAATCCGCGACGGCGGTGTTTTGGGGGTAGTGATTAAGCTTGACGGGGCTTTTTTCCGCAAAATTGAGGTTCTGGATAATGAACAGGTTTGTGTCGGCGCGGGGCTTAATAACGTGGAATTAAAAAAGACGCTTATTGAAAATAACATTGGCGGGCTAGAGTTTATTTGTTCGGTTCCGGGGCGTATCGGCGGACTATTGAAAACAAATGCCGGCTGTTTCGGACAGACGATTGCCGATGTGATGGTTTCTGCCAAGATTATGAACGACTGGGGTGAAGTGTATGAATTGAGCGCGGAAGATTTTAATTTTTCGTACCGGTCGAGCCGCTTTCCGGAGAATTGGATTATTTTAAGCGTGGTGTTGCAAGGGAAAAAATCTGATAAAGAGCAGATTAAAAAAACGCTTGACGAGCAGATGACGTATCGAAGAGAAAAACAGCCGATTAATAAAAAAACCGCCGGTTCGACCTTTAAAAACCCCGAGGGGCTTGCGGCTTGGAAATTGATTGAGGAAGCGGGGTGCCGCGGGCTTAAAGTCGGCGGGGCGGAAGTTTCCGAGAAGCATTGCAATTTTTTAATTAACAGCGGCAACGCTACGGCTGAAGATTTAGAAGAATTAGGTGAAACGATTATTGAGCGGGTTAAAGAAAAAACGGCGGTTACGTTGGAGTGGGAAGTTCGCCGTATGGGAGTGAAAAAATAAACTATGGCGGAAACTTTGAGCGCTAATAATTTGAAAATGTATGATAAAGTGATGAAGCCCTCGGCGGAATGGGTGTATCGTCTTATCGGCATGACGGGAATGGTTTTGATTGTTTCAAGCCTGACTTTGATTGCGATGATGATCAGAGATGATGTTATCGGCGAAAAGTTTAACAAAGTGATGAGCGCGGTTTACCGGATTTCCGCCCAATACGGAATGTATGTCGAAGACGTGATTGTGGAAGGCAATAAGCGCACGTCTTATGATGATTTGGTGATGGCGCTCAATCTTTCTGATAATGAGAGCATTTTGGGGATTGATATTGAAAAACTGCAAAGCAAGATTGAGCAGCTGACGTGGGTGAAGTCTTGTGTGGTGAAAAGAAGTTTTTTCCCGAATAACATTTTGGTTAATATTGAAGAACGCACGGTTAAGGCAATTTGGGAGTATGAGGGACGGTATTATCCGGTGGATGCGGAAGGCAATGTGATTGAAGTTGAAGAATATGAGCCGGATGCACCGATTTTGGTGTTGGCAGGTGAGGGCGCGCCGCACCATTTGGCCGAGCTTTTGGCGGCTTTCAAGCAAGATGAGGAGCTGGCACGCAAGGTTCGGGCGGCAGTGTTTGTGTCTAACAGACGGTGGGATCTGGTGTTTGGGGCAACGGATAACGGTATTTTGGTTAAACTGCCGGAAAGCGGGGTTGAGGCGGCATATCAAAAAATTTCATTATTAAATAAAAGACAAGGAATTTTTAAGCGTAAATTAACTTCCTTTGATTTAAGATACCCTAATAAGATCATTGTTGATATAGACAAGTCGGTTGATGATTTAGTTTATAAGAGATAAAGAAAAGGGGTTAATAATGAACCATTCTTTTAACAGATCGCCGATTGTGGCGGCGCTTGATATCGGTACCTCTAAGGTTTGCTGTATTATTGCCAGAGTGACCAGAGATAAAAGGGTTTCTATTTTGGGCTATGGCTATAATGCGGCCAAGGGGATTAAAAACGGCGTGGTGGCTGATGTTAATCAGGCGACAATTTCTGTTTGCAACGCGGTTGAAGCGGCTGAGCAGATGGCTAACGAGCGCATTACCAATGTTATCGTTAATGTTTCAGGCGATAGGACCAGAAGCGTGGTCAGAAGTTCCTCTATTTCTATTCATAAAAACCGGCCCGTTATGGAAGAAGATGTTAAAAAAGTGACGGACAAGGGCTTGATGAAAGTTAACGTTGAGGGCAATGAGCCTATTCACTTTTTGACTATGGGGTATCATGTTGACAATGGTGAGGAGGTTAAGAACCCGATTAATATTTACGGGGATTCGCTTAATGTTAATATTTTGCTGGGGCTTTATCCGAAGCCGATGTATAAGAATTTGGCGACGGTGGTGGAAAGCTCACATTTGGATATCGAGATGAAGGCATTTTCGGCGTATGCGTCGGGGCTTTCCTGTTTGGTTGAAGATGAAAAAGAATTAGGCGCGACGATTATTGATATCGGCGGCGGAACAACCAGCATTGCCTGCTTTAAGAACGGGCATCCGGTTTATTTTTCATCCGTGCCGGTGGGCGGTATTAATGTGACTAATGATATTGCGCTTGGTTTGACGACTTCTTTTAATTATGCGGAAGAAATTAAAAACCGGCACGGGTGTGCGTTTTTAATCAGTCAGGACGAACGGGAAGTGATTAACGTTTATCCGGTGGGCGAAGAAGATGACAGCAATATTAAGCAGATTTATCGTTCGGATTTGATTAATATTATTTCGCCCAGAATCGAAGAGATTTTTGAGATTGTCGGCAGAAAGCTTGATGAAGCGGGATATAAAAACACGGCGACGCACAGAGTGGTTTTAACCGGCGGGGCGTCACAGCTACCGGGAATGCGCGAAGTAGCGAGTATGGTTTTGGACAAGCAGGTGCGAATCGGAAGACCAAGAAACATTGAAAATATTCCGCAGGCGCTGCATAGTCCGGTTTTTTCGACCGCTTTGGGGCTTTTGCTGTTTGCGGTTAACAATTCAGAGAGAAAAATTATTAAAAAAGTTAATGTCAGCGCGTCGGGAGACGGACTTTTTGCAAAAATTTTTGATTTGTTTAAAAAAACCTGCTGAGTGGTAACGAAAACTTAAGGTATTTAAGGCTAGAATCATTTAAAATTGATTTTAGCTTTTTTTATGGAGAAAAAATATGGCAATTAAACTGGCCGTCGGCGATACCAACTTTACACAATTAAAACCAAGAATTACCGTTATCGGTGTGGGCGGCGGCGGCGGTAACGCCATCTCCAATATGATGAACAAAAAGCTTGAGGGGGTTGACTTTGTTGTTGCCAATACCGATGCGCAGGCGCTTGCTCTTTCTCCGGCAACAAGAAAAATCCAGTTAGGGCTTGAGATTACCCAAGGCTTAGGTGCGGGCGCAAGACCTGAAATCGGCAAACTTGCGGCAGAAGAAGCAAGAGAAGACATTGAACGCGAGTTAGCTGATTCGAATATGGTGTTTATTACGGCCGGTATGGGCGGCGGTACGGGCTCGGGCGCGGCACCGGTTGTGGCTAAAATCGCTAAAGAAAAAGGAATCTTAACGGTTGGCGTGGTGACTAAGCCGTTTGCTTTTGAAGGCAAGAAACGTATGGAAAATGCCGAAGGGGCTTTGGAGACCTTTATTCATGAAGTGGACAGCATTATTGTTATTCCTAACCAGAATTTGTTTAGAATTGCCGATAAGAATACCACGCTCAAAGACGCGTTTGTCAAAGCAGATGAAGTGCTTTATGACGGGGTACGCTCGATTACGGATTTGATGATTATGCCGGGGCTGATTAACCTTGATTTTGCCGATGTGAAAAAGATTATGGCAGACAGGGGCAAGGCGATTATGGGAACTGGTGAAGCCGAAGGTGAAGACAGAGCAAAAAAAGCTGCCGAGCAGGCACTTTCGAACCCGATTTTAGATGATTGTTCGCTTAAAGGCGCTAAGGGCTGTTTGATTAACATCACGGGTGGCGCTGATATTACCTTGATGGAAATTGATGAGGCGGTTAACATTATTAAAGAAGAACTGGACGATGATGCCGAGCTTATTTTCGGCTCAAGCTATGATGACAGCTTGTCGGGCAAAATCAGAGTGTCCGTGGTTGTGACCGGTATTGACGAAGAAAGTTTTAATGTGGCGCAGAGCAAAGATAACGGTGCTTATGTGGCCATGGTTGAAGAACCGGTTGATGATGAGCCGATTTTGGAAGAAATTGTTGAAGAAGAGCCGGTAGCCCAAGAAGAAGCGGTTGAGCTTAACAATGTGATTGAGCTTTCAAACGCAGTTAAAACAGGGGAAGTTAAGCAGGAAGAATTAAAGATTGGCGGGGAGATTGAGGAGCCACATCCGTCGTCCGCGTTGTTTAATGCGATTATCAACAAGCCGATGGTGGCTGATGTTGAAGAACCGGCCGAGGTTAAATCCGTTTTATCCGAGGTGAAGGTTGAAAAGCCGTTTGTGCCGTCAGCCAAGGTTAAAATTATTGAAGAAGAACCTCAGCTTTTCCCTGAGCAGGGCGAGGCAGAGCAGCCGTTTGAACGCAAAGCCAGAGAAGAAGCTCAGGCAATGATTGAACAAGAAGAGCCGCAGCCGACACGCCAGAGATTTATTGACAAGATTTTGGGCATTTCAAGAGCAAAGGCCAAGAAACCTGCAAAACCGGTGGTTGTGCCGAAGTTTGACGAGATTGAAGATTTTGCCGAAAAAGAAAGCGCTAATGAAGAAGACGATTTGGAAATCCCGTCGTTTTTAAGAAGAAGATAGGCTTTTTTGCAAAGTTTGACACAAGGAGCGGGGACGACCCGCTTCTTTTTTTAGATTGAGTGTTTTATGATGTTGATAAAAAAATCTTTGCAGAGTTCAAAATTATGCTTGACTGAGGAAAATATTTGGCTTATGTATGGTGTGTCAGCGGGTTCTTAGCTCAGTTGGTTAGAGCCGGCCGCTCATAACGGTCTGGTCGTAGGTTCGAGTCCTACAGAACCCACCATTAAAAAAGTCCACCTTTATGGTGGATTTTTTTAATGGTTAGATGAAGTATTCTCGAAGCCCCGAAAACGGGGGGCGAAACTTCTCTTAATGTTGTAAGCGAGCGTAGCGAACGCAACAACATTTAGTTGTTCCCGTAAGTAGAAAGGCAAAGCCTTTCGTAGCGGCGGACTACCAGCGCAAGGCAGACGGAAGTATGCCGGTTGCCAACGGCAATGCGCGCCTGTGCGGCCGAACGAAGTGAAGGTCAGTCCTACAGAATCCACCATTAAAAATCCTCTCTTTGCTGGAGGTTTTTTGTTAGTTAGGTGGGAAAATTATTGTCATACCAAACATAAAAGGATACCAAAAATCCAAAATATTCCATACATAATGCCGTAAAAAGCATATTTATTGGGAATTTTTTTTGCAATGTTCGGGCGGTAAAATAGGGGAAATGAGATATAGCATAACAGATATACTATAGAAAAATAGCAATAGAAAATTTTGAAAGAATCAATTTGCCAAATCCAAACATTTATTAAGGCAAAAATAAGGGGAACAATTTGCCAGCCCAGAACAAAACAGAGGATTTTTTTTAAGCGTTTCATTTTAACTCCTTGGAGTGCTTTTATAGCATACAAATTAAAAAAAGCAATATTTAAAATATTGCCAAGTTGGTATGATGATATCCCTCTCTGACTTTGTTATCAACCGGAGTATAATAACCTTTTGGGGCATTGGGATATTTTTTATAACAATCCATATTTCTAAAAGTTTGCCGGTGTGGCCTATGGCTTATAAAGCTGATAGGCTGTCGTGCAGAATTGAATAGAATGATGTGTGCTGTTTTTTTGTTTTAAATTCAAATTGGAGTTAGGGTTATTTTTGATTAATAAAATGTTTTAATTTTATACCATCGGGAAAATGTGGCCGTAATCGTTTTAACCAGTCGTTAAATACGAGAGGAATATCTTTTTCTTTATAGTTTGGCAGGGTGTATACGATGATATAATTTTTGTTGCTCTCATTATCAATCTGCAAAAAAGCTAACCATATTTCATCTTTGCTGATATAAAAGGCGGATTCCATAATGGTATACAGGCCGGCGACACCGTATGTATGATAGTGGCAGTTATCACATTTATTATTTTCCAAGGCTATTTGAGAAAAAGTTGCTGTCCATTCTTCATAATCTTCTTTTGGCATATTTTTGATGAAAAAATCGTTCAGCAAAGAAAAGTCTGTCGGATAATATAAAGAATCTTCTGCTAAATTTCCCATGTAGTCATACAGATTTAGAGGCTGTTTGTGTTTTTTTTCATAACTTGATTTTATTGAGGATATGTAGAAATCCCATAAACAGTCTTGATTGCTACGGCAATTTTCTCTTTTGTCATACCATTCTTTTGTTTGTTGGGATTGGTAATTTTTTATCATTTCTTTACTGGCTTGAGCAAGATTTTCTGAGGCGCAAATTGTTTTTTCAGCTTCTGTTATATCTTTGTTCCAACAATCAAATCCGGTGTCATAGCGGAGTGGATTATTTTCGTTTTCATATTCTCCGATAAAGTAGCCTTGCATTCCGCAATAGATGTGCGATTGGTCGTTTGCATCTATTTTTATGACTCTTTTAGCGTTATCTAATTCAAAGGTGACGATAATTTCTTCATCTTTGCCCTCGGGTGTTTTATCTTTTTCTCTATATTCTCCTTTATCGGCATTGATTTTTAATTTACCTTCGAGAAAGCAGGTATGCGCTCCGTTCATTGTGCCAATGTTAAAGTCGCATTGATTATCTTTGCAGTTAGTTATTGTTAAAGTGCCCAATGGAGTATTTGAGTATCTGTTATATACCCAAACTCCGCTCCAAGATAAGTCATTAGTTTTATTCGCTCTTGCGTTGGGGGTGAAAGTTAACAGTAGTCCTAAAATTAAAATAAGTTTTTTCATCTTTATACCTCTGGAGATCATTCTATGGCGGATAAGTTAAAATATCTTAAAATTTCAGATGGTCTGATTTGGAATTTGTTTTTATTATCCAGCCTTTGCAGGAGGTTTTATTCTTTTATTGTTGTTATTTTTAGAAACGGGATGAAGCCGAGGAGGTAGTAGCGGCGGGTGATTTTATCAGAAAGTTCCGGTTCATTTGCCAATGCAGCGAGGACTTTGGGCAAAATCTCAGGATATGCCGTAAGCACGTTTTGCATTTGGATGTCATTTTGTGCTAATTGGCCGGTGTTTGTTTTCCAGAGACAGGTTTCAGCTTCTTGTGTGCCGGGGACGTATTTCAAATCCGGAATATTGTTTTTTATATTTTGTATTTTCGTATTGTTTAATACGGCCATTGCCCAAAACCAGATATCATCCGCACGGGGGCAGAGCTTCATAAATATTTCTTCTTTTAAAACATCTTTGTATAGGCAGTGTGGCGGATAGAGTACGCCGCCTCCTGTAGTTGCAAAGTTTGCATAGGACAAAGACGGGGTCCGAATATTCTTTTTCCAGCTATTGTACGGGGCTATGTTGCTGTTTTTGCGGCCGACTTTATGCACACGATGGCAGTGGATTGCGGTTGGATCCGTATAGTAAGATTTCAGCAGCAATTCAAGCCAATTTTTTGGATATAAAATATCATCATCGGCGGTGACAATAATTGCGTCAGGATATTGCCGCAAGGCGGGAATTAATTTTTCAAAAGAACGGAGATTGCGTTGGTGCCAACCGATGGTTAAACCATTTTCTTTTAGATTTAACAGTTGTGTTGGTAAACCGGCTTCTTTATCGGGAAATTCTTCCTGAGAGAGCCAGAGAATAACCTTATCGGCTTTTGTGGTTTGGTTTAGCAGCGTTTCAATAGTTTGGTTAACGGTGTCTATTCTTGCAGGAAAGGAGGTCAGGGAGATGATAACTGAAACTTTCGGGGTGTTTTTTTCCATAGATATATTACCTTTCTGTTATTTTTAGAAACGGGATGAAGCCGAAGAGGTAGTAGCGGCGGGTGGTTTTGTGCGGGTTTTGGCGGGCGGAGGCAAAAAAGTTATATAGTTTTGGCGGTAAAATTGTTTTGGCGGCCTGATTATAATTTTCTTGTTCTTCGGGAGAACAAAGCGACATTTCGTATTGCGTACAACTTAACAGGCTTTCTTGTATGCTTTTTTCATAGACATATTGCAATTGGTGATTGCCTAAATTAAGCCATAGCCGTTGCACGGCGTGTAAGAGACAGGTGGCGTTTTGGTTACGGGTTGCCGTTATGTTCGAGTTTGAGTTTGTGCGGTAGTGCAGTAAAAAACTGTTGAGGGCGCTGATTTTGTTTGCCAGCATCAGGGCGGTGTATATTGCCGTGTAGTCGTTGCAGGATTTTAAGTTTTCAAATCTGATGTTGTTTTGTTTAAACAGACTGCTTTTGAACAGTTTATTCCATGGGGCAGGATTGATATGATATATTGTGTTTTGGTGTTGCTGCGGAAAGATGGGAGAATTTTGCGTATAGGGCGGATATACGGCAATTTTTTTAATATCGGTGTTTTTAGTGTGGTCAAATATATAATACCCACAGACAACCGCGTCGGAGTTATCTTTTTTTGCGGTGGTATACAGTGTGGCTAACATATCAGGTTCGAAAAAATCGTCACTGTCCAGAAAGCTTAAATATTGCCCTTTGGCAACGGTTAAACCGGTATTGCGGGCGATGCCGGCGCCTTGATTTTTTTGACTGATGACTGTTATGCGATGGTCTTTGGCGGCGTATTCTTTTAATATTGCAAGTGAATTGTCGGTTGAGCCGTCATCTACGCAGATGATTTCTATTTCAGTTAAGGTTTGGCTGATAACGCTTTTTAAGCATTGGGGCAAATAGGCTTCAACATTACAGACCGGAATAATGACAGAAATTTTCGGGGTGTCTGAGAGTGTCTTTCGGATAATAATTTCTGCCGTGGTTTGTTGTTCGCCGGCGGCGTTGGTTACTGTAACGATATCGGGCATTTTAACCTCTTTTGGTTTTGATAATCATCAGCGGAATAAAACCGAAAAGAAGATATTTTAATTTTGCTCCGCCTTTTTTGCGGCGAATTTTTAAAACCGGCAGACCGCATATTTTCCAGACCTTTTTGTCCGAGTTTTGTTTGTAGCTGAAAATCGGGAGAAAAAAGAATAGTTTTATCTTTTTTTGAATTGTGTCTGTCGGCCAATTATCCTCAGATGTCATTGTGTCGTCCTTTCTTCATAAACGAACGTCTATTTTATATAGTGAGAATGTATAAAACAGACAGCCCTAAAAGTCAATTTAAATTCTTTATCCTTGTGTAATAGTGTATTTTTTTTAGTTACGGCTAAGAGATACGCAAAAATTGCCGACATTATAAAATAGACGTTGATTTACGGATATTGCTTCGGGGCGGGCAAATGGCGGCGGTTTGGTTGATAAAAGGCGTGATAACAAAATGAAATATTTTGTGAGTATCTTTTTGTTTACATCTTTCGTGATGTCTTTTAGACTTTCTTTAAATGCAATTATTTTTTTAGGAGAAAGTTTATGATTCATCAGACTGCCGTTATTGAGCCGGGGGCGCAGATTGATCCGAGTGCCGAGATCGGGCCGTTTTGCTACATTTCAGCGAATGCCGTTATCGGCGCGGGGTGCAAGTTGATTGCCAGAGTGAGCATTTTGGGGAATACTGTGCTTGGTAAAGGGAATGTGGTTTTTCCGGGGGC
>JAGASU010000046.1 GCA_017621635.1 Alphaproteobacteria bacterium | reverse complement strand
GGCTTAAGCGCGCAAATACGCCTTAACGGTGCCTCAACCATCAGAGCGTCGGATGAAGCGCAGGCGATTTTAAAAAAGGAATTCGAACAAGAGCTTTTAAGCAAAATAAAAACACAAAGTTTTGAAGAAATCTGGCAGGAAGAACAGAAAACGGTTAAGAAAGACAGCAAGTATCTGCGCCCGATTTATAATCATCACGCGCTTATTGCCCGCCCTTGTGAACCGCAAAAAAAAGCAACAAAAGAAGTTTTAAAAAACAAAATTCAGCGGATCCTCGAAAACGTCAAAAAATATCGCCAAGAGAGATTAGAAAAGAAAAAAGATGAGTTTTTGGCCTTCAGCGAGCGTGCCATAAATAAAGGGCAAAGATCTTTCAGGTTAGCTGCTTTTATGCTGCCGCTTGCCGGACTCGGCTATTCGGGGTATTTACGGACGGCAAACGCTCAGGCTCTTGTTGACAAAGAGCCTGAAAAGGATAAACATATTTTGGTTGTTTCTGAAAAAAAGACCATAACAAAACAGACCCAAACGGCTGTTTTTCCCACCAAAAGGCAACTGCCTAAAACTGATTTTTTAAAAAAGGCACCAATTGAAGCGATTAAAGAACCTTTGGCACAAACTGACAGTTCGGTTGTTTTTAAGCAACAACTAAAATTTACTTTGCCGGATTTTTCTTCTGAGGATATTTCAGCTTTGTTTGTGCAAGAGCCTTCTCAACCGGACACCTTACACTCTGATTGCAAAAGATATGAAGAAGCAGTTTTATTACAAAAAGACAAAGATCTGGCGGAATTTTGCGCCCAATACCTGCAATGCGCGCATGACAATTACATCAGGCTTGAGTGCGGCAATAAGAGAAAAGCGTTCAGGGACGCCAACATTGCTTTACAACATTACGGTTTTTCTAAAATTTCCCAAGGTTTGCATTGTTCGGGAATGAGTATGGCGAGTTTGTGTCAGGCGGCGGATATTTTTATAGAAAAGTACCCGCAAAGCCCTGTTTCCTTTGCGGTTAAGGATATTCTTAAAAATTGCCGCAACGTTCATTCTTGTCTTGCCCTAAAAAATGATTTAGCCAGCCAGACCGGTTCTGTTATCCGCTATTCCGAGAATATTGAGGCAGATATTAAACAGTATATGAAAAATAAAAAGAATGCGATTGTTTTTGTCTGGACGAAACGGACAAAGAGAAAATTCCATCATCAGACTTTTTTCACGGCTCCTGACAACTCTCATCAGGCTTATATTTATTGCGCTTATAATAACCAGCATTGGGGCGGCGAGCAGGATTTCTCCAATTATATGCGTTCTCGCAGACGTTACGGCCGCGGTGCTTACTTTACGGATATCGGTGAAAGCCTTAATTCTCTTGCGCTTGGATATGCTAAAAAAGAAATTGCCTGTTATAAAGAAAAAATGCAGGCTAAGAATAACAATCTTCTGGCTTGCGGCAATAGTTTTGAGCAAACGGCCAAGCTTATCAGACAGAGTATTTTTACACGCTGATTTTTTAAGGCTTGACTTTAAGAGAGGTTTGCTTTTATCTGTATTTAAATGATAACTTTACGGATAAAGCATGGCAAAAAATTCTTTGATATGTTTTTCTTTTTAGCGGTGTTGATTTTATCTTTACTTTTGGGTGAAGTTATGTTTGTGCTTAAACATCCGTTTATGTGCAATCAGGATTTTCGTTATGTCGCTCTTTTGCCGCTGGGGCTTACGGGGATTTTGGTTATGGGGACGGACAGGCTTAAAATAACGAAAGTTTTTCTTGTTCTTATTTTAGTATTTTGTTTGTGCAGCAGTGTTGTCTGGTGGCGGATTTCTTTTTGAGGAGCTTGAGGATAACCTCTGCGGCTCCTTGAAAATTTATTGCTTTAAGATTATGGTGGTAAAGAATTTAATTTAAGGGAAATGCGATGTGGCGTCCGGTTTTGATGATTAACGGTTTTATTATGCTCATTATGGGCGTGATGATGACGTTGCCTGCGGCAGCGCTTTATTATTTTTCGGGAAAGCCGGACTATGTGTTTATACAAAGTGCCGTGATTGCCGTGTTTTTGGGCGGGGCGCTGTTTTTGGCGAACTTTGGCAAGATTGAAAAAATTTCCATTTTAGAGGGATATCTGATTACGGTGTCGTGTTGGTTTGTGACGCCGCTTGTGGCGGCATTGCCGTTTTTATTTAATCATAGTTTTGAGGGAGTCTATGACGCCGTGTTTGAAGCAACTGCCGGCGTTACCGCCACGGGGGCAACGGTTTTAAAAGATGTTGAAGCAGAACCGAAATCCGTGCTTTTATGGCGGGCTATGCTTAACGGACTCGGGGGTGTCGGAATTGTTATTTTTGCGGTTGCTTTGTCGCCGTTTTTAGGCACGGGGGGAATGCATTTGTTTAATAAAGAGAATTCGGATACCGAGGAGAAGTTTTTGCCCAAAATCCGCTATATCGCTAATGACATTATCTTGGTATATATTTTGCTTAATTTATGTTGCGCGGGGCTTTTAAAAGCGGCGGGAATGAACTGGTTTGACGCACTTTGTTTTGCACTTGCGACGCTTAGCACCGGCGGCATGACGATTAAAAACGCTTCAATCGGCTTTTATGACAGTGAGTTGATTGAGGGAGTTGTTTTTATCTTTATGATTTTAGGCGCCCTGCCCTTTAGCTATTATGTTTTAGTGTTTAAAAAACGGAGTTTGGAGGTGGTGACGGGCAATCCGCAGATTAACGGCTTTTTGAAATTTCTTTTTACCTTCATCCTCTTTTTCAGTTGCTGTTATATGTTAGAGAAAGGCGTATCTTTTCCTGAGGCGGTGCGCGTGGTCGGGTTTAACTTGACAGCGGCGGTGACGACTACGGGGATGTACTCGTCGGATTATTTGTCTTGGGGGCCATGGGCGGCGGTTGTCTTTTTGATTTTATTTTTAACCGGCGGCTGCACCGGCTCGACAACCGGCTCAATTAAAATTTTCCGCTGGCAGGTCGTCGCGGCCTTTTTGAAAAAACACTCGATTAAAGCGGTATCGCCTAACCAAGTTGCGGTGATGAAAACGGGCAATAAAGTGATTGATGACACTATTGCGGCGTCAGTGTTTGCGCTGATTCTGGCATTTTTAGCAGCGATTGTGTTTTTTACGCTGGTGCTTTGTTTGAGCGGACTTGACTTTTTGACGGCGTTTGGCGCTGTTGTGGGCAATATCACGGGTGCGGGCAGCGGATTTAATGAAGCGGTGGGACCTAACGGAAATTTTGCGGCATTTAGCCCGTTTGTCAAGTATGTGCTGTCGTTTGTTATGGTTTTGGGCAGGCTTGAAGTGATTACGGTGTTGGTGTTGTTTTTCAAGATTCGCTTCAAATAGTTTTTTTTGACAAAAAGCTTGACATATTTCTAATAATCAGGCTATAATGGGTTCAGTTAAATTTAGAATTATGTTAAATTAAATATTTTTTATTATGAAAAAGGTAAACTTAGGGATAATTCCCTATCCTGAGAGGTATTGTCCTATCGGAGAAGACTGTCTGATTGAAAACTCCATAAAGGCGTATGATTTCTTTAAGGATTTTTATACACCTCATGGTCTTGTCGTGTTGGGTAAGGTCATTTTTGCTTCGCTGGCGCACGGGGCTGTTCTGGTTTGGATTTATGTTGACATTAAGAAACAGGAAATTCTGTCTCTGCTGCCGATTTTCAGGTCTGACTTTGAAAATACGCAAAGCGCAAAAATTCTTTCGGTTGATTTTTTTGAACACGAAATTTTCTTTTTGAAAGATTATGAGCTTTATTCCAGCGTTTTTACCTCAACCGGACAGACGTCGCTTTTGAAGGTTCGCAGCCTTCCTGAACTCAATGAATTTTATGAAGCGCTGAAACTTGGCGGTCAGGATAAAATCAAAGAGCTTTATCCGGTTAAAGTTTACAACTTAGTTGACAGCCGTTTTCTTGCAACCTGTTGGGCTTATACAACGGAAGAAGATGATGCGCTTTACCTCAAACCGGTTTGTATTGATGACATTGAGAAGTTTGATCATGTTGACATTGATAAGACCGAAGTTTTTCCGATTGATTTGGGTGAAACCGCGGTGATTGGCGGCGAGCATTACATTCTGCGCTACACCAAAGAAAAGGGAACTTATTTTGACAAAGCTTTCAGCGCCGAGAACAAGACGTTTAAGACGATGAAAAAGGACTTAAAGCAGACAAAGCCGCTGATTGTCAAAATGTCACCGAGAAAGTAAAAGAAAGAAGGGATTTTCCCTTCTTTTTTTGTTTTACAGACTTTTTATTTTGACGTGGAGCCGAAGCCGCCGTTTCTTTTTAAGGAAACGCTGTCATCTCTGGTTATGCCGAAAGGTAAGAATATCCCTTGGCAGACTGAAGCGCCGGCAGTCAGGTTTAAGACCTTTTCTTCATTATTATCGTTGGTCATTTTGATAAAGATATGGCCTTCGTTGTCGGAATAATAGTAATCGCTGTCAATGATACCCAAGGTGTTGTCCATCTGCAGGCGGTATTTGAAGCCTAAGCCTGATTTCGGCATAACGCCCAAGAACCAGCCCTCGTCGATTTTCACCCTGACACCGGTCGGCATTAAAAGTGTTTCTTTAGGGTGCAAGATGATGTTTATCGGGGTAAAAAAGTCATAACCGGCGGAACCTTTGGTGGCGCGGCCATCCGTGCATATTGGCTG
>JAGASU010000006.1 GCA_017621635.1 Alphaproteobacteria bacterium | reverse complement strand
GATCCATTGCTGCTATTTTCTGAAAATATCACATCATTTCCAATTTTGACATCACCTTGTGTATTAACAGTCAAAGCTCCGGCTTCTGTTGCGCTTGTATTATTCAGGTTTTCAAACTTTTCACCGTTTGCTATAATTTTTCCGGTTTCATTAATATATTGATAATCTGCCGCATAGACCGGAAGAGAAAATGCAACGGCCACCAGAGCTGTAGTCACTAAAAGATTTTTCCTCATAAGAAATTCCTTTCTGAAATAATTAAATTCTATACCAGCTAAAAATTGCTTATGAAAAACGATCGTTTTTTTTCAGCAGTTAGAAGAAAAACAAAGCATTACGGCATTTCTTTGGTTGAAGTAAGATTTTTTCTTTTTAAATTAGCTATTTATATTTGACTCTATAAAACTTTTGCTTTAGAGTCACTGCCATATACTATGTTGAAAAGACTGATGAAAAAAAAGGATCGTTTTTTTTCAGCAGTTATTTTTGCAGGGGAAAACCCCTTATAATAATGACTTATATCCACAGAATTTTGATGAAAAAAAACGATCCTTTTCCCTCAGCAGGTTAAAATAAATTTTTACGTTGAAATTATAAAAAATCGCGGTATTATGGCGGTAATTTAGGTATTTTGAGGTAAAATAACAATGACAAACATTAAAGTCAGATTTGCACCAAGCCCAACCGGGTGGATGCATATCGGCAACACGAGAACTGCTTTATTTAATTATCTTTGGACCAAGAAGATGGGCGGCAAATTATTGCTGCGTATTGATGATACGGACAAAGTACGCTCCAAGAAAGAATATGAAGACGGAATCCGCGACGCTTTAACGTGGCTCGGTATCAGTTGGGACGAAGAAGCGCGGCAATCTGCGCGTTTTGAGCGTTATGACGCCGTAGTGGCAGAGCTTAAGAAAGCGGGACGTATTTATGCGTGTTATGATACGCCCGAGGAGTTGGAATTTAAGCGTAAGCGTTTGCTTGCCAAAGGATTGCCGCCGATTTATGATCGTCAAGCCTTGAATTACACGGCTGAAGATATTGCAAAATTTGAAGCGGAAGGACGCAAACCGCACTATCGTTTTAAGCTCGTTGATGAAGAAATTATGTGGGATGATGTTGTACGCGGGGTTTGCAAATACGATGCCAATAAGCTTTCTGATCCGATTATTATTCGCGAAGATGGAAGCTATTTGTATCATTTACCGTCGGTGATTGACGATGTGGATTTTCAAATTACGCATATTGTGCGCGGAGAAGACCACGTTACCAACACGGCCGCACAAATCCAGATGTTTAAGGCAATCGGCGGGAAAGTGCCGACATTTGCCCATTTGCCGCTTTTGACCGGTAAAGAAGGAAAACTCTCCAAACGTTTGGGCAGCCTTGGTGTACGTGAATTGCGTGCAGACGGGATTGAAGCGATGGCGATTTGCTCATTTTTAGCCAAACTCGGGACATCGGAAGCGATTGAGCCGTTTTATTCTTTAGAAGCGCTGGCTGAAACTTTAGATTTTAGCAAAATCGGGCGGTCACAGCCGAAGTTTGATGAAGAAGAGTTGAAAAAGTTTAATACAAAATTGGTGCATAATATGCCCTACTCCGCGCTTAAAGATACTTTTGGCGTAAGCGAAGTCTTTTGGGACGATGTTAAAGGCAATTTGGAAACAGCCAAAGATGTCGCGTTGTGGGATAATATCTGCAACAAAGAAATAACGCCCGTTATGGAAGATATTGAATTTACGTCACTTGCGGCTGATTTGTTGCCCAAGGGGGACTTTAATGCCGAAACGTTTAATGCTTGGATGAATGAACTGAAAGCAAAAACCGGACGCAAAGGCAAAGAGCTGTTTCACCCTATCCGTATGGCATTGACCGCAGAGGCAAACGGGCCGGAGCTTAAAACATTATTGCCGCTGATTGGCTATGATAAAGCTTATAAGCGGCTTAAAGGCGAGAAAGCTTAACTTATAATTATTAATTAGGGAGTACTGATTATGAAAAAATGGCAATTTGTTTTGGCTGGCGCTTTAGTTAGTTTAAATACCTTTGCCGCACCGATGACGATTGATGTTAAAACTTTGCCGATGGATTTATCTTTTGAGCGTGTTAAAGGCGATGGTAGTCGGAATATGTATCTTTTCTGCGATTTGGACTGCCCGCATTGCCAGCGAACGGAAAGTTTTTTGCACTCGCTTGACGATGTCAAAATTCATACATTTGTTATGCCGGTGGCGTCTTATCACCCTGACGCACCACGCAAGACTAACGCGATTTGGTGCAGTGAAGATAAGGTTAAAGCGTGGCAGGAGTGGTATGATATGCGTACTTTGCCGGCAGATGCCAAAGATTGTGCGGCGCCTTTGGAGAAGATTGACGAATATGCGCACGGACAGGGAATTTATTTGCCGGCGGTTATTTTTGAGGACGGGACGACTTATACGGCGGAAGATTTTATCTATGCGACAAGAACACCGGAGATGTTAAAAAGTTTGCTTGATGAACATTCGGCAAAAAAGAAATAGAATTAAAGCCTGCTTATGCAGGCTTTTTTATTTATTGATAACGCAGGGCGTCTATCGGGTTCAGGCGCATTGCTTTTAAGGCGGGCATTAGGCCTGAAACGATACCGACAACTACCGCAACCGTGACCGACACGATAACCGACCAGATGGAAATCGGCACATCGTAATTCATTATGTAGCCGCCGATTTGCGAAAAGACGACGCCAAAGACCATACCGATAAAACTGCCGATAAATGAAATCAGGATTGATTCGGCTAAAAACTGTGCCATTATCCAGCTGTTTGGGGCGCCCAGCGCTTTGCGCGTGCCGATTTCACGCGTGCGCTCGGTGACTGATACCAACATCATATTCATAATGCCGATACTGCCGACAATCAGCGATATAGAAGCTATGGCGGCAAGAAGCGCTGAAAGGATAAAACCGACTGAGCGGACTTTTTCAACCATTTCGGTCATTAGGCGGACGGTAAAATCATTTTTTACGCTGTCTTTTAAGCGGTGACGCGTGCGGAGCATATATTCCACCCGCTTGGCGACACTCTCCATTTTATCTTCCGAGGTCGCTTTAACAAACGCAATATTGACGAACTCGGGACGGTCTGAACCCTCTAAACGCTGACGGAGTGTGGTCGAGGGCATTATAACGATGTTATCCTGATCATCGCCCATTAAACCATCGCCTTTGGCTTTAAGCGTTCCGATGACCGTGAAGGGTTTGCCTTTCAGGCGCAGAGTTTTACCGATTGGGTTTTGCAAACCGAACAGTTCGTCAACAATTGTCTGCCCAATGACGACATAGGGCTTGGCGGCTTTGACATCTTTGTCGGTAAACATTATGCCGTCTTCGATTTCCCAGTTATTAACTTTGAGAAAATCCGGATTAGTACCACGGACGCTGACGCCGTAGTTGCTTGAACCATAGACGGCTTGCACGGCGGCACCCATATTATAAGAAGATGTTTCAACATCTTTTAAGGTTTTTAGGGCAGCGACATCGGCAACGGTCACGCTTGGTTTGCCGCGCCCGCCACGAACACCACCGCTGACTAATTCGGCAGGACCTATCAGGATTAAATTACTGCCCATTGAAGCAAAGGTTTGGGTAATACGATTTTGTACTGCCTGTCCGGCGGAAACCATCATCACCACCGCTGCAACACCAATCATTATGCCGAGCATTGTTAAGAACGTTCTAAGTTTATAGGAGGCAATTGAAATCCATGCTTCTTTTAATATGGCTCTTAACATTTGATTTCCTTTTCTTTGCTGTATTCTCTCCGCAAGCCGTCATAAACTTTGTGGCCGTCACTGATTTTTATCATTCGGGTTGCAAAATCTGCAACATCATCTTCGTGAGTTACCAAGACTATGGTTATGCCCTGATGGTTCAGCTCGGTAAATAAATCCATAATTTCATCAGATGTTTTACTATCCAGATTTCCGGTCGGCTCATCGGCAAAAATGATGGCCGGATTGTTTATTAGGGCGCGGGCAATGGCAACACGCTGCTGCATACCGCCCGAGATTTGCGACGGAACACGGTTTTGATAGCCGTTTAGACCGACTTTTTTGAGCATTTCCACCGCACGTCTGTAACGTTCTTTTTCACCGATATTTTGATATATCAGCGGCAAAGAAACATTATCGGCTATGGTGCGCTTCATCATCAGATTAAAATTTTGAAACACAAAGCCTATTGTTTTACCGCGAATTTTGGCGAGTTCATTATCATCTTTATCATCAATATTATAGCCGTCTAAAATATATTTGCCTGAGGTCGGCTTATCCAGACAGCCTAAAATATTCATCATAGTTGATTTGCCGGAACCCGAAGGCCCCATTATGGCAACAAATTCACCGGAGGTGATAGTGAAGTTTATGTCTTTTAAGACTTCCTGACTGGTTCCGCCGTCCATAAAATAGGTTTTATAAACGTGTTTAACCTCTATGACTTTTTTATTTTCCGCCATTATCTCTTCCTCGGTTCGTTGGCTTCAATAATCACCTCTTCGTCTAAAGATAGTCCTTCTTTGACTTCGATATTAGTCATATCAGATAAACCCTTGGTGATGACACGCGGGACGATTTTTCCTTTCTCAAACAAATAAACGACATCTTGGTTTTCGGCTATGTCTTTTATTTTTTTAACATCCATCAGAGCTTTAACCGCCGCAGAGGGTTTATATTGCAGAGCCATTGCGGAGACCATCAGCACGTCTTTTGCCTCTTCGGCGATAATATTGACTGAAGCGGTCATACCGGGGAGAAGTTTGCGCGATGAATTATCTATTTCAATAATTACCGTATACATTACAACGTTTGATTCTTCGGTCGGCGAGAGGCGAACTTGGCGGATTTTACCAAAAAATTTATCATTTGGGTAAGCGTCTACGGTAAATGTTGCGGGCATATCGGGTTTAATGTAACCGATGTCAGCTTCGGAAACGCTGGCCTCAATTTGCATTTTAGATAAGTCTTCGGCAACTTCAAAAAGTGTCGGTGTAGAAAAACTGGCGGCGACGGTTTGCCCCTGCTCTATTTCTTTGGTGATAACCGTGCCGGACACCGGCGATGTAATTGTTGCATATTCAAAATTCTTTTTGGAGATGTTATAATCTGCTTTGGCGCTTAACACATTGGCCGAAGATTCTTTATATTCTATTTCAGCGTCCTCGAGCGAGGCTGATGATGTCAGCTTATCCTGATAGAGCTTTTTAATTCGCTCATAATTAAGTTTGGCTTTGCTTTCTTTGGCTTTAGCCAGTTCATAGTTTGCCTCTGATTTTTCCATTTGTTCTTTAAGTGTAGAGGAATCGAGCAAAGCTAAGACTTGTCCTTCTTTGACGTCATCGTTATAATCAGCCAGAACCTTTTCAACAATACCGGAAACCTGTGTTCCGACGGTGACTGTGTTTATCGGGTTGATTGTTCCGGTAGCGGTTACTTCGTATGCAAGGTTTCCTTTGGTGACTTTTCCCATCTCAAAATGCGCTTGGTCTATATGCGATTTATTTGATTTCAATGCCCAATATCCCAAAGCTATGAGCATTATGGCTATCAGCGTATAAATAATTTTTTTGTTCAGCTTTTTCTTTTTTGGCATTTAGAACCTCCCCAGTGTTCGATATAGTGTCGCTTTATTGATTAAAACAGTATAAAAAGCATTAACCAGCGAATCGCGCGCGTCAGCCAACTGTGATTCCGCAGTTAAAAGATTTATAATATCACTTTTTCCGACTTCATAGGATTTAAAGGCAACTTTTTCATTTTCTTCGGCACTTTTTAAGACTTTTTTGCTCACTTCATAAGATTTCAGAGAAGTTTGATAATTGTGATAAGCGCTCCAGACTTCGTTTTTGATTTCATTTTTCAGTTCTTCCAATAAAAACCGTTCTTGCTCGCGTTTGGATTTGGCGGCAGAAATTTTATAACTTGTATCAAAGCCCGTAAACAGCGGCAGACGATAATTAAGAGTTAAAGAATTATCTTTATTATACGAGCGCTCGGCGTTCCATGTGTTATTATATCCGCTTTGCGCCGCAAGTGAAAACGAACCGAAACGAGTAGAACGCAAATTTTGCAAATTAGCATGTGCCGCGTTTAAACTCATTTCCTGAGCTTTTATTTCATCACGTTCGCGAGAGGCAAGCTCAATCATTTTATCCAGGGTTTCTTTTTTATCAAGTGCCGTTAAATCCCTGTCTTTCGGGGGCTGTTTTAACTTAAACTCGGTTTGCGGCGGCAGGTTTAGGATTATTGCCAAATCGCCCTGATATTGCTTAACAGCGTTTTGCATTTCAAGTACGCGGAGTTTAGACTGCTCATAGCTTGTCTGCGTTTGCAACTTATCATTTAAGGCTGCAAGCCCTACTTCATATTTGCGGCTGGCTTCATCATAGGATTTTTTATACATGGCAACATTAACTTCAGCACTTTTTAGGTCTTCTTTTGCCCCTAAGAGTTTAAAATAGCCGGAATGTATC
>JAGASU010000045.1 GCA_017621635.1 Alphaproteobacteria bacterium | reverse complement strand
TTCTTTGGAGCTGACCAGACGCGAAAGCATTTTAACTTTAATCGGAAAATCTTTTAAACGCTCTTTAAAATTAAGATAATGCTGTCTGGCAAGCAAGGTTGTCGGTACAATCAAGGCAACTTGTGCGCCGCTGGAAGCAACGGTAAAAGCCGCTCTTAAAGCAACTTCTGTTTTGCCAAACCCGACATCGCCGCAGACCAGCCTGTCCATCGGAATTCCAATCGATAAATCTTTAAGAACATCTTGCACGGCATTAAGCTGATCATCTGTTTCGGTATAAAGAAATTTATTGCAAAATTCGTCATAAACCCCGCGTTCGGGAATAAATATTTCAGCTTTTTTCATCTGCCGTTGTGCCGCAATTTTAATCAGCTTTTCGGCAATATCTCTGATCTTTTCTTTAACCTTGGCTTTTTTTGCTTCCCAAGCAGAACCACCCAGCGTATCAAGCGCCACATTGCTGTCTTCCGCGCCATATCGGCTGATAACGTCAATATTTTCCACCGGAACGTAGAGTTTGTCATTGTTGGCGTAAATCAATTTTAAACAATCATGTGCTGCCCCGTCCGTCACGATATTTTCAAGTCCTTCGAACCGCCCGATTCCATGTTCGATATGTACGACATATTCCCCGATATTTAGAGAAGAAATATCAGCAATCAAGTTTTCTGCCGATACCTTTTTCTTTAGGCGCAGATTCTTCCTCTCCCCCCAAATGTCTTGCTCGGTGACAATAAAATATTTATCGGAATGAAATCCGTGAGCCATCTCTAAAAGCACAAGCACGGTCTTGCCTTTATTAGTCATCGCTTCTGCTTCAGTCCAAGTTGGTGCGATAACAAGATTCTTAAAGCCGTTTTCTTCTAAAATACTGTTCATTCTGTCAAGGGAACCTTCACTGTAACAGCAGATAATCTTTTTTTTGTTTTTATGAACCTTAAATTCTGTTGCCAAATCTTCGTAAACCGTCAGTTTGTTAATGTTTTTAAGCGAAGCAAAAATCTTTTGCGGTACAGTGCCGAAATCAACCACATCATCGCCCTCAAAAGCGTTTAAGTTAGAAATTTTGCAATATTGTCGCTTTTGCAAAATTTCCCTAAAGGCTTTAAGGTCGAGAAACAGCAAATCAGGCTCAACCGGATGATACTTATCAATTTCGGAAACATCGTTGATTTTAAGCGCCTCGAGTCTGGCTTCATAATGGTCGGAAATTGTTTCCTCTTTTGCTCTCAAAGCATTTTCTGTCTCAATTCCTAGAATAATATTTGCGGTTGGCATATAATCAAAAAGCGAGGGCAGGGCATCTTCATAAAA
Source organism: Alphaproteobacteria bacterium (assembly GCA_017621635.1). GTDB lineage: Bacteria > Pseudomonadota > Alphaproteobacteria > RF32 > CAG-239 > CAG-267. Next base: position 12,322 of record JAGASU010000045.1, on the reverse strand, counting down.
AAACGGCAGCCAGTTTTCCATGCCGATATATTTTTTCCCCTCCGAAATACTTTCGTAAAGCTCATCTTTGATTCCTTGCACGCCAAAAGCTTCCCGATATTTTGCCCGAAATGTCTTAATCGTATTTTTATCTAAAACAACCTCATTGGCGCTGTCAAAATTATAAAACTGTACGTCTTCAATACTGCGTTGTGTTTCCACTTCAAAGAGTCTTAATCGCTCGATTTCATCACCAAACATATCGATTCGAAGCGGCTGTTCGGCCCCGCTCGGAAAAATGTCGATAATATCTCCCCGAACAGCATATTCGCCCGATTCCATAACCTGCTCAACCCGCGTATAGCCGTTAATGCTCGCATAATGCAAAAATTCTTCAAAATTGAATTTTTCACCGACTTTAAGATTTTTTCTTGCATTAAAAAATATTTTCTTTGGCGGTAGTTTTTGAATGGCCGAGCCGACACTGGCTAAAACCAAACGCCGCCTTTTATTGTTTTGTTCTAAAACAAGCTTGGCTAACGTGTCTATCCTTTTTGATAAAATAGCGGGATTTGGCGAAACACGGTCATAAGGCACGCTGTCCCAGGCGGGCAAAGTCAATACTTCAATCTCAGGCGCAATAAACTGCAGGGTATGATACACCTTATTTAAGCTGACACCGTCGCTTAAAATGCATAACACGTCTTTGTCTGTTTGATAAAACAAGTCCTTAATAGCAAACGCTTCCGCGTCTTTGGTCGTTCCGCTTAAAGTTTTTTTATCGTATATTTTAAAATCAATAGACATTTGTACACTTTTCTGTTATCAAATATTTTATAATAAATAGCCTAAAGAGTAAAATTGTAAAGGGTTTAAATATGCGTCCGAGTATTTTATATCCGTTATTTTGTGAAATCGAGGCCTTAAAAGGGGTAGGGGCGCGCTATGCCAAATTAATCAAAAATCTGTGTGGCGAAAAAATTATCGATATCTTGTTTCATCTCCCCTATAACATAACAGATCGCACTGCAACACCGCCTCTTATAGCAGCCAAAGACGGAAAAATCTGGACCGGTATTGTCACTATAACCGAACATCAGCCTCCCGCCACTCGTAAACACCCGTACCGGATTTATTGTACGGACGGCACATCGGAGTTGGTCTTAGTGTTTTTTAAAGCCTATCCCGACAGCTTAAAAAAGAATTATCCCGTAGGAGAAAAACGTGCAGTTAGCGGAAAAGTGGAGTATTTTAACGGCTCATGGCAGATGAGCCATCCGGATTATGTTACCTTTCCGGAAAAGCTTTCAGAAATTGCCCGTATAGAACCGGTTTATCCTCTAACAGCAGGCGTGACAAATAAAATGCTTATAAAACTGGGGCAGGAAGCATGGCAACGAATACCCCAACTTCCTGAATGGTTAGCTCCCGAGTCCTTAAGTGATTTGGAATATATAAGTTTTCAGGACGCTTTAAAAAGACTCCATAATCCTAAAAATATTGCGGATTTGTCCCCGTCTTCAACCGCGCGCCGCAGGCTGGCTTATGATGAAATTCTCTCAAACCAGCTTGCCTTGGCTTTTACGCGCCAAAAGTTTAAACAAAAGCACGGACGAGAGTTTAAAGGAACCGGTGAACTCAGCCAAAAAATCCTCTCAAACCTTCCATTTGCCCTAACCTCGGCCCAAGAAACCGCGCTAAAAGAAATTGCCGCAGACCAACAAGCTCCCTATAAAATGCTTCGTTTGCTCCAAGGTGATGTTGGCTCAGGCAAAACGGTTGTCGCGCTTTTAAGTATGCTTAAAGTCATAGAAGACGGCGCGCAGGCGGCTCTGATGGCGCCTACCGAGATTTTAGCCAAACAGCATTTTGAAACCATAACCTCTCTTTGCCAAAAACAAAACATTAATATAGGTCTTCTAACCGGCAAAATGAAAGCTAAAGAAAAACGCGAAGTTTATGAAAAACTGGCCTCGGGCGAAATCAAGATCATCATCGGCACGCACGCTCTTTTTACCGAGTCTGTCATATTCAAAGATTTGGGATATATTGTTATCGACGAGCAACACCGTTTTGGCGTTAACCAGCGTTTGGCCTTGTCCGCCAAAGGCGAAAAATGCGATGTGTTAGTGATGACTGCCACCCCGATTCCCAGGAGTCTGCTCTTAACCGCATACGGCGATATGGATTATTCAAAAATAAACGAGCTCCCCAAAGGCCGTAAACCGGCTCAGACGGTTATAATGAACACCAACAAAATGCCGGATATTATTAACGCATTAAAAAAGAAGTTGGCCGAAGGCACACGAGCCTATTGGGTCTGTCCGTTGGTTGAAGAATCAGAAAAATCTGATTTGGCCGCCGCAACCGAACGCTATGAAATGTTGCAAAAGCAGTTTGGCGCTTTTGTCGGTTTAATTCACGGCAAAATGAAAGAAGTCGAAAAAGATGCTGTGATGGAAGAATTTAAACAAGGCAAAAAAACGCTTCTTGTTGCCACAACGGTTATAGAGGTCGGCGTAAATGTCCCTGAGGCAACAATAATGATAATAGAACACGCTGAGCGTTTCGGCTTGGCTCAGCTTCACCAGTTAAGAGGGCGGATAAAACGCGGCAACGAAGCCGGTTCATGCCTTTTATTGTATAGTTATCCCTTAAGCGCGGTGGCAAAAGAACGTCTGAATATAATGAAACAAACCGAAGACGGCTTTTATATTGCCGAAAAAGACCTCGAACTCAGAGGTGGCGGAGAGCTCCTAGGCACACGCCAATCCGGATTTACGGAATTTAAATTGGCCGTTATGCCCTATCATCAGGATTTGCTGCTCAAAGCCCGTGATGACGCCGCCAACATTATAAAAACGGATTTTCTGTTGGAAACGCCAAGAGGCAAAGCCTTAAAAAATCTGCTTTACCTCTTTGAACAAAACGAAGCCGTTAAAACTTATCTTGCCGGTTAAATTCTGTATCAGATGTGTGAAGGTGTTATCGTCTAAGAAAAATCAATTTGCCCTGAATTATTTTATAAATATTTAATTTTTTTAATATATGCTTCCACTAAATGTATACCTGACAGAGGAGGCATTATGTCTTGTTACTTAATTACCGGTGGAGCCGGATTCTTCGGAACAGTCTTAAAAAAATATTTTTTGGAAAAAGGCTCGGAATGTGTCAGTATAGACCTTGAACCGGATTCTTTCAAACATGAGCGTTTTACCGCCTATCAAGGTGACATTAATGATGATAAGTTGATGGAAAAAATCTTTTCAAACCATAAATTTGACGCCGTTTTTCACTGTGCTGCACTCCTTGCACATGTCAAAAAAGATTTAAAACGCCTGTGGCACGCCAATGTGGACGGTACAGAAAATGTTTGTAAATTTGCTCTGAAATACAACGTAAATAAATTAGTCTTCGTATCATCAAATTGTCTTTGGGCAAAAAACTTCGATTCTCCCGTTACCGAAGAAGAAACACCAAATCCCGTAGAAATTTATGGTAAATCAAAACTCAAAGCAGAAGAAATTCTTTTTTCTTATAAAGATAAAATCAACAGTATCATCTTTCGTTCACCAACCATAATGGATGAAGGGCGCTTGGGACTTTTAGGTATCTTGTTTGAGTTTATAGATGAAAACCGTAAGCTGCCGATGGTCGGTGACGGGACGAACCGTTACCAGTTTATTTATGCCAAAGATTTGGCTAAAGCGTTTGAATTAGCCTTAAAGGCAGATTATACCGACGTCTTTAACATCGGCTCGGATGACGTGAAAAGCTTTAATGACGTCTATAATTATGTTATTAAAAAATCCGGCTCTCAAACCCGTCTTTTCCATTTTCCCAAGCTTCCGATGATTTTGGCAATGAAGATTTGCTTTTGGTTGGGAATTTCCCCGTTAGGCCCATATCAATATAAAATGATTGCCTCAAACTTTATTTTTGATACCGGTAAAATAAAGCAAAAATTAGGATTCGCCCCAACGCTTAAAAACGAAGAAATGCTTTTGCGCGCTTATGAATTTTATCATCAAAACAAAAAAGAAATTCTAAACCGCAAAGACGTTTCCGCACATAATAGCGTTGCCAAAATGGGTGTCATAAAAATCTTAAAATGGCTGATGTAAGGTTTACTCGTCATCAAGCACTTCTTTGACAATTTCAAAATCAAAACCGGCACGCACAAGCGTCCCCAAATCTTTTTGCCGATTGAGCTGGCGAGCTTCGTCATCTGCTCGAAATCGTCCGATTTTTTTCTTCTTAGCAAAATTGAGCGCTGTTTCAAGTTCCGAATAGTTGGTATTTTCAAACAAACGGTCAATCGTTTGCTCGTCGATTCCTTTTTGCTTTAATTTTTGCTCAATATAGCGTCGGGGCTTTCCTGCGTTCAGATAGCTGTTAATCTTAAACCCTGCAAACCGCTCATCATTTACAAAATTTTGTTTTGAACATTCTTCAACAACTTCATCCGCCCAAGCATACGCCTCCATTGGATTATACTCTTTATCAAAAAAAGCGTATTTGTCGATTCGTCGCCGTAAAACCGCCCGTAAGTTATCCTCGGAGGTTTCAAACCTCTCTAAATAATACAGCGCGATATTGCGCAAACGCGCTTTTGAGGGCTTTTTCGGGGCGGATTTTGTCGTTTTTGCGCTAAACACTTGAAATTTACCTTTTTATAAACTAACTTCACTCATAATACAGCACTAATTATATAAAGGATTAAAAAATTGGCTAATAAAAATTTTGATGAATGTACATCTTTTTTGATAGATAACGGTTTGTTTGTCGGGCGTATTGTGCGTCTGGAAAATGTTTTAAAAACCATTATTCATAAGCATGGCTATATGAAAAATGTATCTTCCGCCCTTGCTGAAACAACTGCTTTGGCCGTGCTTTTGGCAAATGCCTTAAAGTTTGAGGGGTTATTTACACTCCAGCTTCAGGGAAACGGCCCTGTGTCAACAATCGTGGCAGATGTCACCTCAAACGGTTTGCTCCGTGCTTGTGCCAATTATGATAAAGACCGTCTGCAAAAAGCTTTTGCTTTACGCAAAAATGAAGGGCAAATAGAAGAAACACCGCATTTGTTAGGTAATGGGACGTTGGCTTTCACCATAGATGACGGTAAAAACAATTATCATCAAGGCGTCGTCGAACTTCAAGGGAAAAATTTAACCGAGTGCGCTTTGCGCTATTTCAAACAATCCGAACAGATTGAGACGATGCTAAAGCTCTTTATCGACATCCCCTCAGAAGATGATGGTGAGTGGAAAGCCGGCGGTATCCTCTTGCAACGCATTCCCGAACTCGGCGGCAAAAATGTTGACTTAAAAGAACTTCCCGAACTCAAAAATGAAGCCGAAGTCTTGATGAATACATTAACCAAAGAAGAATTGTTTGATGAAAACCTCTCTTTGGAAGAAATTTTACATCGTTTGTACCACGCCAATAATCTTGTCATCACCAAAAATAACCATTATACATTCAGTTGTCGCTGCAGTCGAGAAAAGCTGTTAAAAACGTTGCGCGGTTTTTCAGAAGATGACCTTGCGGCTATGGTTGATGAACAAGGTAAAATTACGGCAAAATGTGGTTTTTGTTCAGAAGTCTACGAGTTTAGTATTCCTGAGATTATGCAAAAACTTAACTGATATTAAATAAGTATTAAACTTTTGTATCTAGTATACAAAAAAGGACGATAGTCTTATTTATGGGACAATAGAAAAAGGGATAGCCTTATGAACAAGTTAAAAAATATAATGCTGGTATTTAGCAGTTTGTTTTTGTTTTCATGTAATTCAACCTCTGACGTTAAAGCGGTTAATTTAAGATATTGCGAACCTCGTTTTAAAGATATGGCGCCGATAGAGCTAAATGTTGAAAAAGTGGATATTATCTCAGAATTCGTGCCTTCCTTTACGCGTCCGAATGTTGAACATTTATTTCCTGTTTCAATCGAAAAAGCGGCTAAATTATGGGCAGAAGATCGTCTGAAAGCTGACGGATTCTCCTCAAACCGTATTGCCCAATATATCATCAAAGACGCCTCAGTAACAGAAGAAGTTGAAAAATCAGAAGAATTTTTGCAAAAAGATCGCTTAAAATATCGTGCGAATTTATCTGTTGTGTTAAAAATCACCGATAAAGCCAATCTCTCTGCGGCAGAAACCACAATCAACGCATGGCGCGAGTTGCGTATTCCGGTTGATACAGACATTGCTGAAAAAGAACGCTACTGGAATGATATGGTTCAAAAGCTCTTTGACCAGTTTAATGTCAGGATGGAGCAAAATATCCACGAATATCTGAATATGTACGTCAGAAATAATAATTCAGTTAAAGAATATAACTAAAAAAAGCACCCGATCGGGTGCTTTTTTAATGCAAAACTCTCATTTTGTTATCATTGGCTATCAAACTCAAAACCGGTAAATCAATATTCCTTATTTGCCGATTCTTTTTAGATTCAACCAAGCAGCTTCCCGATAAAACGGCACTGGCTTTTGACGTTGCATAATCTTCAAACTCAAAAACTTCCCCTGGTTCCAAAACTGGCGTTTGTCCGTTAAAGCCGTTATATACGGCAGAAACAGCGTTGCCCTTTATATCTGTAACGGAAATGCTTTTGCCGAGCAAACTGATTTTTTCATCCGAATTGTTTTCGATTCTTAAATAATAGCCCCAGCAAAAATCACCATTAGCCGCTTTTTCATCAAGCAACTCCTGATAAGCGGAAATCACAATTCCGTCCTCTTGCGCCATATAAAAATCTTCGTTACAATACATTTACAGATTCCTAAAAGTTCTTACTTCTTAACAAATAATTAACTTTTAGAAATCTGTAAAAGTGAATCGCAGCTTTTTCAACAAGCAAATCTTATTTGCTTCTGCCGTAATTATCTTCAAAACGCACAATGTCGCTCTCATCAAGCGTTTCACCGGTTTGAATTTCAATAAAGACAAGTTTTTGATCCGAAGATGTGTTTTTAATCCGGTGTTTTGTCTTGACAGGGATGTAAACGGAGTCGTCAGCTTTGCGATAAAGCATATCTTCTCCTAAAACAATCATTGCCTCACCTTCGGCAATAATCCAATGCTCAGCTCTGAAATGATGAAGCTGGAGGGATAATATTGCTTGTGGGTTAACCGTAATCCTTTTAACGCAAAAATGCTCTCCCGCATCCAAAACTTCCCACGTTCCCCAGGGTCTGGTGTCAAAATCACCTTTTTTGTAGTTCGTAGACATAATATTTTATCCTTTTTTAAAAAATAAACTGGAATATAAGAATATTAGGTGGTATAAAACAAAAAGACAAGCAGGAATTTATCATTGGGGGAAGGATGCCGAAAACAAACAAAAATTTTGCGCTTGAAGTGATTAAAGCAATACACAATGATTTAAATACGCAAAATAGCGCGGAAAAGCTTAGCTTGATAATAAAAATTATCGCCCGAAAAGCAGGAGCTTTTTCAGCAGACATCTTTATTAAAGCAGATGATGTAACACTTGAGCATATTGTCGGAACAGAAGAAAAAACGCTTCCTGCCGTACGCGTTAAAGAAGGCGTAGTCGGCAAATCCGGAGCAGATAACCGCACCTCATTTGTAAAAACCAAAGAATATTTTAGAATAGCCACGCCGCTCAAACGTTGGAACAAACCTGTCGGCGTCTTGCTGGTAACCTATAAAAATCCCCATGAATACGATGAAACCGAGGCCGAAGCATTTGAAACAATTTGTATGTTTTTAAGCGAACTCATCTCCTCGGAAGAAATGTCCGCTTATATCAAAAAGCTTATTAAAAGCCGCGGTATTGTTGCCAAAGACCGCCTGAAAGGTACGATAATTAATGCAGGCTTCGGTCTGGGGAATGTCGTAGTACATCGTCGGCGTAAAGCTGTCACCGAGGTTTTTGCCAAAGATAAAGATAATGAATTAAAAAAACTTGAAGACGCTCGGGAAAAAATGAACTCAGATCTCGACGCAAAGCTAAATCGTGAGGATATGCAAGGCGGCGAGCATATTGAGATTCTTGACGCCTATCGGATGATTGCCAATGATAAGGGCTGGTATAACCGGATAATCAACCATATTAATTCAGGCCTGACGGCAGAAGCAGCAGTCGAACAAGCTTATTCCGAAATGTGGACAAGGCTTTCCGGTGCAACGGATAGTTATTTGAAAGAACGCCTGCATGATTTGCGTGATATTGCCGATCGTCTGCGCTTATATTTAAGCGGGGAAGACTGTAACGCTGAAAAAGGTGATTTTAATGATATCATAATCGTCGCTTCTTCAATGGGACCGGCGGATTTAATGGATTATGACTATAAAAAAATTCGCGCGCTGATTATTGAGGAATGCACACCGACAATGCACGTTGCCATTGTTGCCAAAGCCTTAAATGTACCGGTTATTTCCGGCATAGAGGGGCTTTTTAAGGATATAAAAGATGGTGTATATATGGCAGTTGATGGCACCGCCGGCGCCGTATATATCAACCCGTCAAAAGAAATCATTAGAAAAATTTCGGCAAAAATTGAAGAAAAGAAACAAGAACAGGAACAAATCCAAAAGCTGAAAAACTTAAAAAGCAAAACCAAAGATAATGAACGTGTCAATTTATACATCAATATCGGTATGGATTTTGATTTTGATTATATTAAAAGCACAAATTGCGATGGTGTCGGGCTTTATAGAACGGAAATTCCTTTTATGTCGGCTGAAAAAATGCCTGATATTGAAAAACAGGTGGCCTGTTATAAAAAATTATTTGACGCAGCGGATGGTAAAAGGGTTGTTTTTAGAAGCCTTGATGTCGGTTCGGATAAACTTTTGCCGTACTGGAACAGTATTGAAGAAGAAAATCCGGCCATCGGATGGCGTTCGATTCGCATAACGCTGGATAGGCGGGCTATTTTGCGCAAACAAATGCGCGCTTTTATCAGAGCTGCGGCAGGAAAAGAACTCAATGTGATGTTCCCGATGATCTCAAACTTAGATGAATTTCTTGAAGCAAAAGAAACATTTATGTTTGCCTATGAGCGGGAAGAACGTGAAGGCGGACAAATGCCTGAAAAAGTCCGCTTGGGGATGATGATTGAGGTCCCTTCGGTTGTTTTTCAATTGCGTGAAATCTTAAAGTATTGCGATTTTATTTCTGTCGGCACTAATGATTTATACCAGTTCTTCTTTGCCTGCGATCGTGGAAATCCGCGGCTAAACGGCCGCTATGACGTGTTGTCCGCACCATTTTTGAACTTAATGAAAAAAATCATTAAAGAAGCAAACGCGGCTAATGTCCAATGTTCTGTTTGCGGAGAAATGGCCAGCCATCCGCTTGACGCCATGGCTTTAATCGGCTTAGGTTTCCGTAATCTGTCGGTTTCAAGCGCTTCGTATGGCAAGGTTAAAGCAATGATAAGATCATTATCAGCCAAAGGGGTGGAAGACTATCTGAACAATATTCTTTCATCTTCGCGCCGGACGCTTCGTCCGCAATTAAAATGCTATGCGGATGATCACGCTATTGAAATCTATTAAAAAGTATGTTTTAATACCATCAAAACCTTAAATAAAGGATAGAACCATGAAAGAAACAGATACGCAAAATATAGAAGAAATAGATATAGACGACATCGGCACAATCTTAAAAAGCAGTCGTCTGAAGAGTAAAAAAAGCCTTGAGGAAATCTCAAGCGAGCTTTGTATTCGTAAAATCTATTTAACCGCATTGGAAGAAAGTAATTATGAAGTTTTGCCGCCCATTCCTTATGGTATAGGTTATGTCAGAACCTACGCACGTTATTTGGGGCTTAGTCCGGAGCGTGCTGTTAAACTTTATAAAACGGCGGCGTTAGCTGTTGAAGAACAAAAAAACGAAGAAGATATTGTTGAAACACCTGAAGTCAATAAAAGTGGCAGTTGGCATATTTTAACAGGCATTTTGGCTTTGGCCGCAATCTATGGCGGATGGAGTTGGTATATGTCACAAACAGCTCCTAAAACAAGTGAGGAAAATGTTATTGCCGTCACCGTTCCTGAAAGCGAAAGCAACGTTGCAGGTGAAATAGTGACCGAAAGCGAACCGGCCCTGAAACAAGAAAACGCAGAGGCAAAAGAAAGCAATGTCCTCGAGACCGCAGAAGAAACAACGCAAACAACGGTTGACGTTGTAACACTGGAGGAGCAAACAGTCGTACCGGTTGCAGAGACAGCTCCGGCTGTTATGCCAAACAATGTTGTTCTAGAGTTTACTGGGGAAACTTGGGTTGAATTAAAAGACAAGAATAAGGTTTATTTCCAAGGCGTTTTCCATGACAAAGATAAAAAAGAAATAGAATATACCGATAATCTTTTCTTATCCGTCGGCAGGCCGCGCAATGTAAAAGTATTTATTAAAGGCGTTGAAAAAGATATCATTGCACCTCGACGCAAAATGAATATCCCGCTCGATTCGCTCAATTAAAATATTGTTGCATTTTCAAATAAAACTGATAGATAAAACAACAAGTATGAAACAATAAGGATAAAAATAATGAATTTTCAAGAAAAACTAGCCGGTGTTGTCAGTCGTTTTGAAGAAGTGCAGGCATTGCTTTCAACCCCAAATGTGTCGGCAGAGGAGCTGGTTAAGCTGAATAAAGAAATCTCTGTTTTGGAACCGGTGGTTGCAGCTATTCAAAATTATGAACGTCAGGAGCAAAGCTTTAATGACGCCAAAGAAATGATGCAAGATGCCTCGCTGGACAAGGAGATGAAAGAACTGGCTGAAGCCGAATACTATGACTTGAAAGAAAAGCTTCCTGTTCTTGAAAAAGAAATAAAAGTCTTATTGTTGCCTAAAGAAGAAGATGACGAGAAAAACGCTATCTTGGAAGTTCGTGCCGGAACCGGTGGTGATGAAGCGGCCTTGTTTGCTGCAGTGCTGTTTGAAATGTATCAAAGATATTCGCAAAAACAGGGATGGAAATTTGAAATTTTAGACGCGAATGAAAATGGTATAGGCGGCTATAAAGAAGCTTCGGCAAAAATCACCGGTAAAGATGTTTTTGCTAAATTAAAGTTTGAGTCCGGAGCGCACCGTGTGCAACGTGTTCCGGTAACCGAGTCGCAAGGGCGGGTGCATACTTCTGCGGCGACCGTAGCGGTTTTGCCTGAGATAGAAGAAGTTGATATGTATATCAATCCGGCGGATTTAAAAATTGACGTTTATCGTGCCTCCGGTGCCGGCGGGCAACACGTTAACCGTACCGAGTCGGCTGTCCGCATTACGCATATTCCGACCGGAATTGTGGTCCAATGTCAGGATGATCGTTCGCAATTTAAAAATAAAGAAAAAGCGATGAATCACTTGCGCGCTAAATTATATGATACGCAAAAAGCCAATATAGACGCCACATATTCTGAAAAACGTAAACTCCAAGTTGGCAGCGGAGACAGAAGCGAGCGGATTCGTACTTATAACTACCCGCAAGGCCGCGTTACCGACCATCGGATTAATCTGACGCTCTACAAACTTGATGATGTTGTTTCAGGAGAAGCACTAAATGAAATAATCGACGCGCTGATAACGGAAGATCAGGCAGAACGTTTGTCAGAGATTGACTAAAACAAAAACCTCATACTCTAAAGTATGAGGTTTTTAATTAATGAAGATGTCGTTTTCCCATTTCTCTTTGAACCAAAGTAAGTCTTTTATACCACAGCTTACTATGGCCAAAAGCCTCAGAAAGGGCGGAAATACTTTTACAATAAATCACAAGATCTTCATCGGGCATTTCTTTAAGCAACTCTCGTTTTTGGCTTGCTTTCCAAAGTTCGTCAAGTTCTTGTCCTCTCCAAAAAGAAGGTTTTTCCACCTGCTCTTCAACAAGAAAACAAAAATAATCCCAAAGCTCCTTGTCAGTCATTTTTCTAGCATTCTCAGAAATCGTGTCATAACGAAATAACATCCATTTGCTTAAGCCATAAAGCCCCAAAAGTGTAAAGAGAATAAGGCCATACCACATCTCTACGGTTGAAATAAATAATGTAATCATAATATAAAAAATTATACAAAAGAAATAAACCGGATTGATTTAAAAAGCAAGTTTTAAAAGCCGGAAAATAAATTCGCTTGGTTAATCATAAAATCTGATATTCAGACCAAAGCGATATCAAATATAGCTAAAAGGACAAAAGCGGCAAAATTTTTTAAGATAAAAAAGGAACCCGCCGGCGTAGCCGGCGGTTCTTCATAAACGGGTGTAACCCTTTACCCCTGGCAGCCCCTTAACGGGGCTTATTAGCGTCCGACAGACGCAATTTGTTACTATTTACCCGTAAACGGGTCATTTAAATC
>JAGASU010000044.1 GCA_017621635.1 Alphaproteobacteria bacterium | reverse complement strand
ATGGTTGATTCGACGCCGACCGCGCAGGGACCGCCGTCTAAGATCATATCGACATTATCTTCCAGACTTTCCAAAACCGCAAGAGCCGTTGTCGGCGAAATGCTTTGCGAGCGGTTGGCGGAAGGGGCTGCTATCGGACAGTTTGAAAGTTTAATCAGTTTGAGGGCTACCGGATGGTTCGGACATCTGATCGAGATATTCGGCAGACCGGCGCAGACAAGGTCTAATGTAGGGTTTTGCTCTTTTCTCGGTAAAATCATGGTCAAAGGCCCCGGCCAAAACTTTTCAGCTAAAAAAGTGGCGCGGCTGTCTGTTTTTGCCAAGTCGGGCAATTGATCTTTATGCCAGATATGTGAGATCAGCGGGTTAAAGGTTGGTCTGCCCTTAGCTTTAAATATGCCGGCGACGGCGTGCGGGTTATAAACATTCGCGCCCAAGCCATAAACCGTTTCGGTCGGGAAGGCAACCAGTCCGCCGACTTTAATGAGCGCGGAAGCGCGGCCTATTCTTTCATCATCTGCTGTAAAGATTTTACCCATTGTTTTATCCTTTCGTAGCGAAGATTAGCACGATGAGAGGCTTTGTCAACTGAAAAGTTGTGTGACTTACGTTCGGGCTTTTGGGGGCGTGCTAAAGTACAATCATAGAGGCAAATTCCCTTCTTTATGTACGCTCTAGTACACCGCAGTCGGGAATTTACCTCTAGCATTGCACTTTATCCCACCCATTGCATTAATGTTTTTATAGCAATAATTTTTAAGGCAATTTTTTCGCTCAATCTTAACCTTTTCTTTATCTGTTTTTGGGATTATATCAGAAAATAATTTTTTTAGGAGTGTGTTATGTCTGAGATTGTTTTTAATCAAGATGCGAGTGAGGCCGAGGTTAAGCTTTTTGTGGCAACAGAGGGCGAAGAACTGAATTACGGCGTGGTTGGCGGTTTGATTGAACGGAGCGCGTTTAACAAATTTAAGGCGTATGTGGAAAAAGAAGATGAGCGGGCGGGCAAAAAGTGTCCGTTTGTGTTGCTGGACGGTGCTAACGGTGCGCTCGGGCTTGTTCGGGTTGATGTGTTTGCAACAGCGTTTGATTTACAAAAAGCGGCGGCGAAAGTTTATGGCCGGATTAAGAAATTTAAGAATGCGGCCGTGTTTGTGCGCCGGTTGAGCAAAACCGCGTTTAAGGCGGGAGACGTAGCGGCAAATATGGGGCTTGGCTTTGAGCTGGCGGGATATAGCTTTGACAAATATCACACGACCAAGAAAGCTGAAGAGTATGACAAACTTGAGGTGATTAATTTTGTTGCCAAAGAGCCGCTTGACAAGGCAGATTATGCTCCGATGGCCGCGCTTGCCAATGCTGTGCGCTATGCCAGAGATTTGACCAACGAACCGGCAAACGAACTGACACCCGCGATTTATGCCGCTGATCTTAAAAGACTGGAGCATTTAGGGCTGAAAGTCAGCGTGATGAACGAAGCCGAGTTAAAGAAAAAAGGCTTTAATATGCTGTTATCCGTGGCGCAAGGCTCAGCGCATGAACCGTATGTCTGCGTGATTGAATATTGGGGTAACAAAACCTCTAAAAAGGTTGATGTGGCTTTGGTTGGCAAAGGTGTGACGTTTGATTCCGGCGGTATTTCAATTAAACCGGCTGCGGGAATGTGGGATATGAAGCAGGATATGGCAGGGTCTGCTGTTGTGGCGGCTTCGCTTAAAGCGGCGGTGCAACAAAAATTGCCGCTAAATGTTGTCGGTATTGTCGGTTTGGTGGAAAATATGCCTTCCGGTACGGCGACCAGACCGGGGGATATTGTAACTTCCCTTTCGGGCAAGACGGTTGAAATTTTAAATACCGACGCCGAGGGGCGTTTGGTTTTGGGTGATTGTCTGACTTATGTCGAACGCGAATATAAGCCTGAACGCATTATTGACATTGCCACGCTTACCGGTGCAATTGTGGTGGCTTTAGGGTCGGAAATGGCCGGATTGTTTTCTAACGATGATTGTTTGTCCGAGCTTTTGAGCATTGCCGGCGAACAGTCGGGTGAGGAAGTTTGGCGTTTTCCGCTTAATGACAATTATCGCAAGATGATAAAGTCGGACATTGCTGATTTGAAAAACATTTCTGACGGGCGTGCCGCCGGTTCGATTACCGCCGCGTGCTTTTTAGAGAGCTTTTTGTTGAACAAAACCGCCTGGGCGCATTTAGACATTGCGGGAATGGATATGTTTTCAAAGCCCAAACCGATGTATGGCAAGGGGGCCAGCGGGTTTGGGGTGTTGTTGATTAATCGCTTTTTACAAAATATGAGCGGAGCGTGAAATTTTGTGAATTGACTCGCAGATGGAAGCCTCACTTCAGTCGGGTCATGTACCATTTTGTACACTCCCCTCCTTCGGAGGACATCTGCGGTCACTTCGCAAAATTTCGCCCTCCTTTATTGGAGCGTGTGGCGGATGGAAGCCCCTCATAACTTGCTTCGTAAGGGTGCAGGTGTTCTGCACCCTAATCTTCTTTTAATTTGAGGGCTACGCCCAAGTTATGGATTGCCGCGCTCTTGTGAGGGAGAGAGGGTGAAGAAATGATATGTCATAAGTTTAAGTTTTACTTAAAAATTCTTTTTTATCTCTTTGAGTTTATTTTCTAATTTTTGGTAGCTGGTTTCGAGTTTATTGTTTAGGGTTTCGAAAGTCTGGCAACCGGTTTCAAGCGTGGTGTTGAGTTCTTTTAAGAGGGTGGCCTGATAGATTTCTGCCCAGGCGACCATTGAGTCCAGCACGGGTTTTAAGTTATAGCCCAGTGTGGTTAAGGTGTAGTCCACCCGCGGGGGAATTTGAGCGTAGACGTGGCGGATGATGATGCCGTTTTGCTCTAACATTCTTAAGTTTGAGGTCAGCACTTTTTGGGTGATGTCACCTAACTCTTTTTTGAGTTCGCCAAAGCGCATGGTGCCGGATAACAGACACTCGATTATTCTGACTTTCCAGCGGTCTTTTAACATATTCAGCGTGGTTTCGGCCAAAGCTAAATCCGGCAATTGCATGGGGTACTCCTTTGAGATTTTGATAGTATCTTGAGGGTAAGATAGGGGCAAGAGGTGATATTTTCAAGCCAAAAATGGAAATTATTGACAAGAATTTGTGTGACTACGATGTGATAAGGCAACGCTAACGCGTTTAGTTATGGATTACCACGGCGATGTGTAGCTGACGCTACGCGCCTCGTAATGACTCTTGGGGGAGCGTGACATTGTAGTGTTTGCAATGACGTGGGGAGGGAGGTTTATGTCTTAAGGGCGTATTTAAGCAATTTTATGCTTAAAGTTTAGGGTTTTTTTGTTCTTTTTTGTTGATTTTTTTTGAAAAATGGTGTACACTTTTGGTGATTAGGGTATTTTTACGATAAGTTTTGTGGAACGGAGAGTTTTTTTATGTATTTGTTAATGCTTCTTGCGACATTTGTGTCTGCCATATACGGATATAATTTGTCAGCGCGTGCCGATTATGAGAGGGACGTGCCGCGCAAGAAGGCCGCCGGCATGGTTTATAAGTTTGTTTTTCATGCACGCGCCGTGTCTGATCTTTTGGGGCGGATTGACAATTTGTATAATGCGGGAGGACTGGGGTTGATCGGTTCCCAGCCGAATGATTTGATTTATGCCGATTTTGATACATCAGACGGGGAAGCCAAAGACAATATAGGAACATCACTTGCTTATAAGCAGGGGAGTACAACACGGTATTTTTTGTTGAGGGAAAAAGATAATCATAATCAGGATAATCCGCTTTATTATCCGGTTTCGGGGATTGAAGTTAAAAACTGGCTGCAGACGGGGCATATGCTTTTTGACGGATCGGAAATGATGACAAAAGTGGTCTGTCTTGATGATGAGATTGAAATGATGTCCGCGGGGGCAAGTCAGTGTCAGTCTCATAAGGACGGGGATAATAATATCATCGACTCTTGCTGTTCTACGACGCATAATCGTTTTCTTGTCTCTTATAAAAAGTTTGACGTACGGTTTATTAACCGGATTAATTTACAGATTAATATGGATTTTTGGAATGCAATTAACCAGCGGCGGTATTTGGATAATATCGGCGTTATCCAGTGGAAAAACAACAAGTGGGAATTTCAGGGACGGCTCAGCTTTCCGCCGGCGTATGCGGAAGAAAAGAAAATTTATGAAGAAGAACATAAAGGCGATACGGATATGGCAACGCGCTATTTTCCGTCTCATTTGCGTAATAAAACTTATTGGACATTACCTGTGGGGATTTTCGGCGGAAATTATTTTACGGATAAAAACGGACAAGAGATATGTAAAACATCAGGCTGTTTGTTTCAGATAAGGTATTTTTAGAAGGAAAATTATTTAGGGAGAAATGACAATGACGATGAATAAGAAAAAAGGAATACAGGAACGGGGAACGCTTTTAATTGAAGCCATTGCCATGTTGGGGCTTATTGCCATGGTCACGCCGACCCTTTATAAAAAATCTGCCGAACGGTTGCAGGAAATTCAGGATATTAACGCGGCGGGGCAGGCCAGAATATTTAATAACGTGATTGAAACGTTTATTAAATCCGAGTTTGGTGAGCTTATCGGGGCGACATCTTCGGCGCCGTACGTGGTTGAGCTTGCTTTAGATAATTCGTCCGGTGCAGGATATTATCAGAAAGGGTATTCTTCTTATGTGCCGTATGGGTATGTACCGGGGGATATTAAAAACTACGGAAATCCGAGGGTTTTTGTGCGCAATGATAACGGTAAGCTCATTTCTTATATTTTATTTCCGGTAACCATTGATCCGGGGAAAAAGAGAGCGGCGCGTATGGCTTCGCTGGTGGGAGCGAACGGCGGTATTGTGACGAAGCCTTTTAACGGCGGCGGTGATGATTTGCAGGCTGACGGTACGGGCGGTGCCTGGGCTTTGGATAAAGATATGCTGCAAGATTTGATCTCTCACGGGGCCTCGTCGGCAACATCAGCTCTGGTTGAAAATTCATTAATGGTGACATCGACCGAACCGATTGCCATGACGCATGAAGACAGCGAGAAGTTTTTATACCGCGTGCCGCCGGATGAAAGCGGTGATCCGAGTGAGTATTATCATAATACGATGGTGACGAATCTTTATATGGGCGGAATTCCGGAAAATACGGGTTATAGTTTAAACAGCCGTGAATTTAACTCTATTTACAATGTCAGACGTCTGACGTTAAACACGGACTGCAATTATGACTTTTTAAATGACGGAGACAGTTCTCAGCAGCGTGCGGGCGGGACTTGCGAGCCGGAAGTGGCGGATTTGTATATCGGCAAGCCGTTTGCCGGTGTTTCCAGTATTACCGGAACGCTCGATGGTAATAAATACGAGCGAGGTTTTGAACATTCGGGGAATACGGGTGCAGCGTGGATTTATGGTAATTTGTCTGCGTTGAAAGACAATTTCAGATTGTTCCGCGAAGGTTCGGCGGGACACCGTGGTATTAACGGCTATAATGATGATATGGAACGTACGGCCGATGGCTATGACGTGTTAGAATTTGCGCGGGTGGGGTCTTCGAGCAGCGATGTTGATTTTTCCGTATTTCGGGCGCAAAACAGCGAAAGCAGTGCAGAAGTTGCGATGCTTGATAGTTTTATGGTAGCCAGAATGGGGGCAAGCAACGAGCCGGAGTTTTCGCT
>JAGASU010000005.1 GCA_017621635.1 Alphaproteobacteria bacterium | reverse complement strand
TGCATAGTAGCCTTTTGAGGTGTTACAGATGTTTTTGGTGTAACAGCCGGTGGCGTCTACGATACAGGTGTATTCAGAGTTTGCCGTGGTGCAGGCGCTGTCGGTGTCATAGTAGCCTTGGGTGGTGTTGCAATAGTCTTTTTTGTAGCAATCGGCGCCTTTGGAGCGATAGGGGTCGGTTAAAGAAGCATATTTACAGATCCAGCCGGTCGGACAATTGCTTTCTGAGCCGGATTGCCAGCCGTTAGCGGTATCGCAAAGATATGTACAATCATAACAATCATCTTCGCCGCTTTTGCCAACGACTGTCGGCGTTGTTTTAATACCATCGGTGTTTAAGCAACTGTTGATATGCGATGGTACCGGACATGCCGCAGGGGCATTTTTTATATAACAATTATGTTCTGTTTTAACGCAGGTGTAAGACGGGTTTGCCGTGGTGCAGGCGGTATCGCTTGCATAATAACCATGAGCGGCGTCACAGGCACCGACGACATAACAGCCGGTTGAGTCTAATGTGCAGATGTGTTCGGGGTTGGCATTTTGGCAGGTGTTGGTGTTATCAAAATAGCCGTTTGAGGTGTCACAACCGGTTGGAGTATAACATTTTGCACCGCTTGGCATTGTGATTTCAGAGCAAACTTTGCCTGACGGGCAAGCCGACAACCAGTTGTTTGCCGTGTCGCATTGGTAATTACAATTATAGCAGGGGGCGCTACCTACCTGAGTTTGTGTCTGGCCGTTGGTGTAGCCGGTGCCGGTTTGACATTGGGTCCGGTTCGGGTGCGTATCCGGACAGTCGGCATTGCCGGTTCTTTTCCAGCATTGAGAGCCGGCGGCAGATTCGGCACAGGTGTAGCCGCCTTCTTCGCAGGTGCTTTGTGAGGTGTAGGTGTAGTCTGCCGGACAGCCGTCATCGTGATAGCACGTCAGGGTCTGGCTGCGATTGGTATCATTGATTGAAATGTCTGAACAGATTCTGCCGAGCGGGCAGTCTGCGGCGGAAGTTCCTTGCTTCCACCCATTGGCGCTGTCACATTTATAATCACAGGCCAAGCAGTCATCAGGGCCGCTTTTGCCGGTGGCGTTTGAGGTGGAGATGACGCCGGTTTTGGTTTCGCAAAGGGCGGTGTGAGAGCCGGAAGGACACTCGGTTAATAATGTAAAGTCCGGCTGCCAACAAAGATTTTCCTGCTGAGTGCAATGATAACCGGTGTTAGCATTTTCACAGGAAGTTTGATCCGGATGATGGCCGTTTGCCACATCACAGACATCTTTTTCATAACAGTTGTTGGCGGCTATTTTACAGGTGTAGCCGAAGTTACCGGTGCGGCAGTCGGCGTCTGTATCATAATAGCCTTTGGCAGTGTCACATCTGGCGGGATACCAACATTGATTTTCGTTTAATTCGCAGACAATGCCGGCGTGTGCGGCGGCACAAAAGCCTAAATTGTCATAACGATTGTCTGTTTCATTACATTTATAGGAACATTGATAACATTGTTGATCGCCGGATTTGCTGGTGGTCGGTGTGGCTGTGGTGATATGGTCGGCTTTGTCTTCGCAGGAAGTGTATTGGTTGGCGGGACAGTCGGCGGGGATACAAGCTGTTTTATCGGCGTTCGGAGTCCAGAATTCATCACAGGTGTCAAGACGTTTTTTGTCTTTGCATTCGGAGCAATGGCCGTGTTCGGGGCATTCTGCCAGCGGATAATTTTTAACATTACATCCTTTGTCATCATCGTCATGCAGAAGCGCGTATGCGCCGGCAGCGGCAGCTCCGGCACCGATTAGCGCCATACCGGCCGGTGAAACTTTTATCTTTTCACCAACAATCATGGCACAGACAGGGTCATTGTCATTATGGCAGGGAACTTTGGTCGAGGCGCCGAATTGTAAGAGGAGAGCGTAGGCGTCACGATTTTGATCCTGCTGGGCAAGGCACAGAGCAGTGTTTTTATCCTGATTTTCGATGTTAATATAATGCTTATATTTGTTTAAGCGGGCGGTATCGTTGTCTTTTGCCCATGTATACAGGTGTTCCGGTGTTAATTTGGAGGCGGCGTTTGCCTCATTTGTGCCGGCTGTAAACACAGCGGTTACGGTCAATAAACTTAAAACAAAAAGTCTTTTTAGTCTTTTCATAATAGCTCTCCCTTTACTTGCGAAGTATCCCTCTGTTTTAACGCAAATAAAATTTCAGTTCTTCATTATTGGCGTGCTTTTGATACACTTTTAATGCGTTTTTAGCATAATAAATTTGGTTTGTAAAGATATTTTTTGTATAAAAATTATAATTTAAAGGATAAAAACGGCGCTATGCAAATTATTTTAAGGAGTTACGAGATGTGAGGAAAAATGTACTGCGAATCGGATAAATTGCATTTTTTAACCGAATGTTAAGAGGTTATTAACCTACTGTTAATTTTTGTCTAAAATTTAAGCTTTTGCGATTCGGAGATGAGGGGGGATTTTTATTTTATTTCTTCATCTTTTTTGATGCCGTAGAGGACCGAGCGCGACATCCAGCCCTCGATTTGGTTTTCAAACTCCAAAAGACAGAAAGAATGATTGCAACGTTTGATTTTGGCAACAGTTCCATTTTCGGCGCGGGCGATGATGTCAGCGTTTAAGCTGTCTTTGCGGTAGATGTCGTTTTGTCCGGGTTCGACGACGAGCGCATAACGGGCGTTGGTCAGAAGGTTTTTTCTAACCCAAGAGGTGGTGCCTTCAAAATCACGGATTTTGCGCCATTGCTCATATTCGGCGATGATTTCGACAGGGTGATTCTGCTGTTGATAAATCCATTCTATCGGGTAACGGATGTTCGGGCCGGAGCGGGCGTTGACTTTGTCGGCGCGCATGGCGACGAAACGGGTCTCGGCCGGACTTAATTCGATAATTGAAGCCGCGGCGTTACCTGATGTGAAAATAAAAAGCAGAAGCAACAAAAATAAACGCATTTTTTCCTCATTTGTTTTTGCTGATTTTAGGGAGCAGTGATTAAAAAAATCTTAAAATAATGAAGTTTTTTTATTTTAAACCGGTTTAATGTGAGGTTTAAGGATTTATTTATAACTTATGACTATAATGGCGCTGTTTTTTAGGAGATGAAGTTATGGATTTGATAAAAACGATTGAAGATTTAATCCGGTTTCGCACGGAAACGGGAAATGCTCAAGAGATTGATAAGTGTTTAGCGTATATTCAAAAGAGTTTTGAGGGGACGGGAGCTATTGTTAAAATCGAGCGGTTTGAAGATGCCAGCCCGGTGATTTATCTTTCTAACAATGAAGATATGCAACAAAATGCGCTGGTACTCGGACATCTTGACGTGGTGAAAGCCAAAGACGAGATGTTTGAGCCATATATCAAAGACGGAAAAATGTTTGGGCGCGGGACGCTTGATATGAAAAGTTTTGCCGCTGTGGCGATGAACTCGCTTCATTATGTTTTAGAGCATAAATTGCCGGTTAAATTCGGTGTTATTCTTTCTACCGATGAAGAACAGGGGAGCAAAAGCACACATGCTTTTTTAGCACGTTACCCCGAGCTTAACGCGAGAGTTGTACTTGATAATGACGTGGGCGGTGATATCGGCGAGATTATTAACAAATGCAAGAATCCGGTGTTTGTTAAATTAAAAGCTCAAGGAAAGCCAGCACATGGTTCAACGCCGTGGGACGGCTTGGACGCTAATGAAATGCTGATGAGGACGATTGCGGCGCTGCGGCAAAATTATCCGTATTATGATCTTAACGGCGGTAAACCCGAGAACACCTGGGTTGATACCATGCATGTTGCCAAGATAAGCGGCGGGGAAGTTTCCAATATCATTTCAGCGAACGCCGAGGCGCTTTTGGATGTTCGTTTAGTGGAAACGTCTGATGTTTCCGGACTTGAGAAAAATTTGAAAAAAGCGTGCCAAGCCGGTGTGACATACGAAATCGTGTCTTCTTCAACGCCGGTGGTTATGTGTGAGGATAATCCGCAAATTTTGGCCTATAAAGAGCTTGCCGAGAAGATTATGGGGCGTGAGATTAAATTTGTGCAAATCGGCGGTGCGACGGACGCGCGTCTTTTTGCTGAAAAAGGGGCAACGGTTATTATGCACTCCGGCACCGGTGAGGGAATGCACGCTGATGGCGAGTATGTAGTGTTGCAGTCGGTCGAGGAGTTGGCAAAGATACAGGTTGAGTATCTGAAGCAGGTGGGGGCTTGTATAGCACCGGTCATATAAGCGTCGGCGCTCGCTTATGTACTACTTATGTACACCGCGCTTACGGCGCCACTTATAGCACCGGCACTATCCAAACCCATTGTGTGCTTCGCACAAGTTATTTTTGGGGGCTTGTATAGCACCGGTCATATAAGCGTCGGCTTCTTGCGCGTAAGTTTTGCCTTGGCAAAACTTACTTGCTTCGGACAAGCCAGTTGTAAGGTTTGCTTGGTTGCCTTTCGGCAAGTCGCGCACCAACAACTGCTATAACGCTCGGCAAAAACAGTCCACCGGACTTTTTTTGCGTCTTTGCGTCCCTTATGTACCGGTTTTGTACACAGCGGGAGAAAGGTTCACCTCAAGCATGGCACTTTATCCTACTCTATGCAAAATCGCTAGCAGCGATTTTCAGTTTTAAATTGGGGCGTGCTAAAGTACGGTTATATAAACTTTGATTTAGAAAGGAATTTGATATGAAAAAATTTTTGTTGGCAGCAGTCTTTGGGGTGTGTGTTGGTGTTGGAGCAGCGTTGGCTGATGGAAATGAAAGTATGAAAAAAGCTGTTCATGCGCAGGTTTTGCAAGAAATGGCGTTGATGGATGAAAATAAGGACGGGCTGGTTGGCGATGAAGAGTTTTTGAGATATCGGATGAAGTTGTATGAAGCAGAACAAAAGAAGGTTTTTGCCGAGATTGACCGCGATGGGGATAAAGCCTTTTCAGCGATGGATTTAGAAAACTTTTATAATGAGAAATTTCAGCTCATTGTTAATACTTTTAAGGAATTCGGGAAAAAGATTAAACAGGAGTAGTGCTTGAAAAAAACGCCTTAAGATTAAGGCGTTTTTTATATAAGGGAAAGATTATTCGTTTTCTTCTTCGTCTATTGGGGCTTTGCCTTCGATGACGTAGCTTTCGGTAAACCAAGAGCCGAGGTCAATATCCGCGCAACGCTTTGAGCAGAACGGACGATATTTGGCATTATCCGTCAGCTTGTGGCATATCGGGCATTTATGAACTTTAACGACCGATGTTTGCGGAGTATTTCTCTCAGGCGTGTTTGGGCTGCTCATTTTAAGGCTCCACACGACCGGTGCCGCCACAAGTCGGGCATTCGTCGGAAAATTGCTCTAATAAAGTCGGGTGTTTGCGCCGACGCAGAATTTCCACATTGCCGGCTTTGCTTAGGCCGAGAACTCTTGCATTTTGCGGGTCTGCCGCCAGTTCTTCGGAGAGAACGTCCATTACGTCACGCATAAAGCGATATTCAGACGAACCGGCAAAGTCAATAATAATCTTGCCGCTTAAGTTGCGCAAAATGATTTGACGGGCGATTTCAATGGCCGCTTCACGATTTAGGCTATCTGTCTGGCCGCGGGCGATAATGCCCGCACTGTCAACGTCGATGGCGACGAAGGCGCGGGTTTCTTCAATGTGAATTTGTCCGCCCGAGGGGAGATAAACTGTTTTTTCAAGTGCTTTCTGCAACATATCCTGTATGCCGTATTCTTCGCTCGGATCTGCCGTGTAGCGGATTGTGCCGGAGAAGACGTTTTTGACTTTATCTTCCAAATTATGGTCGTTGACGACAACAGTTGTTAGTGTGTCTTTAAAACGACGGATTAAGTCAAACAGCGGGTTTTCTTTGGCATATAACAAAGCCGGCGCGGTTGCGGAACGGGCTTTGATACGGATATTTTCATAAGTTGCGCGAAGTGCGCTCATTTCTTCTATAACAGCGTTAATATCGGCGTTTGCCGCAGCGGTACGGACAACCCAGCCCTCTTGAGCGTTGGCATTTTTGGCAACGGCAGAGTACAGCTCTTGACTTTTTTCATCATCATTGATTTTTTGTGAAACGTCGATATAGCTGCCAAACGGGCGATATACCAGATAGGTGCCGGGGATTTGGATAGCGCGGACAAGCTTGGCGCCTTTTTCGGCGTGTGCTTCTTTTTGGACTTGGACAACGACGCATTGCCCTTCGGTCATATTAACCTCTAACAGCCCTTTTTCCTGCGCACTCATAAAAGCGTCTTCGCTGTCGCCGATGTTAACCATAAAACCGGTTTTGTCTTCGCTTAAAGGAATTTTTTTGGTAATACGGCCAAGGTAGACGTTGCCCTCGGCGGCGCCGTTTTCTTTAAATATGTTAAATTCCCTCAGCTGGCCGTTATCCAGAAGGGCTAAGCAGGCGTCCGTGCCTGATTTTTCATAAACAATCGTATCAGCAGTTATCATTTTACTCTTCTCCTTTGGTTTAAGAGCGGCATTTATTTTATGCCGGCTCCGTTTAATATATTCTTGGTTTCGTATAAAGGCAAACCTATCACGCCGGAATATGAACCGACAATTCTTTTGACATAGCCTTGGAGCAGGCCTTCAATTTTATAGCCGGCAACACCGACCCACTCATTTGACGCGAGGTATTCGTCAATCTCTTTGGGGCTTAAATGTTTCATCATAATCTTAGTGGTGATGGTTTTTTGGCTTAATTTCCCGTTTTTATCAACAAAACAGACGGACGTGATGACGCGATGGGTACGCCCCGAGAGCAGCTCCATAACTTTTCTTTGAGCTTCGGCGTCAGGTGATTTGCGGATTATCTTTTGACCGGCGACAATAATCGTGTCAGCGCAAAGAACATTTTCTCCGGCGTTTTCGGCAGCGGCGGCCAATGCTTTGGCGCGGGCAATACGACGAATATAAGGAAGCGGAAGTTCGCCTAAATGTTCGCTTTCGTCTATATTGACAGGGCGTATCTGCTTTGGCTCGTAGCCTATTTGAGTTAGCAACGCGCGACGCTGGGGCGAAGATGACGCCAATATGAAATCTTTTACAGCCATTTAAGGGTTAAGCCTCGTCATCATGCGTTTTTTCCATTCTTTCGTGGCGTTCCTGAGCCTCAACACACAGTGTGGCGATAGGGCGTGCCATTAAGCGGCCGATACCGATTTCTTCACCGGTTTCTTCACAATAGCCGTAGGAGCCGTCTTCAATCCGCTCCAAGGCCTGGTCTATCTTCATAATCAGCTTTCTGGCGCGGTCTTTGGTGCGCAGATCGAGAGATTTATCGGTTTCAAGCGAAGCGCGGTCTACGTCGTCAGGCTGGTTTAAGCCGCCTTGGCGCAAATCATCCAAAGTGTCGTTTGACTGGGCAAGCAGTTCCTTTTTCCACTCAAGAAGTTTTTGGCGAAAATACTCGAGCTGCATCTCGTTCATATATTCTTCTTTTTTGTTCGGGGTGTAATCCGGTGGCAGAATAACTGAGTTTACCATGGTGTTCTCCTTTTTTTGATTTAGGCTGTTGCCGATTTAAAATATTTTCTTAACAAGATAGCAACAGAATTTTTGACTGCAAGCAAAAAAAGACATTAATCAACTATTTTAACTGAAAATCCAAGTGATGGTGTTGTTTTCTTTGTCAGAGCAGGCGTTCAGCGCGTCATTTATGGTTAAATGCATATTGGCAACCGGCGCATTCGGGTTGGTTGGCATCAGGGTATGAACGTTTGAGATACCGGTGGTGTTATAAAAAGAATATTGATATCTCCACGCCGTGCTGTTATTAACGATCAGCGTATCCATTTCCGAGCCGTCGCCGTAAAATTGCCCTTGGGTTAAAATTTCGACACAACCGCCTTGGAAGATGTTGTTAAAAGTGATGTAAAACATATATTTGTTATTGTCGTCGGGGCCGACGGGACCGGCTGTAACCGTGCCGCCCAAAGCGTGATGTGCGGTACCGACGGCGGCGCGCATATCAAGAGGGACGGCGTGCTGTTTATCCATATTGGCAACGGAAAGATTGGTATAATCTTCATCGGCGGCGGTAAAGTGAATAATTGCTTTTTTAAAATCTATAATCTGTTGGGCGGTTCTGCCGATTTTATAACGTCTGAAAGCGTTTTGCATATATTGGGCAATGCTTATGCCCAAGACCATAAGCAGGCTTATATACATTATGGTTTCAAGCATTGTGCGGCCGGCTTCGTTGCTTTTGTTTGGCATTTCGTTCTCCCTTTTTAATCTTGGTCAGTGTAGCATATTTTTTTGAAATATACAACAAATTTGTGTGATAACCGCAACATTTTTCTATACTTTTGCGCAAAAAGCGTTAAAGTTTGGCAAAGTCTAGTATTTTAGGAGTGGTTAAATTGAACAAAAGAATATTGATTACATTTGGTTTTGTTTTAGTGTTTGCTTTGGGGGCTTACGGGCTTTTTTATATAGAGGGGCGGCCGGAGCCGGTTTTGGATGAACAGCATTTTAATGAGGAAGTCCACACATATAAAGCTGATGATTTAAATAGCGGCTGCGCGGGGGAAGATAAGATTTTCTGTGCGATTGAGCGTACCGTAAAATGTACAATGGCGCCCGAGTTTGAAGGATGTGACAAAAAATATGTGCCGAGTTTTGTTTTGGGCAAAACCAAAGACGTGGTACGGCCGACGGAGATGTCGTTTAAGATTATTAAAATCAAGCCGATTATCGGGGAAAAGGATATTGCCGTTTATACACAATCTGATTGCGATACAATGTGGTTCGGGTTGTGCAAGGGAACGGTTGTTTATTCGCTCAGCCCGAAAGGCGACGGTTGGGCTGTGACCAACATTTATGCGCTGGAGTAAGAAATCCGGCTTTAAGCATAAGGCGGGGGCAACACCCTGCTTTTTTTATATCCGGAACAAATATATGACAAAAAAGTGTTGACAAAAAACAGCCGGAGTGATATAACAATCCTGTTATTTATATTTTTATTCAGATTATTCACTAAAAAATTTTTAATATGGAAAAGTTTAAGTTAAGCAACGGCCTGCAGGTGATGAACGCAGGGTATTGCAAAGATTATGCGGCGTGTCTGGGGTTTAATATCGGTGATATGAACGTGCCTGACGCGGGACTGGCTTATTTATTTGTGCGAATACTTTTGCTGCAAAAAAGCGGTGTTCTTGTGTATTACGGCGGTATGTCTACGGCTTTCAGCTTGTCAGGAGATGATGTTGATGAGATTCTTGAAAAGCTTTATGAGGTGACGACGGTTGAGATTACGGAAGAATATCTTGAGGGGGCCAAAGCGGAAATCAAACGTTTGATTGTCGGCACGGAGATTTCCATTCAGCAGAAAATGCGGTTTTGGTTCAGACGCCTTGTGGTGGGATCGGATGCGGCGACTTTGGACGAGGCTTTGTTTGAACGTATCAATGCTTACAGTGTTGATGATGTTAAAGCTTTCAGGGACAAGTATTACACGGCGGCTAACGCCGTTTTGCTGATCGGAGGTCCGGATAATGTCTTTTTCACATTGCGTGCAACGGCAGAAAAGTTGTTCGGGCAAATGAAAAGCGGTGAAAGCCAAGG
>JAGASU010000043.1 GCA_017621635.1 Alphaproteobacteria bacterium | reverse complement strand
TATCTTAAAATTTTGAAGCAAAATCCCTAAAATATACCCCAAATATATACTTTTTTTGATTTCTGATACCCCCAAAACTACGACCTTCGGAACATAACCAAATCAGAGATAATAGCCTATTCTTTTTTGCTTTATTTTCCTCTTTGCTTATCGTTTGTATAAGAGGCAATGTTATTTATACAAATATTATTCTTTATCAATTGGTTAAATTTTATTTTCAAAAAAGTGGCTCCGATTTTGTTTTTGCACGGGTGGTTCTGTCGGAGGTTAACAATGACAGACTTGCAAAAAATCATACAGCTTTTATTACCTGATTTGCTTGCTTGGATTGATGGGCAAAATTGTTCAGAATTATCGCAAAAAGGACTGGATAACAAAGAAAATCCAAGCATTCATATTGTAAAGAAAGGAGTTGAAAATGGTAGAAAATGACGTTTTGCAGCTCAACGATATGAGTGTACCTGAGTTGCAGGAAATGTGGAAACAGTATTTTGACAGTGAGCCGATTTGGAAAACAAAGCGTTACTATATTCCCCGGCTTGCTTATCGAATGCAGGAGCTGGCATACGGCGGCGTTCCTGAAAACATTAAAAATCTGTTGTTGGGCAAAACTGTTTTAAAGCATTCCGAAATTGAAGATAACGGTAGCCTGCCACGAATTGGAACACGTTTGGTTAAGACTTATCGGGGTAAAGAATATAATGTTATTATTTCTGCCGCCGGATTTCAATTTGAAGGTACTTATTATAAAAGTCTGTCTGCTGTGGCGCAGAAAATTACCGGCAAGCGGATTTCCGGCCGATTTTTCTTTGGATTGGGAGATGGTAAATGAAAACTATCCGTTGTGCCATTTATACTAGAAAATCCACGGATGACGGTTTGGATAAAGAATTTAATACATTGGAAGCTCAAAGAGAATCTGGCGAGAATTATGTCAAAAGCCAAGCTTATCAAGGCTGGGAGATTATTCCAACGCATTATGATGATGGCGGATTTTCTGGAGGAAGTTTAAAACGTCCGGCACTTCAACAACTTTTACAAGATGTGGAAGCTGGATTAGTAGATATGATTGTCGTTTATAAGATTGACCGTTTGACACGTTCATTAATGGATTTCTCAAGATTGGTGGAGGTTTTGGATCGCAATCAATGTTCTTTTGTTTCGGTTACGCAAAATTTCAATACATACGATTCTATGGGACGGTTGACCTTAAATGTTTTGTTATCATTTGCTCAATTTGAGAGAGAAGTTATTACAGAACGTATCCGTGATAAGGTGACGGCTTCCAAGAAAAAAGGTATGTGGATGGGTGGTATTTTACCGCTGGGGTATAACTCCCATAATAAAAAATTAGTTATTAACGAGGAGGAAGCAACTGTTGTTAGGCTTGCTTTTGAAAAATATCTGGTTTTACGGTCAGAAATTGCGGTGGCGGAATGGCTTAATGAAAATGGCTACACGACAATGAGTAAGGGAAACAACGGCAAATTTACCCATATGCGCGTCAGTAAAATGCTGAAAAATGTTCTCTACGCAGGTAAAATTCCGCATAAGAAAAATATTTATGAGGGGCAACATGAAGCAATTGTTTCACAAGAGCTCTTTGATGAAGTGCAAAAAATCAAAAGCAAAAACCGAACAGGACGTCTTGCTCCTTCACGTTTTATTGAACACTCTTTATTAAAAGGCTTTATTACCTGTGACTGTTGTCAAGCGGCTATGGTTTCCACTAGATCCAATAAAAAGAATAAGGTTTATGAATATTATACATCCGTTCGGGCTGTCAAAGAAGGTTTTAAGAATTGCCAAATTGGTAGTATTCCAGCAGGAGAAATGGATAATTTTGTATTACAGCAGATAGAATTGATTATCAAATCCCCAAAAATAATTTTCGGTTTGATAGAGGAAGCGAAAATTGTCCGCCCTGATATTAAAGATGTGCAACTTCTTGATAAACTAAATGGTTCAGAAAGTTTCATTCATCATTTGTCATCTACGACACAACGGCAATTGTTGATGCTTTTGGTTAAAAAGATCAGAGTAAATGTCGATCGTATTAAAATAATATATACAGACTTAGCCATCACTCTCATGGGAAACGAAATGAAAGAACAGTTGTTTCCCAATAACATAGATGGCGAGGAAAATGAGATAATGTATCGTATATGCCTCCGCCGGAGACGTGGTTCGCTCAAGATTTTTGCTCCGGAAAAATACAAGCCTGATGAAAATAATCCGCTATACCTTACTCTGATTAAGGCCTTTGTTTGGCAAGATAAAATGAAAAAAGAAAATATCTTCCTTGATGAATTAGCTAAACGCGAGGGACTAAGTCGCGAATATATTGGAAAAGTTATGCGTATGACATATCTTGCGCCAGATATTGTGACAGCGATTGTAGATGGCGCCTACCCCAAAACTCTAAGCCTCAAAAAAATATTAGAATCGGAAATACCGATACTTTGGACGCAACAACGCATAAAGTACGGATTTAATTTATAATTTCCACAGATTTGTACACATTTGATTTTCTTAAAAACTTGCGTTCATACAACATAAAATCAAATAATCAACCTTGAGTTGTTTCTCTCTTGCGTTGAAACCGATAAGTTAATTTCGGAGAATAAACCTCTCATTAACATTTTAGAGGGGTTTATTTTATGAATCCAAATATTTTCAACGGACTACCAACGTATGTCCGAATAACAATTTTATCGCAAATTCGCCGATTGTTGTCAACACCATTGTTTTCGTCTGATGATAAGGAAGATCTAACGCAAGATCTTTTGCTCTTTTATTTGAAGCGCTTTTATGAAATACCCGATTCTGATGAAGCGCTGGTGGTACACTCAATAAAACAATATGCTACCAATTTGCTGACCCAAAGATATCACCGCCGGGACTTTTTATATTCCTCATTGACTGATTATGAAGTTGATGGGGAATTTTCTTTTTTAAAAGCATCGGATTATAATTTTGAAACAAATACACTAATGGTGGATATTGATAAAATGACAGATGCAAAGGAAAAGAAGATACTGCAGATGATTGGCGATGGTTATTCCATTAATCAAATTGTTGCGCAGATGCATATTCATAAACGTGTTATCAGGAGATTATTTGAAAAATTGCGAAAAAAATTAAAATAGCCGGCTCCGTTTTTTTATTTCCGCGGGTGTTCCTGTTGTCGGAAACAAATTTTGAAAGGAATACCCATGAAAAATAATGAACATCAGGTTTATATCTCGGAAGAAATTCGTAAAATTCCGGTTATCTATCTTTTGGAATTGGAAATGTCCGCTCTTAACCGTTTGGAGCGGCAGATTAGCAACGAAGTTCGCCGCACCAGTCTTGCGCTGGAGTGGATACAAGGTATCAAGAATATCAAAAAAGCCTCTAAAGACGGAGGTCAGAATGGATAAAAAGACCTCTTTTGTGCTTTATCCTGCTGATTTCCTTGCCGCGGTGCATAACTTTAGGAAAAATCAGATTGCTGATTTAATAATTGCGTTATGTGAAATTAACTTTTACGGAGACGTGTCTTTTAAATTATCGGACACCGTTAAGAAGCGTTTTGAAGCAATTCAAGATACGGTTGAAAAGAACAACGCTAAATATAAGGAAATCTGCGAAAAACGCCAAGCAATTGGTTCTAAAGGCGGAAGCAAATCTAAAGCAAAGACCAAGCAAAGCTTAAGCAAATCTTTAGTAAAATCATCTACTCTCCCACCGGGTGAGTCGGAGAAGGAGAATGAATCGGATAATGAATATGTAAATGAAGATAAAAATAAAGCGGCGGTGTCTGTGGATAAGCAGGCTTATGTCGGCGCTCCGAGTGTGGAGGATGTGGCGGCGTATTGTCAGGAAAGCGGTTATACGATAGATCCTGCGGCGTTTGTTCGTTGGAATGAAGAGCGAGGCTGGATGAACGGCAAAAAATATATTGCTGTTGATTGGCGAAAAGCTGTTCGGAAGTGGTTTTGCAAGGAAAATGGTCTGACGTATTCAGAAATGGAAACGCTGACTGATGTTTGTTCTGATGTTTTGGGCAAGGTAAAGGCGGTGCAAAATGGCTGATATTACGATTGAAGAAGTTAAGCAGGATTTGGAAACTGCCGCCTATGTTGAGAGATTGTTGCCGCCGGTGCGAGCTCCGAAGTACAGAAATTGTATGCCGGATATAATTTATACGCCGCAGGAGTTGATTTTTATGGAAAAACGCCCACTCAAAATCCGGCCGACACAAGAACAGATAACATTGTGGGAACGTGTGGTTTTGAAGTGGCTGCCGGTTCTTTCTTTGGATGAACGGCGGCTTGTTTGGAAACGGGCCAACAGAATTCCATGGAAACTGTTGTGCCGCGAGTATGGCGTTTCTCGGCAAATGTTAGCTATCCGTTATGATAAGGCGATCATAAAAATCCAATACGGATGTAAAAAATGTCAATGACATTTTTACGGTTTACATTTCAGTCAATAATAACTATAAAAATGGATATAATCAGGGACGAGGTATGAAATCGTCCCTGTTTCTATTTTAAATCAAATCTTCCAACATAAGGATATACTATGAAAAAAACTGCGGAAGCGGTGTCTCTCGGACACCCTGATAAAACGGCTGACTATATTTCCAGCTACATTTTAGACCGAATGATTGAGCAGGATGCGGCTGTAAAATATGCTGTTGAGGTTATGATTAAGGACAATATGGTTATTCTTGGTGGCGAGGTTAAAGGAAATATCAGCTTGGCAAAGGTTAACGATTATGTGTTGGAAGCCTTGACCAAGATTGGCTATGATGATTTTTACAGACAACGGTGGGGGAAATATGTTATTGAGCCGGCAAAAATAAAAATTGTTAATTTAATTGGCCAACAATCAGCAGATATTTCACAGGGCGTGGAACAAGATGGTTGGGGCGATCAAGGTGTGTTTGTTGGTTACGCTTGCCAAGGGGCGGATAATATCAGCCGCGAGCAGTATCTGGCAAAAAAATTGTGCAAGGCTTTGTATGATTATGCTTTGCAAAATATCCATCTTGGCATCGACATCAAAACACAGATTACACTTAACGAGCTTGGCGGTGTGGAGACGGCAATTGTTGCTATTCCAATGCTTAAGGATATTGACCTGACGACTTTTATCATTTTGGCACTGGGTGAAGAGCCGGAAAATATTATCGTCAACGGCACGGGAACATATAAATATCACTCATCCATCGCTGACTGTGGTGTGACCGGCAGAAAGCTTGCGTGCGATTTTTACAGTATGATTGCCCCTATCGGCGGCGGATGTCCATGGGGAAAAGATGCCAGTAAAGCTGACGTAACGCTTAATCTGTATGCCCGCAAGCTGGCCTTGGAATACCTCAAGGATAATGACGAGTGTTTTGTTTATCTGTCCTCCTGCATCGGGCGGGCTGAATTGCCAAGCGCGGTGGTGAAAACGGTTAAACATGGTATGAGCAATGTGCAAAAATTGCAAATTACCAAGCAACCCTCCGAGATTATTGCGGAGCTTGGGCTGAATAAACCGGTGTTTGCAGAGTTATGTAGGAATGCTTTGATTAAGTGTTGAAAAAAACTAACTAAAAATTTACATATGATTGGTTATTTATATAATATATGCATAATAAGGAGCTAATATGTGTAATGTATTTACTGTAGCGAAAAAGTTATGTGAAGCCCGAAATTGGAAAGTTTCCAATTTAGAACTTCAAAAAATGCTGTACATTTCGCAAGTTTTGCATATAGGAATGTTTAATCATCATTTGTTTAGAGGTGACTTCGAGGCATGGGATTATGGCCCAGTTGTTCCTGATGTTTATCATAAATTTAAGATTTTTGGAAATAAACCAATACAACAATGGGCGTTTCCTGAAATGAATGAAGAATGTTCAGAGGAAGAAAACGGTTTTATTTCTGCAGTATCTAAGTTATTATCTGACTTGAAACCATTTCAGCTTGTAAACCTGACACATCGTAAAGGTACAGCTTGGGAAAGCGTATATGTGCCTGGTGCTAAAAATATTTATATTTCTGAAGATGCTATGCAACAGGAATATTCTGATGTTTGGAAGAAAAAAGAATAGGTTTGGATTATGGGAAGTACAGTAAAAAATAAATCCAAACTTATTCATCTTAGTTTGATTAATGACTTACCTGACATCATTAAGTATAATGTTGAAAAGTCAGATGATGATAAATATCAAGAAACGACAGCAAAACAGATTGAGATATTACAAGATAAGCTAGCTAAAACTCAAGATAGTAAAAATGAAATTATATTTTGGTATATCTTCACAGTATTTTTTTTACTAGATTGTCTTGTGTTTATACATATGTCCAGTTCGTTAGGGATCTTTGGGCTTTTACTTATGGAGGTTGTTGCTTTGATTTGCGCTGCTAATAAGTTAGGGCAGGATAATGCTTTAAAATTGTTAAGTTGGTGTAAAAGTATGATTGAAGGTTTTATTTTGAGAAATAATAAGGGTCCTTCTTCCGAATAGTCTGTATGCGGGGGCGCAAGCCGCGGCGCAATTCTAGTGAAACGCTTTTTTGTTTATTGGTCAGGTTATCCCTGAAAGCTAAGTGTATCAAGGCTTTCGGGGATATTTGTTTTTGCTCGTCTGGTCGGCTTTCTTTTTGACTGGTCACTTTCATTTTTTTATGGAGAAATTTATGGAATTTCAAGAGAATTATCCTGTTGATAAGCTCATCCCGTATGCGCGTAATTCGCGGACGCATAATGACGAACAGGTAGCGCAGATTGTTGCCAGTATCAAAGAGTTTGGTTTTACCAACCCGATTTTGGTCGGAGCAGATGATGTGATTATCGCTGGACATGGTCGGTTGTTAGCGGCTCAACGGATGGGGTTAAAAGAAGTTCCGGTTGTCCGCCTGCCGCATCTGACAGAAACCCAACGTCGCGCATTAGTTATTGCCGACAACAAAATCGCCCTTAATGCCGGTTGGGATGAAGAAATGCTTGCTCTTGAAATGAAAGAGCTTGAGGATATGGATTTCAATCTCGACATTTTAGGCTTTTCGGAAGATGAGCTCAAAGAGCTAGAAACTTTTGGCGAACCTGAGGTTGAGGGTAAAACTGATGATGACGATGTGCCGGAAGTCCCTGAAGAGGCTGTAACCAAGCCCGGTGACATTTGGATTTTGGGCGAGCATCGTTTGCTTTGCGGCGATACGACTGTTTATGATGATGTCAAAAAGCTCATGCAAAATGATATTGCCACGATGATTTTTACTGACCCTCCATATAATGTTAATTATGGCTCTTCGATGAAAGATAGTATTCGCTATCACGCCGGAACCTTGGGCGGGCGTAAAATTATGAATGACAACCTAGGCGATGGCTTTGCGCAGTTTTTGACTGACAGCCTTTCCAATTTATTGATGTTCAGTCAGGGCGCTGCCTATGTTTGTATGAGTTCCAGCGAGTTGCATACTTTATATAATGCGTTTATTGCTGCCGGCGGTAAATGGTCAACATTTATCATCTGGGCTAAAAACACGTTTACGCTTGGCCGCGCGGATTATCAGCGGCAGTATGAGCCAATCCTTTATGGCTGGAATGCCGATAAACCACACTTTTGGTGCGGCGACCGCGATCAGGCGGATATCTGGGAATATAATAAGCCTGTCCGAAATGATCTGCATCCGACGATGAAACCGGTGGAACTCATGGAACGGGCGATAGTCAACAGTTCAAAACCCGGCGATGTGGTTTTGGATGGTTTCGGTGGCTCCGGTTCTACCCTGATTGCGGCGGAGAAAACCGGTCGTAAAGCCCGCCTTATCGAGCTGGATCCAAAGTTTTGCGATGTAATTGTGCGGCGTTGGGAGGAATATACCGGAAACAAAGCACAGTTATTTGAAAATAAAGCAGAAAGTTCCGATAAGGATGCATAATTAACTGGATAAAGGGAACAATGCCAACACCTATTTTACATTATTGCGGTCGTCCTCCCTATGGGACAATGTTCTGCCGCTCATATAAACAGGAATTTTGCTTCCCCTGTATTACCTGATACAAGGGGCGCAAAATCCACAATTTCTCTGAACGGCAGAACTATTGCGCAACAACGCAAAATAGAAGTTGATATTGTTCAAAATCCAAGCATTCATTGCATTGTAAGGAAACAATGATTGAAAGGATAAAATTATGTCTGATGAAGTAAAATACCCGGAAATCCATGTGCAATTAGTTGGTCTTGATGGTAATGCCTTTTCCATTCTTGGCAGATGTTTGCAAGCGATGCGAAGAGCTGGTTTAAGTCAAGAAGAACGTGATAGCTTTCATAAAGAGGCAACAAGCGGCAATTATGATCATTTATTGGCAACTTGTTTTGAATGGTTTGATATCGAGTAACGCTAACTTTGAGCAGAACAACAGAAAATTATATTTTTTATTGCTTTTCTTAATGTCCGTCTCTAAAATAATCTTCCATATTTCATAAGGAGCCACTAATGAAAGATATACAAGGTAAAGAAAGAAATTTGCAAGATTTATTGGCAAATAAAAAATATACAATTCCATTTTATCAACGGGAATATCAATGGGAGCGCAAACAGGTTGAAGAACTTATCAATGATTTAATGGATGAGTTTGATGACTCATTTAACCCAGAGCACCTGAACTTGCAAGATCGTAGTTGCATAATTGAATACGCTTCTTATTATATGGGAAGTGTTATTTTAAATACTCAAGACAATGCAATTATTGATGGCCAACAACGTCTGACAACTTTAACGCTTCTTTTAATTTATCTTGATAATTTGCAAAAAGAAAAATTTTCTGAGGACGAACAGTCTGAAATTAAAAGCTTAATTTGTTCTAAAAGCTACGGTTCATACTCTTTTAATATGAATGTTGAGGAAAGAACTAAATGCCTTGAGTCACTTTATAAAACTGGAAAATATACAGATGAGCTCACAGATCCTAGTATCAAAAATATCTGTGATCGGTATGCAGATATTGTTGAAATTTTCCAAGCGGCACTGACTGAAAATGAAACATCAGAAGAAAGCATAAATGATAAAAAAATATTATTTTTTATCGATTGGCTTATCAATAAAGTATTCTTTATAGAAATAAAAACTGACAACGAGCAAGATGCGTACAAGGTATTTGTTACAATGAATGACAGAGGCTTACGATTAACATCATCGGATATGTTAAAAGGTTATTTGTTGTCACAGATTACGGATAACGCAAAACGCACAAGTGCAAACAAAATTTGGAAGGATCAGCTAACTAAATTAAATAAAGTTGGGACAGCCTTGGAAGAAAAAGATTTTGTTGGTGACTTTATCAGAGATTGGCTAAGAGCCCAGTATGCTGACAGCGTAAAAGAAAATAAAAAAGGTGCTTTGCCTCAAGATTTTGATCTAATCGGTACAGGTTTTCACAAATGGGTAAAAGACAATGCACTAAAACTTGGACTGCGATCTTCAGATGACTATTATTTATTCATTACTGAAAATTTCAAGGAATTTAGCAACCTTTATATAAAATTGAATGAGTATGTACGTAAGTATAACCCTGACTTCGAGTACATTTACTATAATGCCAATCGCAGTATAACATCATTGCAGTATCAGCTTGAAATGGCCGCTATTGACATCAATGATAGTGATGATATGAAGAATCGAAAATTAAAATTGGTTTCTTGCTATATGGATCAGTACATTGTTAGAAGAGTTGTCAATTTTAAAAGTGTTGGTTATTCAGCTATTAAATACGCCATATTTACTTTGACTCGCCAAATTAGGAGAAGGAATATCGACGAAATAAAAGTTATTTTGAAAAATACTGTTCAATCTCTAAAAGATAAAGATGATAAGGTTCTTACTCTTGAGGGAATAAAAAATTTTTATCTGAACAACTTCTTCAAATGGCATGTACAACATATTTTAGCTCGTTTTACTGATTATGTTGAGCGTGGTTCTGAGGTGCCAGAAACATCATTTGAAAAATATGTAGATACTAATAGAAAGAATCGATATGACATTGAACATATAACACCAAATGACTATCTTGCCAATAAAGATAAATACGTTGATGAGAAAGAGTTTGAAAGTCAACGTAATATGCTGGGAGATTTGATTCTGCTTCCAGCAGATAAAAATAGAAGTTACCAAGATATGCCTTTTAGCGAAAAAGTTGAAAAGTATTTTGGAGAGAATTTATTAGCTAAAACGCTTAACCATAAATGTTATGAGAACAATCCAAGGTTTTTAAAATTTAAATCTGATAATAACTTAGATTTTAAGGGGTATGATGATTTTGATAAAAACACTATCCATGAGAGGCAAGAGTTGTACTATAATTTAGCAAAAAGGATATGGAATCCGGACAACTTTGATATATTTTAAGCAACAAAAAACTAGGAGATAATCCTAGTTTTTTGTTGTGGTTCCTATTTTAAGTAATAAGTCTGCACGCCATTCTTCTTTTGGAAGGTGATGGTTTTCTTTTAGCTTTTAGCGTAAAGCGACATCGTACGGTGGATCGAGTTTTCTTTCCATACGAAGGCTTCGGACATCTCTTTTAGAATTGTGCCTTTGGATGACAGAGCATAATAACCATATTGGAGATAAAATTATATCCAGTAAATAATGTAAAAAAGTGAAGAAATATGTCTCAAAAAGTATCATTACGGGAATATGCGCGGATACGTGGGGTTAGACTTAATGCGGTGCAGACGGCGATTAGTTCGGGGCGTATTCATAAAACGCCGGATGGCAAAATCGATGTCGATGAGGCCAATAAGGAATGGTTTATGAACACCGATCCAGCCAAAAGCCGCAAGGCTGACCCGTTGTTTGAGGGATCTGCCGATGCGCCTAAAGCCGGAATGTCCAGTTTCCAACAGGCCAAAACCGCTGATATTTATTATCGGGCGATGTTGGCTAAGGCCAAACTCAAAATGATAACCGGTGAAACAATTGACCGTAAAAAGGCCGGCGCGCACGCTTTTAGCCTCGGGCGGTCTTTGCGGGATTTGTTTGTGTCGTTCTCCAGTCGTTACGGGGCGTTGATTGCGGCGGAGCTTGAAACAGACGAGCATAAAACTGTACAGGTATTAGATGAATATGTCCGAAAACTCTTATCAGAAAGCCGGGAGCTTATTGACCGAGAGCTTTGACGCGGTTTCTTATATAGAAGATGAGTTTTTTAAGGGCGTTGAGCCTGATTCTTATATGTCGGTGTCCGATTGGGCGGATGAGTATCGTATTCTTTCAAGTAAGTCCGCCTCAGAACCCGGACGATGGCGGACTGCGAGAACGCCTTATTTGCGAGAGATTATGGATTGTCTGTCTCCGAAAAGCCCTATTCAAAAGGTTGTGTTTATGAAAGGCGCGCAAATCGGAGGCACCGAATGCGGCAATAACTGGCTCGGCTATATTATGCATAAGGCTCCGGGGCCGATTATGGCGGTGTCGCCAACGGTTGAGATGGCCAAGCGCAACTCGCGCCAGCGTATTGATCCGCTGATCGAGGATTGTACGGCGTTAAGAAATCTTGTCAGCTCGCCGCGTTCCCGAGATAAGGGCAACACGATGCTGTCAAAGGACTTTCTGGGTGGTGTTTTGGTTATGACCGGTGCAAACTCGGCGGTGGGGCTTCGTTCCATGCCGGCGCGGTATTTGTTTATGGATGAGATTGACGGCTACCCGCAAGATATTGACGGCGAAGGTGATCCGATTTTGTTGGCAGAACGCAGAACCGCTACTTTTAATAAGCGCAAGAAGATATTTTTGGTTTCAACGCCGACAATTAAAGGGCTTTCAAACATTGAGCGCGAGTTTGAGCTTTCTGATAAGCGGTATTACTTAGTTCCTTGCCCTTATTGCGGTGGTTTCCAAAAACTGGAATGGGCGCAGATACGAGCTGAAGACGGCAATGTTTTTTATGAGTGTGAACATTGCGGCAAGCTTATCGGCGAGCATTACAAAACACAGATGTTGGCAAATGGCCATTGGCAGGCAACTTCTGAAAGTGACGGATTAACGGCGGGATTTCATTTGTCCTCGCTGTATTCGCCGATTGGCTGGCTTTCGTGGCAGGAATGCGTCAACATCTACGAGAAAACCAAGAAAAACCCGAGTTTGATGCAGGGTTTTCAAAATACTATCTTGGGCGAAACATTCGAGGCGGAAAGCGATGCGCCGGAATGGCAAAGGCTCTATGAAACGCGTGAAACCTATCCTGTTGGTACTATTCCGATGGGCGGTTTGTTCTTAACCGCCGGGGTGGATATTCAGAAAGACCGTATTGAGTGCGAGGTTGTGGCTTGGGGACGGCAGAAGCAAAGTTGGTCGGTGGAGTATTTCGTGCTTGATGGCGATACGGCAAAGCCTGAGGTTTGGAAACGCTTGGAAAATGTGCTTAACCGCGATTATCCGCACGAAAGCGGCATTACTTTGCCGATACGGGTGATGTGCGTGGACTCCGGCTACGCCACGCAAGATGTTTACAACTTTGTGCGGCAGTTTAGCCAAGCGGTTTGGGGTGGCAACGGCGCAAGAGCGAATGCGCCGCGGACGGTTGTGGCCATCAAAGGTCAAAGTCGTGATACGGCGATGATCCTTTCCACGTCCAAGGC
>JAGASU010000042.1 GCA_017621635.1 Alphaproteobacteria bacterium | reverse complement strand
TCTTTCCTGTTCCTGCTCCATCCAGTCCATAGTAGCCGTACCTTCATGAGTATCGCCAATCTTGTAGTTTACACCGGTATAATATAAGATACGCTCTGTTGTTGTGGTTTTACCGGCATCAATATGCGCCATGATACCGATATTTCTGTACATTTCCAATTTATGTGTACGAGCCATTGTCTTATGTTCCCTGTAATATTAGAATTTATAATGCGAGAAAGCTTTATTTGCTTCAGCCATTTTGTGAGTGTCTTCACGCTTTTTAACAGCGGCACCACGGTTGGCAAAAGCATCCAAAAGCTCGTTTGCAAGCTTGTCTGTCATGGTTGTTTCAGAACGCTTCTTGGCGCTCGCGATAATCCAACGGATAGCCAGAGCCTGACGACGGTCAGCCCTTACCTCGCAAGGAACTTGGTATGTTGCACCACCAACACGGCGGGAACGAACTTCCAAAACCGGCTTAACGTTCTCAATGGCTTCCAAAAAGACCGTTAAAGCTTCCTGCTTAGACTTCTGGGCAATAATATCAAATGCAGAATAAACAATCTTCTCTGCAACGGCTTTTTTGCCCTGTTCCATAACATTGTTAATAAATTTAGCCACAACCTGATTGTTAAATTTCGCATCAGGAAGGACAACTCTTTTAATAGCACTATGACGACGTGACATCTGATATTCTCCTATTTAGGTCTCTTAGCGCCATATAAAGAGCGGCGTTGACGACGTTTAGCAATTCCTTGTGTATCCAAGGTACCACGAATAATATGATAACGAACACCAGGCAAGTCTTTTACACGGCCTCCTCTAATCAGCACCACTGAGTGTTCTTGAAGATTATGACCTTCACCAGGGATGTAGCTGATTACTTCAGAGCCGTTGGTCAAACGAACACGTGCAACTTTACGCAAAGCGGAGTTAGGTTTTTTCGGGGTTGTAGTGTAAACCCTTGTGCAAACACCTCTTTTTTGCGGACACGCGTCGAGAGCCGGGACTTTGTTTCTCTTCTCTTTTGGTGTTCGTGATTTACGAATTAACTGATTAATTGTAGGCATCACAAATTTCCTTAAAAGTTAAATATTAAAACACTTTGCCTTAAAAATAACGATTCTCAGGCCCATTCTTCTTATAAGTTAAAAACCAACCCTCTGAATTAGCGTCATTTAAAGACAAAACAAACCAACAGAGCAGTCAAACTGCCCCTTTGATAAGTTGCCCGAAATCTACCATATTTTTTTTTTAAGTCAACCACTTTTTAAACATTTTTTAATTTAAATGTGTTTTAAACCGCCGTTTCGAATCGGCAAAACAGAAAAAAAATTGACACAAACAAAA
This sequence comes from Alphaproteobacteria bacterium, assembly GCA_017621635.1. GTDB lineage: Bacteria > Pseudomonadota > Alphaproteobacteria > RF32 > CAG-239 > CAG-267. Next base: position 3,470 of record JAGASU010000042.1, on the reverse strand, counting down.
AAATAAGCTATCATAATATCATATATAAATTAGGTGAAAATAATTAGGACAACAAAAATGGCTGATCCACAAAGAGCTGAGCTAAAAGCAAGCATAAAAGAAGACGCTATGAATGCAAATCTTGCAAATATTACGCCCGAAACGCTTGCCGCAGACGAAAAAGAAGCACAGCAGCTGATACAACAGCTTCAATCTCCGGTCTCCGAAGAATATTCTAATTTAACGCCAATAAAATTAAGGATAAATCAAGTACATATAGGCGGTTTATCTACGTCAATTGCCCATTATGGCACAACATCAAAGGAAAAAAAAGAATTACCGGACACAATACGCCAACAGCCGGATAAAATCATAGAGTTAGCCCCCGTAAAAATTCAAGAAGCCGCTATAAAAGATGAAAGCGATATCGACGCAAACGGATACTTTGACGGAAAAAAAATAATCATTACCAAATACAATCTAAACGATAAACAAATTAACAATATTAAGCAAGACTTACAAGCACAGGCTGACCAAGGAGAACCGGTGATAACTGACGCCCCTCTGGCATGGGACAAATTCTATAAAGGAAACAGTATAAGCATTGAAGCCACAATCAATCACGAAATAAACCATCAGGCACAAGATCTGAAAGGCAACTTGCATGACCCCGCTGATGAAAGAACGACCGCCATGCGTAAAAACAGATTAACCGAAACAACCTCTAATGCAGTCGAATATCTCACCGTAGCCAATATCTATACCAAACTAAAACAAGAGGGAAAAACCACCTTCACATACGAAGAAAATGGAAAAAAACAAACAGCCCCTCTCGATGAAATACTTGATTACTATCCCGGATTAAAGGACTGCGTCTTACAAAACGGCTTTTCAGTCGATAATCCGGAAAGTATCGGTAAAATTGTCGAATTATCATCGCAGAATTGGCACAAAACTCACATCACAGCATACAACGAACAAGCAAAATCATCCACCATAGAAAAAGAAATGTCTTTTTCAAGTATGCTCCAAAAAGCCGCTAAAGAAGATGAAGAAATTTCCTATAAAACAGATGTGAAAAATATGCTCAAAGATGTATACATCGGTCATAACACTGCCATAGATTTATCACCATACAGCCAATATCTGGATACAATGGATCTAAAAGAAGCGCAAGACTTACTCTGTTCCATAACACCCCGAGTTCAGAAAAAAAGTATATCTCCCGAAACTCTTTTTGCCATTAATGAATATCTTGAAAAACAAGGCCTCTCCACCAATCAAGAAAAAGATGATTATATCAAAAAAGCTTTCACCGAAATAGTAAACCGCTCTCCCTCAGCAGATACAACGCTAAAAAATCTCCTCATGCAAAACGGAGGAGAAATAAAATACGCCGACGGCCTAATCGAAACCTATCACATTGATCCAAACATCCGCACCGTGCAAAACGGTGAAAACGGAAAAAAACATATCATAAATAATTTCACAATTCCATCGCAAACAAATTCAAACACAGCCCAGCAAACCAAAACCGCACAAGAAAACACCCCCAAGCAAGAACCCTCTGCCGCTTCGCTCACCGCCATACAGCTCAAACAAATACAAAACAGCCGTTAAACTCTTCACCCTATTGCACTCAAATTAAACCATTGACACCTATACCCAAATAAGCTATACTAAAAGAAATCTACGGAGTATCCACAATGGCTGAAGAAATTAAAAATACTGAAAAAACCAACGAGCAAACGCCGGCAAACACTGCTGCTGCCGACACTCAAAAAATCCTTGCCGATACGCACGAAACAGCTTCGGCACACTTTAAAACAAGTCAACAATCCACAAATGAATCATATCAGGCTATCCGCCAAAACGCGGAGCGCGCCGCTGACATGATTAAAAATCTACACCATACCATAGAAGCTTCAACACCCGAAGGCGCCACGGCAGAAGTTATGCGCTCCGACAATAAAAAAGCCATGCAGGCAAAAAAAGATATAAACAAAGAAGACCCGCTTGCCGCCTATACCGGCTACTCAGCCTATGCCGTTCCGCAGCAAGACACTAAAAACGAACATAGAAATTATTACGAAAACCCGCTGACATATGATGAATATTCCGTCTCCGAAAATAAAAAAGGCTTAGACGTCAAATATAATTTAACCGAACTAACCCTCGGCGGACAGGCAAAGGCTACAAACAATCCGAACCTTATTTCAGGCAACCATACCTCAAAACAATCCTTTTCCTATAATGAAAAGACTTCTGGAAACAAAACTATTGTTACAACAGAATACATTTTATCAGGTGAACAAACTCCGTCATCTAACGATATAGCCGAAAAGCGTTTTCAAAATACCGGATTTCAAAATAAAAGAAATAACACCTACGTTTATGACCAAGATAAAAAGCTGATTGAAGAGACTATCCATGCCGAAGCAGACAATATCATTTCAGACAGTCACAGCCAGGCCCACAAAGGACAGGATATGAGCAACGGCTACTTCAAAACAGCAACCGAAGTAACCGCCATCCGCGATGAATATACCAGATTTTCGCAAGCCGAACTTTCCCTTGACGGACAAGAGCAAAAAGTCCTCTCTGCACGAAAAGATAAAAGTTCAGAAACATATTCTTACCGTCAGGGCGAAAGCAGTCATGAAGCTTCCTACCATAAAAACAATAAAGGCGAATGGATATACGAAGGAACCATTAGCAAAATACAAGATAATAAAGTGGTATCATCGCAAAAACTTTCTCCCGCTTTGGCTCAAAAGGAATACAATAAATTAAAACAAAAATGCAATCAAGAACTTGAAGAACTGACCGGCGCAAAAAATTTAGATGAATACACTTCTCTGCTGGGTTCCCCAAAACCTCAGATAAATCTCGGGGCGATGTGGAACGACGTAAACCTCACACCGGCAGATAAAGCCAAAGCCGAACAGGCAAATGCCGAACTTACCGGCAAATATACCAACATTCCGGCCGCTATTGTCGCAACCAAAAGAAAAGAAAGATAAATATTCTAAAAAAAACTCTTTACAAATAAAAATTATTCCTCTAATAATACTTCCGTTAATGCGCCCGTAGCTCAGCAGGATAGAGCAACAGCCTTCTAAGCTGTGGGTCAGGCGTTCGAATCGCCTCGGGCGTACCAGATTAAAAAACCTTGTTGTCAAAAACAAGGTTTTTTTATGCTCTTTTTCCTTGCAAGAGACCGCACATTTTGCTATACTGTCAGAAAAGGAAGATGACAATGGATGATAATTCGCATATAAAACTCGGCAAACGTGTCAAAAAAAGCAAGCTTTCCCCCTTACGGTGGCAATATGTTGACGCAATTTCCGCTGATGAACCCTGCATTCTGGCTCTGCCGGGGTCAAACACTAAAACCTCCAAGCAAGCCAACGGCTTTGCCAAAATGATTGAAGAAACTCTAAAAAAGCCATATATCCCCATTTACAGCGTGGAATACGATTTTGGCGACC
>JAGASU010000041.1 GCA_017621635.1 Alphaproteobacteria bacterium | reverse complement strand
CTCTGACTTCGGGGGTATATGAGGTTGTTCCTGCATTTGCCGGTGCGCTCAACGCCATCGCACTTAATAACCATGTTTCACCGCTCATAATAACCTCCGTACATAATCTAACATATCGTCTTGTAGATTTTTATTGTACCTTTTTTCTCATCAACTGTCAACTTTTTTCTTTATTGCTAAATCAAGAGGTTATGTCTTTTGAAAACTGCTGAAAAAAAAGGTACGTTTTTATTCAGCAACGATTAGGACAATATAATGCCGTTAGCGGTTTTACTTTTTTGCTTCAAAACAAATGTTGACAATCGTTAAAGAATAGATTACATTACCTCAGCACGAATTAATGAGGAGATTTTATGATGAATAAAAAATTTTTAAGCGCTGCCGTATCATTAGCACTGCTTGCCGGCTGTGCGGAAAATATTAACTCAGACCATTATTCCACCAGCCAGACCGGCCGTGTGTCTACCGTTTCGCAATGCACGGTGTTGAGCGTGCGTCAAGTTGGCGTTAATGATAACTCAGGAGCCGGAACATTAGTCGGCGGTTTAGCCGGTGGTGTTGCCGGATCAACCATTGGCGGTGGCAGCACTGCGCATACATTAGGTGCCGTTGGCGGTGCGTTGTTGGGCGGTCTTGTCGGTAGTGCAGCTGAAAAAGGCTTAACGTCACAAACCGGCCTTGAATATATCGTCAAATTAGATAACGGTCAGGTCATCAGTATTACCCAAGGCACGGGGCAGGCCTTAAACGTCGGTCAGCGTTGTCTGGTTCTCTTTGGCAGTACCAACCGCGTGATTGCCCAATAATAAAATGAGACGTTGCGTTTGGGCAGTCATTTTTCTTTTGATTGCCGTATCAGGAAGAGTTTACGGATACCTCGGGAATAACCGCCCGATGGTATCCGTTGTTATGTTAACCTATAAACGGGCGGATATATTGCCGCGCGCGATAGAGAGCATTTTAGCTCAGACATATCTGGATTTTGAATTTATTATCTTAAACGACGGGTCGCCGGATAATACAGATGAGGTCGTCGCCGTATATAATGACCCGCGGATACGTTATTATAAAAATAAACAAAATAAAGGGATTGCCTATTCGCGCAATCGCGCTGCCTCGTTTGCCCGTGGTAAATACATTATGATTATGGACGATGATGACATAAGCTTGCCCGAGCGGATGCAAAAACAGGTTGCTTTTCTTGAAAACAACCCTGAAATAACCGTTGTTGCCGGACAGATAAAAGGCTTAAGCCGAGTACCGGCAACGCATGATGATATCGCCGCAGGTTTAATTCAGTATAACAACGTCGGTAACGCTAATATCATGTATCGTGCCGATTTTGCTAAAAAACACCAAATTTCTTATAACCAAAGCCTTAAAGCCTCGGAAGACTGGGATTTTTGGCTCAAAATGCTGTTTGCCGGCGCCAAATTTGCCGCTATTGCGGAAGATGTATTAGTGCGCAATGCCGCAAGCAAAAAGCATTATGGCATAAACTATGAAGACGCCAACGCCCCGATTCGGGATTTTGTCGGCGCTTTTTTCTCCCCGAAAAATTCCGCCAAGTTTTACAAAGCCGGCGCTTGCGGCAAGCTAAAACAGATTGCGCAAAAAAATATTTTTTCAAAAGAGTATCAGCAAAAATTATTTAAAGCGAACTCTTGTAATGAACCTGATTAAGCAAGTCCTCCACAAACTTCGGTAAGGTTTCGCCCGCTTTGCCCATAATGTGCCTGTCAAAATAAAAGTTGTTGGACGTTGCCTCCAGATTAAACTCTACTGTGTCCGCGCCATAATATTTCGCCGTCTGTACAAAACTTGCCGCCGGAAATACCACGCCGGACGTGCCGACCGATAAAAACAAATCCGCTTTGCGTAACAACTCTTCCACCTTGTTCATACAAAGTAAATCCTCACCGAAAAAGACAATATTCGGTTTCATCATTCCCATAACCCCGCAGCTTTCGCATACCGTTTCCGAACTCACATCGCCCCACGTTTCAATCACTTTGCCGCAGTGAAGACAAACCGCTTGGTTAATCTGCCCGTGAATATGGTGTACATTTTTGCTTTTGGCCTTTTCGTGCAACGTGTCAATATTTTGCGTGATGATATGAACTTCTGCCGGATATTCCTGTTGTAATTTTGTAATCGCCAAATGCGCGTTATTGGGTCTGGCGTTCCATAATTCGGGTTTCATATTGTTATAAAAATCATGGACATAATCCGGATTTTTATGATATGCCTCAATCGTTGCCACATCTTCCACCCGATGGTTGTTCCAAAGCCCGTTTTCACTGCGAAACGTCGCTAATCCCGATTCGGCAGAAATGCCCGCGCCGGTTAAAATCAGGATGTTGTTGTATTTTTCTTTCATCATATCCTCTTAAAGCTTTTCTTAAACAATTTAAGTTATAAATAACACAAATTGTCGTTTTGGCAATGATTTTAACACTTAGGAGAATAAAATTATGTGTTGTAACTCAATACTTGCCCTTTTAGCGCTTATAGCCGGTTTTGGTGCGATTATCTATCTGATTTATCAAACCTATTCATACATCCGTTGCGGTTGTGGTAAATATGGGCCGTTTGTGTCGTCATACGGCAAAATCAAGGAAGATATAATAAATGAGGCAAGGAAAATTTTAAAAAATTCAAAAAAGCCTCTGAAAATTACGGACTTGGGCTGCGGCAGCGGTGCGCTGTTAATCCCGCTTGCCAAAGAATTTCCCCATCACGAATTTATCGGGCTTGATTGGGACGTTGTACCGCTGATGATGGGGAAAATCAAATCCCACGGTCTGAAAAACATCAAGTTTGTTAAAGGCGATTATATGAAAACCTCTCATGCCGATATGGATTTGATTATGTGCTATGTCTTAAAAGTCACCGGCGAGCCTTTAGGCAAAAAGCTCAATGCCGAAATCAAAGACAGTTGCACCGTCATTTCCGAGATGTTTCCTTTAGGACACTTAAAAGAGGTAAAACAAATTAACTCAAGCCTTTTCGGCGTACCGGAAAAAATCTTTATTTATAAAAAACAAAAAGCGGCTTCAAAAGAAACTCAGCCGGAAAAGAAAACTAAAACGGCGCCCCAAAAAGCCAAACCCGCTCAAACGGCACGTAAAAAACCTGCTAAGAAAAAAGCGGCGTCATCAGCAAAAAAGTAACTTATAAAGGAACGTGACGATGTCAAAAAAAACTTGTTTTATGATTTTTATAGCCTCGCTTGTGATTATTTTAACCTCTTATGTGTTGAATTTCTTAACCGTAACAAGAGAGGTCGGGCGTATGTTTGCGCAAATGCAAAATATTTATATTGCCCTGTCAGCCGTTATTATTGCGCTGATTTTAGCCAAAACCAAACAATACTGGCTCTTGATGTTGGGAATTGCCGTGATTGCCGCGGCGGTGGTTCAGGTGCTGATATTAGGCGGCGCGCTGATGACGGTGGCGTTGCTTTATAAAGTCATTGCCTTTTTGGTCTATGCCTATTTGGTGATTTTAGTCCGTTATATGCTCTAAATAAACGAAACAAGAGAAGGGGCGCCGCCGAGCGCTCCTTTTTTATTGCAATTAAGTTTTATTTGTGTTAATATCTTCTTAAATTTAAATAAAAAAGGACTAAACTAATGGAGCCGATCAGACAAGGCGAACTTAAAGCCAATGACGCCGTGATTTTTTTTGACAATATCTGTGATAATAACGGCCGTAAACTGACAAAGTCAGAAAAGCGCAGTCGTTTGAAAGATTTGATGAAAGAGGTTTATGACGCGCCCGATGTCAATGTTTGTATTTTATCGGACGGAAGCACGTTTCCGCTGATTGTCTGCCGCCAAAACCCCGGTCGGGCTAAGTTTTATTATTTTAATAACATAGACGCGCCTGAAAAAGAAGTTTTGCAAACCTTTGCTCAAAAAACCGGTATAACCTGCAAACAAGAAACATATCCCGAAAAATGTGCAGGAGAACTCATCGCCAACGACGCCAAACAACTTTTAGATGAAGTTTGTGAAAATGGTGTCAAGTTAACCGGAACAGCCAAGCTTGAAAAACTGCACGACTGGTTTAAAACGCTCTACAATACACCGCAAAGCAACCGGTGTTTAACACCCAAAGGCGAAGTCCCGATAATCGTCAAACGCAGAGGTGTCAACAATAAAACCATGCTCTGTTTAAACACTTCCGAATATCAAACGCACGTTATGGCGGCATTTGCAAGATGTATCGGCGCCGTATACCTCAAAGAAAAAGAAAACGCCGAACCGCTTTTAAATAAAAATCGGGGTGAACTGACCGCAAGAGAATGCGCGCGCATTTTTCATAATGTACCGAATTGTAAAAACAATTATACCAAAAAAGACGCCTCACCCAAACTTGTCGAATGGTTTGAAAAAATTTACAATCGTCCGGACCTGAACACAGTTTCGTTGCCGTCAGGAGAGAAAATTCCGCTTCTGGTGCGCCGCCAAAGCGTTGCCCAGCAATGTATATGTTTAAATACGGCAGATGAAGCGCGCAAACCCTTTGTCATCAGGCGCATGGCAGCCATAATCCGCGCCGATATCTGTCTTGATAATCTGAAATTATCCGCCGAGAAACCTCAAACTTTGCACAAGACGATGTTTTGCTTAAAAAAAGCCGAATATCAGGCTGAAAACCCTAAAGACCAGGCCTATTATCACGCCTACGCGCAAAAAGTATATGAAACCCTGTCTTTACCTGATAAAGAAATCACTCTGTCGGAGTATTTGAAAAAGCACTTTTCAGGTAAATTTGCCGAATAAAAACGTACCTTTTTTTTCATCAACTGTCAACTTTTTTCTTTATTGCTAAATCAAGAGGTTATGTCTTTTGAAAACTGCTGAGAAAAAAGGTACAATAAAAATCTACAAGACGATAAGTTAGATTATGTTCGGAGGTTATTATGAGCGGTGAAACATGGTTATTAAGTGCGATGGCGTTGAGCGCACCGGCAAATGCAGGAACAACCTCATATACCCCCGAAGTCAGAGAAGCCGTTGTTGTTGAAATGCAGAGAGATTGCGCCGCGGCTGAAAATACGTTTACGGGCTTTGCCGCCGTGCAGACAAACATCAAAAACACCTCCTCCACCCGTGAAGAAACCGCCGCCGCGTTAAAAGAGCAAAGTACAAAAGCTCATAAGACCATTTCCGAGATTGCCCCTAAAACCGAAGTCAAGTTTTTTAACCACGCTCCCTCGAATAAAGAAAATGAGGCAGAGTATCAGCCTGAAATGAATGTCATTTTAGCCCCGATTGAAGGCAAAACACAAACAAATTTTGATGAAAAAGATATTGGTTTTGGCAATTTAGCAACTTTGGCTCATGAAAAGCAACATGAAATAAACGCTCACCGGACAATCGAAACCTCTGATGGGAAAACTGTTTTGGCTAAAAATGCGCCTATGAGTTTGGCTCAACATTATAAGTTAGAACAAGCAGATGAAATCAGCGCTAATATTAGTGAATGCCTTGTGTTGAGAGAAGTTTATTGCGAAGCATCAAAAAATATGAATAAAGCGAAGAATAATATCCTTTCGACCATACAAAATGATGAACAATTAAAAAAAGAATTTGCCCCTTTCATAAGTCGGATAAAAAATATAGATCGTATAGATCGTTCCGATTTTTATGTTAAAGACAACAAAATTTGCGCTAGGGGGCAGAAACCAATAGAAGTTAAAGATCCCGAACTTTTAAACCAATTTAAAGAAATGTGTACACAAAAAAATAGAATGTCTAGCGCTGAGACCACCTTACTTAATTATGATATTATGATTACTCATACAAATGGTGGCAATTTGCCTAGAATGGAAGACCGTAAAATGTGGGTTAACGGCTATCAACAAAATATATCAAAGGTAATATGCAACCCTTTAAGCCAAAATCCCGAGGAAATAAAAAAAGAAATGCAATATATCGGGGAAATGTGTGCTAAAAACTGGATGAAAACGCAAGCTCAAGATTATGAAAAGCAATGTGACGAAAATACGGCTCACTATTTTAAAGAACATAATTTTCAGGAAGTTAAAGCCAATGATGAGAATTTCAATAAAACATTATCGGCTACATTAACCATTGGCGGTTGGGATTTTTCTGATGCCGTAAAGGGCAAGCTTAACTGTAGAAACGGCAAATTTATTGAAGCCGATAATATGATTAACAAAAAAGCCAATGAACTTGATGTTATCAAAGCTACACCGAATTTAGCCAAAGATGAAATTTATAACAGCGGCAATTTAAGTGTCAATATAGCTCAAGAATATACCAAAGATAAACGTGTAGGAAAGAAATTTTCCACACAATCTGTTGTTTGGACAGCCGAATACAAACAAGAATTTGCTAAAAACTTAACCAATATACAAAACCAAATCAACGCCTGTCCGAAAGAACAGCAGGAACAGGCTGGCAAGCTTTTGGAGAGCCTAAATCTTACAAACCAAAAAGAAGGGAGCAAACTTAGTGCTGAACAGATAGACAATTTGGGTAAGCTATCCACTATTTTAGATAAACATGCACCAGATAACTCTATTTATAAATTGAACGAACAGGTACAAATTGCCAGTGTACCCGATAAAGTAAAAAAGGAATGGATGGCTATTGCACAAAATATTGAAAAAGAAAATTTCAATCCGGATAATGTGTATATTGGTGAAATTAAAAGAATGGTTGTTGAAGCGTACAGCGGACAAGAGCTGGGTAAAAGTGCGGAACAATTTACTATTCCGCAAAGCGTCCCCAAAACTTATGACGGCGTGGAACAAAGCACCATTACAATGACGGATTTAAGTCAGCCGTTTTTATTAGACCGGTATAATAAATATGCTGAAATTGCCGCGGCAAAAGAGCGGGTCGGCAACAAATTAGAACCTAAGACGCAAACAGCCGGAAACACTCCGACAGCAACAAAAACCTCGGTTAATATGGCACAACTGGCCGCACAAAGACAAGGCGGAAGATAATCTTATTTCGGGTTTCCTTGGGTTTTACTTTCTTCCAGCAGGCGTTTTTCGTGTTCTGGCTGATCTTGTTTGGCCTCGATGACATCTTTGCGGATTTTTTGCGTGCGTTTGAACAGAGCAAAAAGCTTGTCGCTTTCATCCCAACGGATATTGCGCTCTAAAGCAATCAAATCCTCAACAAAGCGTTGTATCAGCTCTAAGACCGTGTGTTTATTGGTTAAAAAAATGTCACGCCACATCGTTGGATCAGAACCGGCAATACGCGTAAAGTCACGAAAGCCGCCGGCGGAATATTTGATGATTTCCTTATGTTCGTAGCCCTCCAAGTCTGCCACTGTGCCCACGATTGAATAAGCGATTAACTGCGGCAGGTGCGACACGGCGGCCATCACTTTATCGTGATGGGCGGCTTGCATGGTGTCAACCAACATACCGCAATGTTCCCACATTTGAGTTACTTTGGTTATGGCTTCAGGAGTGGAATTTTCATCCGGCGTCAAGATACACCAACGACCTTTGAATAACGAGGCAAAGCCGTTTTCAGGTCCGGATTTTTCCGTTCCGGCAACAGGATGTCCGCCAACAATGACAAAGCCGTCATTTTTGTTTAAGTGTTTTTCTATCTCTTGGAGGCTGTATTGTTTAACCGAACCGGTGTCTGTGATGATGGCGCCATTTTTTAAGTATGGTTTGATATTTTGCGCCAATTCGCCAAACGCACAAACGGGAGTAGCAAAAATCACAACATCAGCGTCAGCAACCGCGGCTTCAAGATTATCCGTACAAATATCACCCAAGTTCAGCGTCTGGGCTTTTTTTAGATTTTCCGTGTTTTTATCATAGACCGCCAGCGTTTGCACATCATTATTTTGCTTTAAGTTGCGTGCAAGCGACGAACCAATCAGCCCTATCCCTAAAATTGCAGCTTTTTTAAATATCATTTTATTGTTCCCTGAGGTTATTTCTAAAGTGCTATATATCCAAATCTTCGGCAAATTTGGCGCGCTCGATGATAAACTTGAAGCGCTGTTCGGGGTCTTTACCCATCAGGCGTTCCACCTGACGACGGGTTTCAAACGCTTCGTCACGGCTTTCCTCGGTGTTGGCGGTCGGGATAGTGACACGCAAGAGGACACGGTTTTGCTTATCCATTGTTGTTTCTTTAAGCTGTAACGCGCTCATCTCGCCCAAACCTTTAAACCGGCTGATGTCCGGCTTTTGGTTAGCCTTGGCTTTGGCTAAAATTTTATCTTTTTCTTCATCATCTAAGGCATAGTAGTTTTTGCCGCCAAAGACGATTTTATAGAGTGGCGGTGTTGCG
>JAGASU010000004.1 GCA_017621635.1 Alphaproteobacteria bacterium | reverse complement strand
TCCACCATACGGTCTACCTCAAAGCTTGAAATGCCGCATTTGCTGACGGCAAGCATAATCGAACGGGCAAGCTTTTCCTGATCAAAAGGAACACGCTCGCCGTTTTTCTTAATCACGGTGAGATCTTGAAGCTGTATGCGCTCGTAGGTGGTAAAGCGACCGCCGCAATCAGGACATTCGCGACGCCTGCGGATGGCGTTTTCTTCAACCGTGTCGCGGGAGTCTTTTACCTGAGTGTTGTTTTGACCGCAAAAAGGACATTTCATCTGTTTCTTGCTCCTTGTTGTTAAATCTCACATATAGGGCAAATTATCGGAAAAATCAAGATAATTTTTATGTCGGCCTTTAAACCATAAATTAACTTTTGCGGGAGATAATGGAAAAAAGCTTATAAACCCTGTTAAAGGTATCCGGACAAAGAAAATGATTTTAAAAAACAGTTTAAGCAAAAGCTCCGTTTGTTGGTGTGTCGGGATATTGGCGCTTTGCGTGGCAGTTAATTATTTAGTTGGTGCTTTTACGATGGTGTTCGGCGCAGACGAGCGCGAGCATATGCACGCTTCGTTTATGGTTTTAAGCGGGCTTGTGCCGTATCGGGATTTTTTTGAACATCATCATCCGCTGTTTTGGTATCTGTTACAGCCGTTTATTTATTTTTTCGGTGACAATCCGTCGGTGTGGGTTTATGCCCGAGGGGTGGTGGTTTTGCTCAACGGCGGTATTGCGTATTTTATTTATAAGATTTGCCGGCAGGCGGGGCTTAGTTTGAACGGGGCCTTGGTTGCGGCGGTGAGCTGGTTTGCTTTTTTTGCAGTGCAAAAGTCCGGTACCGAACTCAGGCCGGATTTGCTGATGATTTTATTTTATCTTGCGGGGCTTTATTCCTTTTTTTTATATTTGCAACAGAAGCGCTACGGGTGGCTTTTGTTATCGTTTGTTTTGTTTTTTTGCAGCTTTTTGACATTGCAAAAGGTGATTTTTTTGTTTGCGGGACAGTTTTTTATTATTTTAAGGCAGCTTTTTAAAAAAAGGATTTTGTTGTTTGATTTTGTGCTGGCCTGTGGAAGCGTGTTGGTTTTGTGTCTTTTGGCAGTTTGGGTGTTGTATCAGGCGGGGGCTTTAGAGGTTTATTTCCGATTAAACTGGCTTTTTAACCTTCATATCAGAGTTATGCCGATGGTTGAGATAAAACATTTGTATATTTTTATTGCAGGTGCCGTGTGCGGCGGCGGAATTTTGTTTTGCTCAAAAAACGAGATTATGCGTGACGTGGCGTTTTTATATTTGTTTATCGGGGGCGTGCTTTTGGTTTGGCGGCCGTGGTTTTATCATTATTTGTTGCCGTATTGCGCGCTGCTTGCGATTATTTTCGGGTATGTGGTTTATGAGCCGCTTTTTAAGTTGAAATGGGCGCCGTTTGTGATGTTAGTTTTGGCGTGCTTTTTTGCCAAACAGGCGTATGATAAGTGGCGTTTAAGCTTAAACAATGCGTTCAGACTTAGTGTTTATCATAATGTTTTGGCTTTTATGCTCGAAAAAACCGGACCGAAAGATTTAGTTTTAGGCAACGGGGAAGATATGGTTGCCACCTTAAGGCACAGCGCTTTGGGGTATTATTGGTTTTCGGTGGGGTCTTTGGCAACGCTTGACAACCGGATGTTTTCTAAAAAGGAACTGCCTGATTATGATTTGATTATCAAAGCAAGGAAGCCCAAGGCCGTTGTTAACGGGTTTTGGCGCAACTGTGCTTTGGGGGATATGTATATTGCCAATCGTGACTGCCCGTTTTGGGAGGGAATTGACAGGGATTATCTGAACCAGCATTATACCGATTACGGGTTTGTATTTATTCGTAAAGATTAGCAGAGGAAAAAGACTATGATTGCATTGAAAGCTCAAAAAATTGCCGAGATTTTAGGATATGAGGGGGAGGTTTCGGATATTGAAATCAGAGAAGTTTCAACCGACAGCCGCAAGGTAGATGGCCATACCCTCTTTATTGCCTTAAAAGGTGAGAAATTTGACGGGCATAATTTTATTGCCGACGTGCTTAAAAGTGGCGGGGCCATGGCGGTTTCAGAAAAGAAAATCGAGGGAGTGGATGAGAAAAAAGTGATTATCGTTCCCGATACCCTCAAAGCACTCGGCAAGCTTGCACAATATAACCGCCGGCAGTATAAGGGGACCGTGATTGCGCTGACCGGCAGTTCGGGCAAAACGACGACCAAAGAGGAGCTTAAAGCGGCCTTGTCAAAATATGCCAAGACGTATGCGACAAGCGGCAATTTTAATAATTTTATCGGCGTGCCGCGATCGCTTTTGGATATTGATATGGAAGCTAAATATGCTATTATTGAAATGGGGATGTCGGCAAGAGGGGAAATTGACTATTTAACAAAACTCACCGAGCCTGATGTGGCGCTTATAACAAATGTTTATCCGATGCACTTGAAATTTTTGGGGACGGTTGAGAATATAGCCAAGGCCAAGGCGGAAATTTTTTCCGGCCTGAGAGCAGACGGGACGGCTATTCTTAACGAAGATACGGCTTATGCGGAGATTTTGGAAGCCGAGGCGCAAAAATTTGCGCAAACTATTGTTAAATTCGGCAAAAATCGGCATCCGTCCGTTAACCTTTGTTTGGCCGAAGACGGGGAGGCGTTTTACTATAATGCCTGGGCGGTGCTATCTGTTTTACAGGCGCTCGGGCTTGAGCTTGAAAAAGGCGTTGAGGCGGTTAATGCCTTTTCGGCACCCGAGGGACGGGGAAAGAAGTTTTGGCTTAATCTTGACGGAAAAAAGGTTGTTTTGATTGACAATAGCTATTCGGGCGGTCCGGACGCGACGGTTATGGCGGTTAATATGCTCGGGAAGATGACGGCGAAGGGGCGTAAAATTGCGCTTATCGGGAAAATGGCCGAGCTTGGGGATTATACCCAAGAGGCGCATATTCGCGTTGGAAGAGCTTTGAGGGAAAACAACATTGATGTTGTTATCGGCGTGTGTGCGGAAACCCGAGATATGTTAAATGAACTTAGCGCTTCGCAAGAACAGCATTATTTTGAAACGATTGAAGGTGTGAGTGATTTTCTTTTAAGTGAGCTTCAAGATGGGGATGTGGTGTTGGTTAAGGGGTCGCACTATTCGTCGCAAGTGTATAAGGTGGGGGATGTGCTAAAGCACTATCATTGAGGCGAATTTCCCCGTTTATGTACCTCTTTGTACACCGCACGGGTAAATTCACCTCAAGCATAGCACTTTATCCCACCCATTGTGTGCTTGTGCACAAGTTATTGTTGCTTTACAGAAAACCCCGAGTTTACTTGGGCTGAATGACAAGGTGTTGAACAACACCGCTCCATGCCAACGAGCGTGGTCAAACCGTCAGGTTTGTAGCTGCTATAGCCCTCGGTTTACTGGAATATCTATTTTCTTAAAAAAATTATTGCATATTTTTAATAATTTAATTAAACGCATTTTTAACTTTTTTTTACGATTACTCAATAAAATGAATTTTGGTTTATGACGAGACGAATTTCTTTATTTCAGTGAAAATTTATCTAAATCATTTTCAAAGACTTAGCTTAATTGCTTTTTAACCTATTTTAAACATTTGCTATATAAAATAAGCCAAGGTTTATGATGACTGTATAGGGATAGATTGTGATGAAAAAAAGTGTTGTTCAGGTGTGTGAATTTGGGCGGTCGATGATTGAGATGTTAGGGGTTTTGGCAATTGTCGGAGTGTTGTCTATTGGTGGTATTTCGGCATTTCAAACAGCGATGGCTAAGCATAGGAATAACCAAATAACAGAGGACTTTTCTGGTTTTATTAATGAAGTTTTGCGCTATTCGGGTGAGTGGAAGAAGGAAATTCCGGGGGAAAGAAATGGAGAGTATAAAGAGATTACTTCTAAACTTGATTTTTTATTGCCAACGAGATGGTATAGGAAAGGTGCGTCCATTTATGATAACCAAGGAAACCAAATTGTTGTTATTGTGAGGACGAAAATGGGGACTAGAAAGTCGGTGAGTTTTCGCTATACACTTACAGGTATGACTGGTGAAGCTAGGGTTAATTTGTGTACGGCGTTTTTTAAGATGGCAAAGATGTATGCGGGTGAGATATATCTGATTGATACTTATCAGGAGGAGACTTCAGGTAATACGGCAGCAAGTGCTTATGGTAATACTTATTGTGGAGGAAAAAACAAATGTATATCAGATTTAACCTTAGCAGAAATAAATGAAAATTGCAGTCCTTATCGAAGAAAAAGTAGATATAGCTCTATGTCGATGCATTTTCATCTTTGAGACGGGGAGATGATTAATATCTTTTTTATCATTTAATGACTAAATTGCTCACGTGGAATGGCGTATATTCTGAGAAATTTTCTAAATATTTTAATTTAAAAGATAATTTTAAACATTTTTAAACGTAGATTTTCTAAAAATAAAGTTTGAAATTTAAGTTTTAATAAGCTAACTTTGTGGTTATGAAGAAATTAGACGTTTATATTATAAAGCAGATTGTGACCGGTTTTTTGTTGGTGGGGTTGTCTTTGATGTCCATGCTGTGGCTGACGCAATCGCTTAAGTTTGTTGAGATGGTGACCGATAAAGGGTTGCCGGTTTATTTGTTTGTGGAAATGACATCGCTTTTAATGCCGCGGGTGTTTACCATTCTTTCGCCGATTGCGTTGTTTGTGGCGGTGATGTTTGTTTATAACCGTTTGATTGCCGACAGCGAATTAATTGTGATGAAAGCAGCGGGGATTAGCTCGGTTGTGATTGCCAGAGCGGCTATTTTTATGGGAATAGCGGCGGCGTTGTTTAATGTTTTTGTTTTAAATGTCGGCATTCCGGCGGCTGAAAATAAATTTCGCGATTTGGAGTATGAAGTTAAGAACAGCTTTACGAAAATGATGTTGCGCGAAGGGGCTTTCACGACCTTTAAGGGGGATATGACGATTTTTATCGACAGGTTTGCCGATGACGGGACAGCGTATGGTATTTTAGTCAGCGACGGCAAAAAGGCCGATGAAAAAGTGGTGACGGTGGCGGAGAGCGGTATGCTTGAATATACCGATATCGGGCCGAAAATTTTGCTTAAAAACGGCACTAGACAAGTGATGAATAAGAAAAGCGGACAATTTTCTTCTATGACGTTTGATGACTATGTGGTGGATTTTGGCGATATTTCTGTTTCCAAGAAAAAAGACAAAGGTGTCAGAGAGCGTTCTATTAGCGAATTGTTTGAAGAAGCCGAAAAACCCGAAACCCCGCTTAAAGAAGCTAAAGCTTTTAAGGCAGAGGCACACAGGAGAATTTTGGCGCCCTTGTTTAATTTAGTGTTTGCGCTTTTGGCCTGCACGGGGCTGCTGATTGCCAACTTTAACCGCCGCGGGCAGGGAAAAGTGATTTTAATTTCAATTTTATCAATGATTGCCGTTCAGGCGCTTGATATGACATTTGCCAATATGGCGCGCAAACATGAATGGATTGCCGGTTTGATGTATGTTAATTGTTTTGTTCCGCTCTTTATTTGTTTTTTGCTTTTAGCCAAAGGGCCTGTGTTTATAAAAAAGAAGAAGAAAAAGGAGGCGCCGGATGCGTTTTAAGTTTTATGTGGCGATGATGGCGGCGGTGTGCGCCGGTCATGCTTTGGCGGCTAATGAACCTTATGCGGGGGCAATCGTCAGAAAAGAATCGGGAATAACACCGAAGGCGGATTTTCGTCCGGGGAATATGACTGATATTATGCCCTCTTTGCAAAAGCCTGAAAACAATCAGAATGAGGAGATTTATTTTTCGGCAGATGAGCTTGAAACCGATGAAGTTAACGGAATTGTTATTGCCAAAGGCAATGTTGTGGTTGAACGCGGCAAAATGGTGCTTGATGCCGATCAGCTTTGGTATAACCAAAAACGGGACGTGATTGTGGCCGAGGGAAACGTGGTGTTAACCGAGGAAGACGGCAGCGTTTTATATACTGATAAAATTGAATTGTCTGAAAAGATGAGTCGGGCGTTTGTTAATAAGGTAAAAGTTATCTTGCGTGACGAATCGCGGATTTGGGCAGATACGTTTGTTAAAAAGCCGAGTGATAATAAACAGATGCGCAACGCTTCGTATACGGCGTGCGATTTGTGTCAGGGCAAGTCGCCTTTGTGGCAGATTGACGCAAGAAAGGTTAATTATGACGCCAAAGGACAGAACATTAACTATAATGACGCGGTGGTCCGGATTAAAGATGTGCCGGTGTTTTATCTGCCGTTTTTAAGCCATCCGTCACCGGAGGTTAAGCGCCGTTCGGGGTTGCTGATGACATCTATGGGGAGTTCGTCTTATCTGGGACAGTATTTGCAACCGACATATTTTTGGAATGTGTCTGATCAGACAGATGTGATTTTGTCGCCTTATTTTTCAACGGATCGGGATATTGTTTTGGGCGGACAGTACAGACAATATTTTTATAACGGGCATATTTCAGCCTCGGGAACCTATTTGGACGATAAAGGCGGGGATTACCGGAAAATGCATTATCGGCAGTTTAACCGGCCGGAACACCGCGGCAATTTGTTTTTAGATGCAAGATATGAGATAAACGATTACTGGGTGGCTAACCTTGACTATAATTTTGTGTCAGATGTCTTTTATCTTAAAGATATGAGCTTATCCGGCAGAGATGACGCGTGGCTGACTTCAAAGCTTGCGTTCGAGCGGTTCGAGGGGAGAGATTATGCGACGATTGAGGGGTATCATTACCAACTGACAAGTTACAATCTGAAAGCATTCAACAGCGCCGAGTATGATAACCGGATGAAAGATTTGCCGACGGTTGCCCCGTTTATGGAGTATGAAAATATCAGCAAGCCCAACTCATACGGCGCTTATTATAAGACTAATGTTTCTGCGGCTTCGGTTTATCGGGACAGTGATGAAGAATCGCAAAGAGTGTCGATGATTAATTCGTGGGAGCTGCCTTATACGAGCAATTACGGTGAACAATATAAGATTGCGGCTTCTTTGAAATCTGATTTGTATTATGTCGGCGATTATATGTATAATAATCAAGATACATATGACGGAACTTTGGCGCGGGTGTTCCCGCAGGTCGGGGTTGAGTGGCGGCTGCCGTTTGTCAGGGCAACGGAAGATTCACGGCAGATTATCGAGCCGGTTATCGTGGCTGTGATGGCCCCAGAGCTTGATAATGCACCGGAGAAAATTCCCGACGCGGACAGTGCCGACGCTGAGTTTGACGACGCTAATATTTTAAGTCTGGACAGATACGCCGGCTATGACCGCAATGATGACGGCAGCAGGGTCAGCTATGGTTTGAACTGGAGTTCGTATGGGGATATTATGGGCAGAACTTCGGCATTTATTGCGCAGAGTTATCAGATTTCAGATGAGAGTTCTTTTATGCGGGCGGTTAATGAAGATGACAAGTTTTCCGATTATGTCGGCAGAGTTGACGCTGCTCCTAACAAATATCTTGATTTGAACTATCGGTTCAGGCTGGATAAGAATGATTATGAGTTAAAATACAGCGAGTTGGGGGCAAGAGTCGGGACGGAGATATTAAATTTTTATACTTCGTATATATATTTGCAACCGAACCAAAATTCTTATTACACGACAGACGAGCGCAAAGAGCTTTATTTCAGTGTTAATTCAAAGCTGACGAAAGACTGGTCTTTGGGTATTTATGATCGTATTGATTTAACTGATGGCGGCGGGCAACTTGAACATGGCGGTCATTTGACCTATGAAGATGAGTGTCTGCGGTTGTCTTTTACGGCGAAAAAGTATAATTATGATAATCCGACGATGGACGATGACTATGAAATCGGACTAACCTTTTTCTTTAAAACATTGGGCGGTTTTGGCTCTAATTAGACGGGAGAATTGAAATGAAAAAATTATGGATTGTAATAGGTGTTTGTCTGATTGCGATTAATGTTACGGCGCAGGAGGCGGATATGTCAGAGCTTGATCGGGAAGTCAGAAGCTCAAAATCCCGCTCGATTATGTTTCGCCGCTCAGACAACGCAGATGAGCAGGCGGCCAGACGTGCGGCAGAGGAAGATAGAGCCAGAGAAGAGTCAAAAATAAAAAAAGAGCAGGCAGTATTTCGGCCGTATAATTTGTTTGGCAGAGGATTAAAGATTGCGGCGACGGTTAACGGCGAGATGGTTTCTAACAAAGACTTGCAGGAAAGGGCTAATTTGTTTTGCTTGACGACCGGTATGATGATTAACGAAAAAAATAAAAAACTGGTTGCCGATAAAGTGATGCAAAACGTGATTGATGAAAAAATCAAATTGCAGGAAGCGGAAAAACAAAATATTCGGGTTTCGGATAAAGAAATCAAAGATGCGTACCGGAATTTTGAAAAATCCAACGGGGTGCCGGCGGGCAAATTTGCCAATGTGCTTAAAGAATATCAGGTAAGTAAAGATGTGTTTATGACCCAGATTAAGGCAAACCTTTTATGGAACAAGCTGGTGACACAGAGAATGGGGCAAAATGTTGATGTTTCGGTTAAAGAAGTCAATGATGAAATTGAGCGGATTAAAAAGGATATGGATACGCCGAAATATATGGTTTCCGAGATTGTGATTAAAAGAAAAGACGGCGAGCATATTGATGAGTTAGTGGAAACGCTTAAAAACGACCCGCGGTTTGCGCTTTATGCGGCGCAGTTTTCCCAATCAGCCAGTGCGCCTTCGGGCGGGAGATTAGGCTGGGTGTCTGCCGGACAGCTGGCAGCTCCCTTGGACAAGGCTATCCGCTCGTTAAAAGAAGGGCAGGTTTCCAATGCCATTGCCTACCGGACGGATTATTACATTTTTAAGATGGATAAAATTTATAATCCGAAAAAGGATAAAAAAGATATGCCCGGTGAAGACGAGGTCAGGACATTTGTTAAAAACCGTAAGACGGACGAACTTGCTAACAAATATATCCGCGATTTGCGTAACAGGGCAGTGATTGAGAAGAAGTTTTAAGGGCTTTTTGATGACGGTGTTAAGCACAAAAGAGTTTGTTGAAAAATACGGCTTAATGGCAAAAAAAGCCTTAGGGCAGAATTTTTTGCTGGATAGTAATATTACCGATAAAATTATCCGGCTATCCATGCAGGCGCAAGGGCTGATCTCTTTAGAGAACGAACGTTTTATCGAGGTCGGGCCGGGGCCGGGCGGGTTGACACAGGCGGTGTTAAGGCAACATCCTGCCAAACTGACGGCAATAGAAATGGATGAACGCTGTTTGGCTATTTTGGAGGAGATTAAAGCGTTTTATCCTGCGCTTGAGATTTGCGCGGGCGATGCGTTGAAATTTGACTGGCAACAGAAAATTTGCGATGAAGGGAAGCAACATATCATCAGCAATCTGCCGTATAATATTTCGGTGGTGTTGCTGACGGGGTGGCTTAAGAATATCAAGAATTTTAAGAGCTTAACACTGATGTTTCAAAAGGAAGTGGCGGACAGGATTTTGGCGCAAGCGGGAACAAAAGAGTATGGGCGTTTGTCCGTTATGGCACAGTTGCAGTGCGAGGTTGTAAGGCTGTTTGATTTGGCCCCGACGTGTTTTGTGCCGGCGCCTAAGATTTGGTCTTCGGTGTTATTGTTTAAGCCTTACAAAGAATGTGTGCCGGAAGATGTGCTTTTAAAAGTTGAGATGTTGACAGGTCTTGCGTTCGGGCAACGGCGCAAGATGATCAGGCAGAGTTTGAAGAGCGTTAACGGCATTTTAGAGCATTTGGCGGCATTAGGGATTGAGCCGACATTAAGGGCGGAAGATTTAACACCTTTAGCGTATCTTAATATAGCTAAAAGGCTAATTTGACGGACAAGACATTTAAAAACCTAAATCAGGGGTTATTTTCTTTCCTGTTTTTAATAATAATTTTTATAGGAGAAGAAAATGACAGAAGGTGTTAGATTTCCAACTTTAGCATTTATTACCGGCGGTGTGGGACAAGCCAATGATGGTATTCCGCCGCAGCCGTTTGAAACTTTTTGCTATGATTCGGCTTTGTTGCAGGCTAAAATCGAGAATTTTAACGTTGTGCCTTATACTTCGGTTTTGCCGAAAGAAATCTATGGCAATATTGTGCCGGTAGACAAAGTGGTTAACCAGTTTAAACATGGTGCGGTTTTGGAAGTGATTATGGCCGGACATGGTGCCAGCCGCGATGAGCATAAAGCGATTGCAACCGGTGTCGGCATTTGCTGGGGCAAGGATAAAAACGGCGAATTAATCGGCGGTTGGGCAGCTGAGTATGTGGAATTTTTTGACACTCAGATTGATGATGAAATTGCTAAAGGTCATGCCGAGATGTGGCTTAACAAGTCGCTGAATCACGAACTTGAAATCAGAGGTGTGGAGAAACACAGCGATTTTCAGATGTTCCATAATTACCTCAATATCGAGCAGCAGTTCGGTTACAGCTTAACCTGCCTCGGGTTTTTGAATTTTGAGCATGCTCCGGCTGCCAAAGTCTAATTTCTTTTAACAACAGTCAAACAGATTTTGAGAAGTTAAAAGGAAGATTATAATGGCAAAACAAGAAAATATTAAGAGTGATTCTTCCGATAACGGAGGAAAACTCGGCGTTTTGGCGCTGGCGGGCGTTGTTGTCAGCTCCATGATCGGCGGCGGAATTTACAGTTTGCCGCAAAATATGGCAGCGGGGGCTTCGGTCGGGGCGGTTCTTATCGCCTGGCTGATTACCGGTCTCGGTGTTTATTTTTTAGCAAACACGTTTCGGATTCTTTCCGTCGTTAAACCGGATTTGACAGCCGGTATTTATATGTATAGCCGTGCAGGCTTCGGACCGTATGTCGGTTTTACTATCGGCTGGTCCTACTGGCTGTGCCAGATTTGCGGCAATGTCGGCTATGCCGTGATTACGATGGATGCGTTAAACTATTTCTTCCCGCCGTATTTTCAGGGTGGAAACGGTTTATATTCTATCATCGGCGGTTCGGTTTTGATTTGGGGCTTTAATGCGCTTGTTTTAAGAGGCATTAAGCAGGCGACAATTGTTAACCTTATCGGTACGATTGCCAAGATTGTTCCGCTGTTGTTTTTTATCGTGGTGACAATTGTCTTTTTTAATGCGGATAGATTTTCGTTTGATTTTTGGGGTGAAAACGAACCCAAACTCGGCGATTTGTCTAATCAAATTAAGGGGACGATGTTGGTAACCTTATGGGCGTTTATCGGTATTGAAGGCGCGGTTGTGATGTCTAAGCACGCGAAGAATCCGCAATCTGTCGGCAAAGCAACGCTTTTGGGGTTTGTCGGCTGCCTTTTGATTTACGTGCTGTTATCTGTTTTGCCGTATGGCTTAATGAGTCAGGAAGAACTTTCTAAGCTGCCTAATCCGTCAACCGCGGCGGTTTTGGAGCCGGTTATCGGAAAATGGGGCTCTTATATTATGAATATCGGGCTTTTAATTTCTGTCTTGACCAGCTGGCTTGCCTGGACGATGGTTACCGCGCAGATTCCGCAAGCGGCGGCCGAAAACGGGACATTCCCTAAAGAATTTGCCAAAGAAAACGTTTTTAGCGCACCATCTGTTTCGCTTTATGTGACAAGCGCTTTAATGCAAGTGTTTATGCTTTTGGTTTATTTTTCGGGAAATGCTTGGAACACGATGCTCTCCATTACAAGCGTGATGGTTTTACCGGCGTATTTTGCGAGTGCGATGTATTTGTGGAAATTATGCGAAGACCATGAATATCCGACAGGATTTTATATCAAACGGTCCAGCGCCTTATTTTCAGCAGTATTCGGCTCCTTATACGCTTTATGGCTGATTTATGCCGCCGGGTTAAACTATCTTTTGATGGCGCTTGTTTTTATGGCAGTGGGAATTCCCGTTTTCATTCACGCCCGCCGGCAAAATTCTCCGCACGCTCCCGCCTTTACGGCAGGAGAGCGGTTTGGCGCGATTATTCTCGTCATAGCGGCTTTGTTTGCGGTGTATGCGATGTACAAAGGCATTGTATAAAAAACGTGTAATTTTGTGAATTGACTCGCAGATGGAAGCCTGGTTTCAAAAATTCATGTACTATTATGTACACTAAAATTTTTGAACCAGGACATCTGCGGTCCCTTCGCAAAATTCCGCGTTTTTTGAGTGGGGCTTGGTCTTTGAGTTTGTGGATGGAAGCCACTCTGCAGGGCAGTCATGTACTATTTTGTACACTCCTGCCCTTTGGTGGACATTTCGGGTTCACTACCAAAATTCCGCGTTTTTTAGAGCGGGGCTTGAGTATTTATTATGCTGCGGGCTAAAAAAAAAGCACCGGTGGTCGGTGCTTCTTGCTTAGACGTTTAAGGCTTTGCGGTAGGTTTCGAGCAAAAATTCCTGCTCGTCGCGGTCAGCCTGATTCATCTTTCTTAATTTGATAATGGCTTTCATAATTTTGACATCAAAGCCAACGCCTTTGGCTTCAGCGTAGATGTCACGAATGTCTGAAGATAGACCTTTTTTTTCTTCTTCAAGACGTTCAATGCGTTCAATCAGTGAGTTTAATCTGGTGCTGTCGATTCCGCCGACTTCATTTTCTGACATATTTTTCTCCTTGTTTGTTTCAAAAATAATCTCATCAAGGAGGGACTGTAACAAAAATATTTTTGTTTGGCAATAAATAATTGTGGAGAAAACGGATAATAATAAGTTATTAAATATTTATGGTGTATATGGGAGACAAAAGAATATGGTTTGTAACTAAAGGAGAGATAATATGCCGAGCAGTACGCGTACAAAAATTTTAGCAACATTAGGACCTGCCTCAAACAGCGAGGAAAAAATCGGAGAGCTGATTGAGGCCGGTGTTGACGGTTTCAGGCTTAATTTCAGCCATGGCACACATGACGAACACAAGGCTCTCTATGATACTATTCGCCGCGTTGCCAAGTCAAAGGGAACACATACGACAATTGTGGCGGATTTGCAGGGACCGAAACTTCGAATCGGTCTGTTTAAGGAAGATAAAGTTTTATTAAAAAAAGGGCAGAAATTTACTTTTGATATGAAACAAGAGCTTGGTGACGCGACTCGCGTGACGTTACCGCATAAAGAGATTTTTGAGGCATTAAAACCGGGAGATACGCTGTTAGTTAATGACGGGAACATTATCTTGAATGTGCTTAAATGCTCTAAAGACAAGGCTGAAACGGAAGTTGTTGTCGGCGGGGTTATTTCCGGTCATAAGGGGGTTAATCTGCCGAATTCTTCTTTAAATATTTCTCCGTTGACGCCGAAAGATTTAGATGATTTGGCGTTTGCCTTAGAGCTTAAGGTGGATTGCGTTTGTTTGTCTTTTGTGCAGAGAACGAGCGATGTTAAAGAAGCGCGTAAGATTATCGGCAAAAAGGCGCTGATTATCTCCAAACTTGAAAAACCGCAGGCTTTGGACGATTTGGACGGGATTATCAAGGCTTCGGATATGGTTATGGTGGCGCGTGGTGATTTGGGCGTTGAGTGTCCGATTGTGACGGTGCCGGTTTTGCAAAAGAAAATCGAGGCAAAATGTCGCTTATACGGCAAGCCGGTGATTGTGGCAACCCAGATGTTAGAATCGATGATTTCCGCCCCGATGCCGACCAGAGCCGAGGTCTCGGATGTGGCGACCGCGGTTTATGACGGCTGTGATGTGGTGATGTTGTCTGCGGAAACGGCTGCCGGCAGTTATCCGGTTGAAACGGTTAAAACTATGCGCGGCGTGATTGAACAAGTTGAAGCCGACCCGCGGTATTTTGAAAGTGTTAACCGCTTTGTTGAGGATTTTTATTGCAATAACGAAGCACACGCGATTACCCATGCGGCAAGCGAAGTGGTCAAGACGCTTAATAAAGTGGCTTGTATTGCGACTTTTTCGGTTAGCGGTGCGACAACGCTTGCTATGGCGCAAGAACGTCCGCAGTTGCCGATTTTATCCATTAATCCGAGCGAAGAAGTTGCCCGCCGGCTTAATTTGGTTTGGGGCGTTAAAACCTTTATTGACAAGAAAGTGTTTGAAAGTTTTGATAACATTGAAACCGTATCGCGCGGTTTTGCCCGAATTTCCGGTCTTGCCGACAAAGGCGAGCATATTGTTATTACGGCGGGGTATCCGTTCGGAAGGGCTGGACTGACAAATGTTCTTCACATCGTGAGAATCTAAAAAGACTTGGCGGAGCGTGCTAAAGCACGGTCAAATCGCCAAATGGAAGCCTCCCTCAAATCCTCACGTACGCTTAAGTACGCTCCGGTTTGAGGGAGGACATTTAACGATAGCACCGTACTTTATCCCACTCCTTTATTGGAGCGGGGCGCAGGACATCCGCGACTATTTCGCAAAATTTTCCTCCTTTCTCAGGGAGTGGGGCGAGAGGTTTGAGTTTTTCTCGCCCACCTTGCTTGGAGTGTGTGACGGATGGGAGCTTGTTTTTTCTCAGAGTCATTGCGAGGTGCATGGCGTCAGCCATAAGCAACCGCGGCAATCCATAATTCGTGCGATAGCACACGAATTTTAATAAAG
Source organism: Alphaproteobacteria bacterium (assembly GCA_017621635.1). Classification (GTDB taxonomy): domain Bacteria; phylum Pseudomonadota; class Alphaproteobacteria; order RF32; family CAG-239; genus CAG-267. Next base: position 5,069 of record JAGASU010000004.1, on the reverse strand, counting down.
CAACGCGTTGCGTTCAGTCATGGATTGCTTCGGTTATTGCCTTACGGCTTACCTCGCAATGACTCGTGAAAAGAAAGTGGCGCCTCGCAATGACTCAAAGAAAGACAATTTTTCTCTACTCAGAGTTTTAAGTCAACACAATTTTGGAAATCTTGCGTGGTGTTTATGTAGTCGTAATTGCGCCAAGCGGTGTAGCCGTCATTGGTGAAACAACGGATTTGCGTAGGGGATTCACGGGTACAATTCATCGGCCAAACGCCTGAGGTCGGGTTGTTTTTTTCATCAAGGTAGGTTAATTTGCAATGGCATTGATTACAAGTTGCGGTGTCAAGCTGTATGGTGTGGCTGTTTGGGGAGGAGCAGGTTTTGGTTTGATAGATTGTGCCGGAGGTTTTGGTTAATAGGTATTCGTCACCGTCGCTTAAATAGCAAGAAAGGCGTTTGGTTTCCAGACTATAGGAACAGTCAAAGCGCAATGTTTCCTCTTTGCCGGTTTTGAGGTTTGTTATGGTTCCGAGGCAACCGGCCGAGCCGCAATTTGCTAAGACAAAATTTGGGTTTGTGTCAAAGTCTGTAATGGTCAGGCGGTAGTGGTTATGTTCTCCGATAAAAGTGTTTTCATTGTTATTTTGAGAGGCACGGGTGAGCTGAAACTCCTCACAAGGCCAGTCTTGAGGGAGTGCTAGAGCACTCCCTGCGGTGAAAAACAGAACTAATGTCAGGCTATTTTTCAAATTTTCGTAAACGTGTTTCAACAGCAAGTAAGCTCCTTAGTGTATTGCCTTTATATTTATCATAGGGCAGATAGTATCCTCCTTTTTCGTTTTTTTCAAGGAAAATACCTTGACTTTCGAGTGAAAAAAGTATTTTGTTATTTCAGAGTTTTAAGTCAACACAATTTTGGAAATCTTGTGAGCTGTTTATATAGTCATAGTTGCGCCAAGCGGTGTAGCCGTCGTTGGTGAAGCAACGGATTTGCGTGGGGGACTCACGGGTGCAATTCATCGGCCAAACGCCTGAGGTCGGGCTGTTTTTTTCATCAAGGTAGGTTAATTTGCAATGGCATTGGTTACAAGTTGATAAGTCAAGCGCTATGGTGTCGCTGTTTTCAGAAGAACAAATTTTGGTTTGATAGATGTTGTCTGTGGTTTTGGTTAATAGGTATTCGTCGCCGCCGCCTGCAAAACATTTTATTTTATTATAGTCGCTTTCTATTATGGTTTCGCAAAAGAAATTTAAATATTCCTGACGTTTGGTTGTTAGTTCTTTAAGAGTTCCCGGACAGCCGTGAGTGCCACAGTCAGCAAAATGAGCAGGAATGTTTTTGTCTTGGGTTAATTCAATTTCTAAAAAATAATTTCCGGTTTGTCCCTTGTACAAATAAGTGGTATCTGTAGCGGATTGTTCGGTTATTTGGTGTTTTTCTACAATAAATTCACTACAAGGCCAGTCTTGCGGTAAAGCAATTGCTTTACCGCATAAGAAGCAAGAAATAATTGTTAATTTATTTAGTGTAGTTGTATAACCTTTCTTCCACATTTTTCAAATTCCCTTTTAGTTTATCAGAAATTTTATCATAAGGCAGATAGTATTCGCCTTTTTCGTTTTTTTCAAGAGAATTTAAATATGTTTTTACCATGCCAGGTCCTTCGCGATGCGCTGCTGCTAATAATCCGCTGATTGTAACTTCAAAATTTACATTTTTCTGTTTTTTTGTGTTTTTATCAGTAATGCTTCCATTAATTTTTTTACCTTGATGCGTTATAGATTCATTAGTTTTTAAAACTAAATAATAGTAATTCATCATATCACGAATGGCTTTTTCTTGTTCTGCATGGTTTTTATAAAAATCATTGGCGGATGAAATGTTGTTTTTTCCTAACCATTTTCCATTTTTATCTACATATCCTAAATCTTGTAAAATAGGCTTGCGTAATTGATATTTTCCATGAGCACCAATGCCTCCTCCTTTTTTGTTGTAAGCAGTATAATCATCTGTTGATTCTTCCATAGCAAGCTTATGGTAAAAATCATCGTTTAGATATGTTTCTTCTGGAGTTTTTTTCTTCTTTTTTTCAGATTGTTTATAGCTGTTAAAAGCATTTTCATTTTCTGTTTCAGGGATGTTTTTAGAAATTTTATATTCGGAATCTTGTAAAGACTTTAGAGGAATCGGGGTTTGAGGAAATTGCGCATGATAACGTGTCATAGCGCGTTCTTGAATTACTTCATCAAGATATTTGTCACCTTGGGCAAAGAGGTATTCCATCCAATCTGTTATATCGGCGTTTTTATCAATATTTTCTCTGCTTTCCCCATATTTATCAAGAAGGGCTGCAAGTCTCTTTTTTTTGAGTGGTTTTTCTTTGTCTTCGGTAAAATCTTTGGCAAGTTCTTTTATAAAATCATCTTGTGTATACGTCATCTTATTATCCTAAATTGAAGTTAAGTTGAAAAAAAGGACTTTGGTGCGAATGTCGTCCAAAGTCCCGCGTATTAAAAATGTTATTACGTTAAGAATATATTTTTAATAATATATTATTTTTGTCTTGTCAATGGTCTGAGGGGGGAATGTGGATAATTTTTAATTTGACTTTATTACACTTCTTTATAACAAAAAAGCCCGCTGTCGGAGGATGGCGGGCGTTTTTTTGTGTGGAGATGTGGGGATTACAGCATATCCAGCGCTTTTTTTGTATATTCTGCGAGGGTTTCGGCACTTTGGGCTAGGGCTTCTTTTTCTTCATCGCACATGGCGGGGAGAAGCGCTGTTTCGACACCGTTTTTGCTGATGACCGAGGGCATTGAGTAACAGATATTATTGTATCCGCCAATGCCTTTGTCATGATGTGAGCTGATGGTTAAAATCGCGTGTTTGTCGCTGATGATTGAGCTGACGATATATTGCGTGGCGGCGGCTATGCCGTAATATGTGGCGCCTTTGCCTTTGATGATGGCATAAGCGGCGTTGCGGACTTCATTATCTATCGAGCCTTTGACGACTTTATCAAGCACAATGTCGGTTTCTTTGGCAATTCTTTCCACGCAAGAGGTGCCAGCGACCGCGCTTGACCATAACAGCACCTCAGAGTCCCCGTGTTCGCCGATGACGTTAGCGTGGATTGATTTTGGCGAAATGCCCAAATGACGACCTAATATGCTTCTGAAACGGGCTGAGTCCAGCACGGTTCCGGTGCCTAAAACGCGGTTTTTCGGGAAGCCGGAAAGTTTTAGGGTGACTTCGGTCATAATATCCACCGGATTGGTGGCGATAATTAAAATAGCGTTCGGGGCATATTTGACAATTTCGGGAATTATGCTTTTGAAAATGGAAACATTTTTTGCGAGCAAATCCAAGCGGGTTTCTCCGGGTTTTTGGTTTGCGCCGGCGGTGATGATGATAATACCGGCTTGTTTTAAGTCTTTGTAATCTCCGGCAACAACCTTGGCACCGAATGAAAACGGTGTGGCGTGAGAGATGTCCATAGCTTCGGCTGTGGCGCGTTCTGAATTAGCGTCAATTAAAATTAGTTTTTCCGCGGTTCCCTCTTGGGCAAGCGAAAAGGCAATGGCCGCTCCGACCATTCCGGTTCCTACAATTCCTATCTGCATTTTAGTTTTCCTTAAAAAGTATGATTTCTTAATTCGAAGGTATATATAGTGTGCGAAATTATAGAAATAAAGTGTTATTTTGGGGAAAATTTAAATTTTTTTTAAGGGGCTTAACCTATTGAAAGTGTGCAGTTTATGGGGCTAAAGGCGGGGTGAAAGTTGAAAAGTTTAAAAAAAAGCTTGTCAAATAAATATTTTGTGGTTAACGTTCATCTCAGACGTTAGTCTAAATTTGTTTTAATAATATTTAGAGGTTGAATTTAATGACTGATACCGCTGATCGTGTTAAGAAAATTGTTGCTGAACATTTAGGTGTTGAAGAAACAAAAGTAACAGATAATGCAAACTTTATTGATGATTTGGGCGCTGACAGCTTGGATACCGTTGAGTTGGTTATGGCGTTTGAAGAAGAATTCGGTTGCGAAATTCCTGATGAAGCAGCAGAAAAAATTCTTACTGTAAAAGATGCTATTGACTATCTTTCAAAAGCTGCGTAAGTCTTTGGAATTATCATAAGTTAGAACTCGCTCAAAAGTTTTAAGCGAGTTTTTTCATACTAAGAGTTATCCGTATGGTTTTGGCTTTATGCCAAAGCCTGCCGGATAAGGTGAAAGAGGTTTTTTAATGAGAAGAGTTGTCGTTACCGGTTTGGGTGTTGTTTCGCCGCTTGGAAGAGGCGTTAAGCATAACTGGGAAGCATTGTTGGCCGGAAAGTCGGGTATTCGTCCGATTGAAGGCGTGGATTTAAAAGATATTCCTGTGACTATTGCCGGACAGGTGCCTTTTGGCGAAAATGAGCCTGATTTTAATCCGGATACGGTTTTGGCGCCGAAAGACCAAAAGAAGAATGATAAGTTTATCATGTATGGTATGGCGGCTGCCGACGATGCTTTAAAAGACGCCGGATGGGATAAAGAAAGCGCCAGCGATGAGGAAAAAGACCGCGCGGGCGTGATGATCGGTTCGGGTATCGGTGGTTTGGCCGGTATTTATGAAAATGCGATTTCGTTTAACGAATCGGGTATGAAAAGAATTTCTCCGTTTTTTATTCCGTCGGTTTTGATTAATTTGATTTCCGGCAACGTTTCAATTAAACACGGGTTAAGAGGGCCTAACCACGCTTGTGTGACGGCTTGTTCTACCGGTACGCATGCTATCGGCGACGCTGCGGCAATGATTGCCAGAGGTGATGCTGATTTGATGGTTGCCGGCGGGGCTGAGTCTGCCGTTAACGTTTTGGGTTTGTCCGGTTTTGCCCGTATGAAAGCTATTACTTCCGATTATAACGATACGCCGGAGAAAGCATCACGTCCATGGGATAAAGGCCGTAGCGGCTTTGTTATGGGCGAGGGCAGCGGTGCGCTCGTGTTGGAAGAACTGGAACACGCCAAGAAAAGAGGCGCCAAGATTTATGCCGAGATTGCCGGTTATGGTATGAGCGGCGATGCTTACCACAT
>JAGASU010000040.1 GCA_017621635.1 Alphaproteobacteria bacterium | reverse complement strand
GGTATGCATAGTCCATTTTATCTGCCATTTTTCGGGCAATGAATATCCCCAGCCCACCGACTGACCTTTGCGTCACCGGTTTGGAAATATCCGGCTGTTGATGTTTTAACGGGTTATAAGGCTTGCCGTTATCAACAAATGTCAGGCAATAGTTTTCTTCTTGTATAGAGGTTTTAATGCTTACCATACCGCTTGTGTTATACGCGTATAGCGCAATATTGCTAAACAATTCTTCGGCTATGACGATTATTTTGGAGCGAATTTCCGGCGTTATTTTTTTTTGTTTCATATCATGTTCTATAAATGCCAGCACGTTATGCAGTTCTTTGATGTCTGCTTTTATCGTCAGTTCATTTGTATCTTGCTTACGATAAAGAAAAGACAACATTGTAATATCGTCCGATTGCGGCGCATTGTCAACAAAACGGCGAATATCCGTGATGACACTTTGAATAGTTTCGTGAGGTGTTGGAAGATTTTTTTCTAAAACGGTATGCAACTGTTTTTGACCATAAAAACGACCTTGAAAATTTTGAGCTTCGGTAATGCCATCCGTATACAGAAACAACCGGCTGTTTGGCTTTAGTTTAAGTTTTTCTTTTTTATAAACGCATCCCGGCCTTACGCCTAAAACAAAATTTTGCTTTAAAGGAATCGGTGTACAACCTGTTTTGTCTTCTAAAAACGGCGGCAAATGTCCGGCATTGACATATTCCATTTCTCCGGTTTGCAGATTAATGACGGCAAGAAAGGCGGTTACAAACATACACGTTTTATTGCCTTCGCATAAGACATTATTCGCCCGTTCAAAAATTTTGGCGACGGATTTGGTATATCTCGCGGTGTGTTTGATAACTTCCTGAGCACGCATCATATATAGCGCGGCGGAAATCCCTTTGCCGGAAACATCGGCTATAACGAGCGCTATTTTATGTTGATTTAAGAAAAAGAAATCATAAAAATCGCCGCCAATCTGCTTGGCCGGAATCATTAAAGCGCTAATATCAAACAATTCATGTTCGGGAAAATCTGCCGGAAGTGCCGAGAGCTGGATTTGTTTGGCGATTTCAAGTTCACTTAAGTCTTTTTGCTTTTCGGCAGCCTGCATTGTTTCTTTTTTGATATATTCCAGCAGATTAGTGCGCATATTACCAAAAGCATCTGACAGCGTTCCGATTTCATCACCTGAACGCAATTCGGAAACATTTTGAGAAAAATCCCCTTTGCCGTACTGCATAGCCACTTTTGCCAAATTTTGCAGCGGCCGCGTTGAATAATAGCAAATTTTATCAATTAAAAACAGCATAATTAAAATTCCGGCAATTGCTGAAACAATTATCATTATCTGCAAATCATATACCGGCTTAAACAACTGTTTTTTAGAATAAATCAAACACAATCCCCAATTAAGCAACGGTATCGGCGCATAAAAGAAAACTGTCGGGGCTTCATAGACGGAAGAAAACGGCATTTGAGTGTAACCGGATTGTCCGGAGAGGACTTTTTGACCTATTTGGTATAACTTTTTATTATTCAGCTTTTCGGCTAATTCATAAATAGACGTTTTCATATTGATTTTCGGATTAGGGTGGGTTATATACAACCCTTTTTTAGAGAGAAGGACTAGTTCTCCTTCGTCTTGAAACGGCGACTTGTCAAGATATTGCCTGATATTATCTAAATCAATTGAAATTGAAACAAGTCCGGTAAAATCGTCTGTTTTTTGAAATTTAAAAGGCAAAACGCATGTAATGACCATTCTGGGCGTCGGGCTGTTCGGGCTGACGTATGGCTCAGACCAGAAAATTTTTTCTTCTTTTTCGATATCTTTCAGCCATGGAAATTCTTTATAAAAATCTTTGTTTTCTTCGTTTTTGTAAAAAAACTCACCATCTTCGGCGTAGGCTGAATAAAATTTTCCCCAAGCGGATGTTTTAGAAGGAAAAGAATATATAGCGACATGGGATAAGTTAAATCCTGAATTATGTATTGCCTTGATGGTTGATTTCAGGGCTATTTCAATAGCGTCCGTATCATCCGTATCAAGTTGGTTTAAGGTGTTTCTTAAAGCTCTTAAGGCTTGTTCGGTTGTGGTTATTAAATGGCTGATATTTTCAACTGATGCTTTGATAGTATGCTGCGAGTGTTTAAGGATTTGCTCTTTGATTATTGTTTCAGAGCGTTTTGTCACGATGCTTAACAGAATAACAACGCCCATAAACGAACACAATAAAACGCCTAAGCTTATTTTAAAAGCCAAAGATTGCTTTTTCAGCCATTTTCTACTTTTACAAATCATTTAGTGTTTTCAATAATTTCTTGAAAGCCGACCATCTCAAAAATTGATTTGATAAAATCCGAAACATTAATAAGTTTCATTGTTCCGCCGGATGCTTTCATCATTTTTTCAAAATATAAAAAGGCTCTGAGCCCTGCCGAAAAAACATATTCGACATTTTGCATATCAAAAACAAGTTCGTTTACACCGGCTAAATTAATTTCTTCTTCCAATTTCGGCGTTGTGTTCGGATCAAGCCAGCCGGTTAATTTGCAAACCAAGACGCCGTTTGTGACGGTTTGTTCAATATTCAGGGTTTTGTTTTCAAATTCCATTATCTGCTCCTATTATTTTCTTTGCTTTAATTTATATAAAAGAAAATCAGTTGTCAACGACTATGTCTTTTCGGCGTCCCGGTTATTTTATATTTATAGAACTTTCGGCTATATTTTTTTATATAAACATCGTTTTGCGCTATTTTTATTATATGAGCTCCCTTAAATTTGTTGGTATCATACCGGCTCTGATTTGGCGGTATGAATTTTTGTTTTTTACTTAACATAAGGGAATTTAAAATGAAACATATTGATTATACGCGCTTATCTGAACTTTTTATTTCAGAGCGAGATAAAAAAATCTATAACAGGATAATTGTCAAAAGACAACTTGATGAAAAACAATTACCTGAGCTTTACATACTTAACTTACTTTTGGGCAAAGAATTGTATTTGATTATCTCTCAGCTTGAAAAACTGTTTAAATATAAATTTCATCAAAAAATGGTGTCTAAATTCGGGTTGCCTAATTGGTTTAATACTATTGAATGGAGCGAGGAGGTTTTGCATATTCTTGAAAATAAAGCCGTCCTTCTGCCTGATCCTGTTACACCTGAACATTTTTGGAATGAGCTGCCGCTCTCTTTTCTTAAACACCTCTTTGACCACGAGTATGTATACACATTGTTTTACGGCGGTATTGATACGCTTTTTGATAATTTTCCGCAACGTCTTGAACTTCGGCGCACAACCTTAAAAAAGATTGTTTCCCGTGCCGGAACGCTCAAAATTGATCTTATTTTCGGTCGTATCATTATTAGCAACAGACAAGAACTCTTACGCGATTACCGCAAATTTATGCAGTTTATTTATTGGCTTGATAAAGATTATTTTTTTATGACGGCAAAGCTTACTCATTTTACAGAATATTACCGACTGTTAATTAACCTTGGCAAGAAAAAATAGATTTTTTATCTCATCACCTCTTATCCCCGATTATTCGGGGATATTTTTTAGCTGTTGCCTATTAAAAAATATTGCTTGTCATTTATAAGCCGGCATGGTAGCGTTTTTTTATTCCATAAATGAGATTTTCGGAGTTTATTATGCCGCTTGTTTCCATCATTATTCCCGTTTATAACGTTGAAAAGTTTCTTAGCTTTTGTTTAGACAGCGTTATGGCGCAAACTTTTACAGATTTTGAAGTCCTTTGCATTGATGATGGTTCAACTGACGGCTCAGCTAAGATTTTAGAAAAATATGCTAAAAAAGACAAGCGTTTTAAGATTATCCATCAAGAAAACAGCGGAGTTTCCAAAGCGCGTAACACCGGCTTGCGCGAGGCTTTGGGGCAATATATTTATTTTCTTGATTCTGATGACACCATTGCCCCTAAGCTTTTAGAAACGGCGCTTTATTTTATGCAACAATATCAGGCGGAAATGGTTTGTTTTGATTTTCAGAAAGTTATGGAGAATAATTTTCCTTATCAAGCAAAAGAAATTTCCATACCGGAGATTAAAGCAAAATACTATGTCAACCCGCTGGCTGAATGCAACCATAAATTTCCGGCGGAAGTCTGGACCAAACTTTATGACCGACATTTGCTTGAAAAAGAAAAATTTATTGAACATATTTCATTTGAAGATGTTCCTTTTACATACAGCATTTTAGCCAGACGCCCGAAAATAGTTATGATTGATGAGAAGCTTTATTTTTACACTTTAAGACATTCTTCGCTTTCAAAACAAGAGGGAAAAGTGTCCCATATTCTTGATTATCATACGGGCGTTAAAGCGTTGATTAAACTGTTTGACGTTTTTAATGAGGTTGAAAAGAAAGCCGTTTTGCATTTTTTACTGCCGGATTTATTAAAACAGCAATATAACCGTTGCCTCAGAGCTTCGGATAAAAATAAGAATGAAATGCTTGAAGCTTTTGCAAATGAACTAAGGGACTTGGATCAAGCCGGACTTTTGAGATTTCGTTACCATAAATTTTTGCGTTGGTTTGCATACCGGCGATTAATTAAAAAAGAAAAATAATATTACTTATCATAAACGCTTAAAATAAAACAAACCCCCGCTTGAAAACGGCGGGGGTTTTTAATACCTATGAGCAAAGCCCTATTTGTCGTTGTTTTTAGCTTTTGCCTGTGCGGACAAATCGTCTGCAATACGGGCAGAACGGCCACGCAAAGCGCGCAAGAAGTATAATTTTGCACGTCTTACTTTACCGATACGGGTTACTTCAATTTTCGCAACGTTTGGAGAATACAACGGGAATACACGTTCTACGCCTTCACCAAAAGAGATTTTGCGAACGGTGAAAGAAGAATTCAAACCATCGTTTTTACGAGCGATGCAGATACCTTCATAAATTTGGATACGCTCACGGTCGCCTTCTTTAACTTTGGTGTGAACTTTAAGGGTGTCGCCGGCTTTGAAGTCAGGAATGTTCTTGCCTTCGGTCAATTGGGCAACTTGCTCTTTTTCAATATTTTCTATAATGTTCATCAGTTTTACCTTTTTATATAAATTTTTTACTTTATACACCTAACTATTTTTAGAATCAAGATAAATCTTAAATAAGTCAGGCCGTTTGGCTTTCGTTGCAATTTCGGACTGTTGTTTTCTCCAGTCGGCTATCTTTTGGTGATGTCCTGAAAGCAGGACTTCGGGAACCGTGCGCCCTTCCCACTCAATCGGGCGGGTATATTGCGGGTATTCGAGAAGATTGTTTTCAAAACTTTCATCTTCAAGCGACATTTCATTGCCGAGAACCCCCGGAAGAAGTCTCACGACCGCGTCCAGCATAATTTGTGCTGCTTGCTCGCCGCCGGTTAGGATATAGTCGCCAATACTGATTTCCTCGATATTAAAGGCTTCAATGACGCGTTCGTCAATGCCTTCAAATCTGGCGCAGATTATCGTCAACTCCGTTTCTTTGGCAAGCTCGCGGGCTTTTTTCTGGGTCAGCGGCGCTCCTTTGGGGGACATATAAATTATCCGCCCCGTGGTATGATTGTCAGCGATTGCCCGACCTAAAACGTCCGGCCGCATAATCATCCCTGCTCCGCCGCCGCACGGCGTGTCATCAACGGATTTGTGCTTATCATAAGCGTAGTCCCTGATGTTAACCGTTTTAAGCTGCCATTTATTCTCTTCCATGGCCTTTCCTGTCAGCGAATGTCCCAAAAAACCGGGGAACAGTTCAGGAAAGATGGTCAAGATTTTAACATTCAGCATCTTTTAAGTCCTCATCGTCCTCAAAAAACACCATTGCAGTTGACGCAACAATAATATAGCCGTCTTCCAAATTTATCTCCGGTACATAGGCTTTGTTAAACGGCAACATTTCAGCCCGACCGGTTTTGAGTTTGATTTCCAAAATATCTCCGGCGCCGAAATTATAAAACCCTATAACCTTTGCGACTTCATTTTTTTGTTCATCAAACACTTTTAAGCCGACCAAATCCGCCTCATAGTATACCTCGTCTGTTTTCAGTTCCGGCAGAACGCCGCGCGGGGCATACAGCTCTGTGCCAATCAGGGTTTCGGCCTTGGTTCGGTCATCAATTCCCTTGATTTTAATACGGAGTAAATCTTTGGAGTGTCCGGTAACTTTAAGCGAAAACTTAAGTTCGCCGGTTTTGTCTTCCAAATCACCGTAAGAGGCAATATCACGATCAACCGCGGTATAGCTTTTGACCTTAAATTCGCCTTTTATGCCGTGAACACCGACAATTTTTCCCAAACAAACTTTTTTCATACTCATCAGTTACCTATTGCAACATAAACTTATCAAAAAAAGATTAAGCTTCAGCTGAACCTTCTGCTTCTGCTGCAGCAGCTGCTGCGGCCTCAGCGGCGGCTTTAGCTTTTTCTTCTTTTTCCTTTATTCTCTCGAGAGCTTTTGCCTTCGGAGCAGATTTCTTCGGCTGATTGTGAATGACCGGCGCCGCACACAAACCTAAGTTTGCAAACAATTTCTGCAATCTTTCTGTCGGCTGCGCGCCTTTAGAAATCCAAGATTTTACTTTTTCTTCATCAATAACCAAACGTTCAGCGTGGTCTTTGGGAAGAAGAGGATTGTAAGAACCCAATTTTTCAATAAATCTGCCATCACGGGGAGCTCTTTGGTCAGCAGCCACAACACGATAGTAAGGGTGCTTTTTAGAACCACCGCGAGAAAGTCTAATACGAACTGTCATTTTTTTCCTTTCTGGTTTATTTGTTAGTTTCGTTTTTCCGCTTAAAACGGAAATTTGTTATTATTAAACCCGCCGAAGGGATTTCCTCCAAACGGACTTTTTTTCATAAAACGGGTTGCAAGAGAGCCTAAGCCCCCCATTTTACCCATTTGCTTCATCATAGTTGACATTTGCTCATAGGATTTAAGCAACTTGTTAACTTCATGAACTTCTACTCCGGCACCGGCGGCAATTCTTTTTTTGCGCGATGCCTTAATTATATCCGGATTGCGACGCTCTTTTTTGGTCATCGAGAGAATGATGGCCTCTTGTTTTTTCATTATGGCGTCCGCGTTAACGGCTTCTATCTGCTCTTTATATTTAGCCAACCCCGGAAGCATACCCATTATGCTTGACATTGATCCCAGCTTTTGCATTTGGCGCATTTGATTTAGCATATCGTTTAAGTCAAATTTGCCATTTAACATTTTTTTGGCGGCAGCTTCGGCTTCTTCCTGATTGATATTTTCAACCGCTTTTTCAACCAAACTTACCACATCGCCTTTATCCAAAATCCGTCCGGCAAGGCGGTCGGCGTGAAATTCCTCAATATCTTCCAGTTTTTCACCCGTTCCCAAAAACTTTAACGGGGCGCCTGAAACCATCTTCATTGACAATGCCGCACCGGCACGGGACGAACCGTCTATACGGGTTAAAACAAGACCGGTAACACCGACTTTTTCGTTAAATTCTTTAGCGACATTACAGGCTTCCTGCCCGATAAGAGCATCTGCGACAAGCAATGTTTCGGTCGGATCAGCCAACTTTTTAACCGCTGCAACTTCGTCCATCAGCACTTCATCTATCTGCAAACGACCGGCCGTATCCAAAATCAGGACATCATAGAGGCCTTTTTTACCTTCTGCAAGGGCGCGTTTGGTGATTTCAAGCGGCTTTTGTCCGGCAACTATCGGCAAAACGTCAACGTTTATCTGTTTACCTAATTGCGCCAGTTGCTCTTGCGCGGCCGGACGATAAACGTCCAGTGAGGCTAAAAGCACACGCTTATTTTTCTTTAATTTCAAGGCGATTTTGGCTGAAGTTGTCGTTTTACCTGAGCCTTGCAAACCGACCATCAAGAGAACTGCAGGCGGAACAGCTTTAAAATTTAATTCTGTTTCAGTCTCCGCGCCTAACAAATTGACAAGTTCGTCATAGACGATTTTAACCAACTGCTGGTCAGGACGGATTGATTTGATAACCTTTTCCCCTAAAGCCTTTTCTTTAACATGGCTCATAAACTCTTTAACAACAGGAAGGGAAACATCTGCCTCCAACAAAGCCAAACGAATCTCGCGCAAGCCCTCTTCAATGTCTTTTTCTTTCAAGACACCGCGAGAACCGAGCTTGGCGAATACACCGCTTAACTTATTG
>JAGASU010000039.1 GCA_017621635.1 Alphaproteobacteria bacterium | reverse complement strand
TTGGTTGCCAATGACAAACCCTATATTTTCTCAGATTGCGCCATTATCATCAACCCATCCGAGCAGGAACTTGCCGATATGGCTCTAGCCAGTGCCGAAACCGCTATTAAATTCGGATTAGACCCGAAAGTTGCCATGCTTTCTTATTCCACCTACGGCTCAGGTTCCGGCGGAATGGTAGACAAAGTCAGAAACGCCACCAAAATCGCGCAAGAAATGCTTGAAAACAGCAACCTCAAAGGCAAAGCCTTAATTGATGGTGAATTACAGGCAGACGCCGCACTCGATTCGGTTGTCGCTAAAAAGAAAGCCCCCTCTTCAAAAGTTGCAGGACACGCCAACGTTATGATTTTCCCTTGCTTGGAAGTTGGCAACATCGGTTACAAACTTTTACAGCGCTTATACGGTGCGGAAGCATACGGTCCGATAATGCAGGGTTTAAATGCGCCGGTAAATGACCTTTCCCGCGGTGCTTTGGTTGAAGACATTATCGGAATGATTGCCATAACCGCTATTCAAGCCGTTAAATAACAGAAATAAGGAACTCAAACAATGAAAAAAATTTTAGTTTTAAACTCTGGCTCCTCCTCACTAAAATATCAGCTGTTCAACGTAACAGACGACAAATACGACGTTGTAGCCAAAGGTGTTGCCGACCGTATCGGAATTAACGGCTCTTTTGTAGAAATTAAATTCCCGAACGGGGATAAACGCAAACGTGAAGTCGCCCTCCCCACACACAATGAAGCCATCAATGAAGTTATAGCCGAACTCCTAAACGGCGCGTTGACTTCAATGGCTGAAATTGACGCTGTCGGCCACCGTGTCGTACAAGGCGGAGATATCTTCAAAAACTCTGTCTTAGTAACAGACACTGTTGTTGACCAGATAGAAAATCTGGCCGAGCTTGCACCGCTTCACAACCACGCCCACGTTTTAGGCATTAAAGCCGTACAAAAGCTTTTGCCAAACGTTCCGCAAACTGTTGTATTTGATACGGCCTTTCATCAAACAATGCCTAAAGAAGCATATCTCTATGCATTGCCGCTTGAACAATACACAAAATACAAGATTCGCCGCTATGGTTTCCACGGCACATCACACGCTTATGTATCGCAAAAAGCAGCCGAACTCATCGGCAAAAAAGGCAAAATCATCACCTGTCACCTTGGCAACGGTGCTTCTATCTCCGCTGTTAATAACGGTCTTTGCCTTGATACCTCCATGGGCTTCACGCCGCTTGCCGGATTAATTATGGGAACCCGTTGCGGTGATATTGACCCCTATATTCCGCTTTACATTTGCAAATCACAAAACAAAACCCCTGACGAGGTTAATGAAATTCTTAACAAAAAAAGCGGTATGTTCGGCCTCTGCGGTTATTCTGACAACCGTGATGTAGAAACACTCTACGGCGTAGAACAAAACGCAACAGACGCTATGGACACCTATATTCATAGCATTATCCGTTTCATCGGTTCTTATATTGCCGTTTTAGGCGGTGTTGACGCTATCGTCTTCACGGCCGGCATCGGTGAAAACGGCTCCTTAGTCAGAAAGCTTGTTTTAGAACGTTTAAGCTATTTAGGCATAACCTTAGATGAAGAAGCCAACAACAAGCGCGGCAGTATAACAGAAATCTCCACACCGGATTCTAAAGTTCGTGTTTTTGTTATCCCGACCGATGAGGAATATATGATTGCTAAAGACACAATGCACATTGTTTTCGGCGCATAATCAATCTAAACAGTCCAAAAGAAAACCGTTGAGAGAACTCAGCGGTTTTCTTTTTATTTCAAACCTCAATAATCGATTCCTTTCAAAACAACCTCCCGATAACGTGCAAAAAGCAACTCATCTAAATTCAGCAACAAAAACTTATCATCTGCATAAATAAAATCCTCCTTCGGAAACACCTTGGCTTCATTATACATCCAATAACGCATATTTTGAACATTCAACGGCTGCTTCCTATATTTTTCGCTTTTCGGCCCCTTGGTATAGAGTTGAGAAGCCCACACACCTGCTTGAATATCCACCGGATTTTGGTTTTCTTCGAAAAACAGCACCTCTATAAGCTGAAAAGGCAAGGTCAATTTTCCCAAAAATTCCCCTTCTTTAACCACATAGTTTGAATCATAATATTTTAAACAAAAATCAGAACCGCCAAACGCAAGTGATAAATATTTCTTCTGTGCATCAAAGCTCTTATGTTGTACAACCCGCTCCACCAGTCGCGTATGATAGAGCCGCTCCGCCCTAAACCCTGAATAACGTACTTTTTCAATCTCAAAATCAGTTTTAACAAAAATCCAAAGCACAATTATCCCTAAAGCAAAAAGAAAATTTTTTATTTCCCGCTGTTTAAAATGCGACAAAATACTAAATGCAAAAACATACAATCCTAAGCGTCCCCAATATTCACAGCGAAAAACGGCAACATAAGAACTCGCCGACACAAGAAAGGCAAATCGTGACGCCAGAAAAATCACAACAATTCCAACTCCGGCAATGATTTTATTCTCTGCATTTTTGATAAACAGCCCTATCGCCGCAAAACAGCCCGCCGCAAGCGGAACACAATACGCCCAGTCCATAAAATGATAAAAGTGAAACAACTGCTCCAAAGAACGCCACAACTCAACCGGAACAGCCCCAAGCATTTCGCTTACCGAGCGTACCTGCAAATTATACCATTCACTATTCAAATACCCCCATTTTAATAAAACTGAAAAAACAACCTTATATCCCAGATACCCCGCAACAAGCTGTCCCAAAAAGAAACAACCGCAAAAAAAGCCCTCTTTAACCGTCTGTTTATGAAGCCAAATCATTAATAACCGACGCGCTAAAAATACAGTTAAAATAAAATTTAAATTAGGCGGATAACTCCCCAACAGTAAAACACAAAAAACAGCTCCTCCCAGAAATTTCACCACCCCGAATTTCGGCTCGGCTAAAAACAACGCCAAAACACCAAGCCCCGCCCAGCAAATAAACGGCAAAAGCAAATAAAAATAATAAAACAGCACAAACATATGCGGATTTAACCCGATAAAAAGTGCCAACCCGCCCCACATCTTTTGCGGAATTTCCAAATATCTGCCAACCGCAAACGCCAGCCCGACCAATGCCGCAAAACTCAAAAAATAAGTTATTACCGGCAAAATATGCCCGTCAAATAAAAAATAAGAAAAAATATGCTGGCTGAATCGTCCCTCAAAAAAGCCGGATGAAAGCTTAACCCCGTCCTTTAAAAAATCCCAATCATGATTTCCCCAAAAGAAATTAAAAACCATATACGCATAAACAATATTAAGGACTCCCCAAACCTTAAAAAAAGTCCGAAGCTGTCCTTTTTCATCATCTTTATACGTCAAAAAATCCCGTTGTTTCTCGCCAAAGCACATCTTTTTTCTTTCTAAGAGAACCATTTTAAATAGTTTATCGCTAATTTTATATTTATACAAACCCCGTCCAGACTTTTTTCACACCTAAAAAAGCTATTCGTCCAGTTTCGTAATAACAAACTCGCGATTCTTATAAAAATTAAGCATATCTAACACCAAAATAATATACTTATCGTCAACATAAACGCCGTTTTGTTTTGCCTCCATATAAAGCCAATACCTTATGTTATTCATATTCTCCGGATTATTTTTCCAATAATCGCGATTAAGCCAATACGGCCCGCCATCACTATGGTCTACCCGCAAAATAGTTTTGCCGTTAATTCCTGTGCCAATTGCTACCGGTTCATCCATATTCTCCCAAAACAACATTTTAATAACATCATGATAAAAAACCAACCCGAACACAATCGGTTCGCCAAGCAAATTTTTACCCTCTAAAAAATGTTTCTGAAAAATCGGATTTCCAAATGAAAAAGCAATATATTTCTTTTCCATAACAAAATTCGGATGAGAAACAATCCTGTCCACTAATCTTTCCTGATATTTCCGTCCCGCCAAAAAGCTGAAATTTTGCA
This sequence comes from Alphaproteobacteria bacterium, assembly GCA_017621635.1. Classification (GTDB taxonomy): domain Bacteria; phylum Pseudomonadota; class Alphaproteobacteria; order RF32; family CAG-239; genus CAG-267. The sequence goes on along the minus strand of JAGASU010000039.1, from coordinate 42,315 downwards.
CTTTTTGTATTTCAAAATCTGTTTGCACAAATAAAAACAGTACTTCCGCACCCCACAATAAAAACAAATTTTTTGAGCATTTCTGCCTCAGCCGGCCAATAATGCTCAAAGCAAAAAGCCCTAACCCAAAACGCCCGAAATACTCCAGCCTCACCGCACTGACCTCTGACCGCGGGCTGATAAGAAAAGCAAAGCGCGAACACAACAGCACTCCGATTAAAAGCAAACTCAAAACCACGCGGCTCCTTTTACATTTGTAATAAAGCAAATAAAACGCCGCCGCAACCGGAATAAACAATAAAATACAATAATCCCACGACATAAACGTATAAATATTAAAAAATTGCCCGACAGACCATCCTGTTTCAAGCGGAATATGTGCAATAATTTCTTCAATACTGCGCATCTTGATATTATACATATCTAAATTAATAAGCCGGCGGCTTTCTAAAATCCGGTAAACAAACTTAAATCCCGCAAAAGCTAAAATAAACTGCCCGCAAAAATAAACATACGCTAAAAAAATCTTCTTTAGCCCTTCATTTTCATAACAATAATCAATAATCTGCCTTGCCGTAAAGAGTGTCAGCAACAACGCAACATTCGGCGGATAACTCCCCAAAACCAAAAACCAAATCACACTCCCGATAACAAAACGCTTCCAAGACTTATCTTTCGCACAAATCATTAACCCGACCACGCCGACAAGTGGCCATGCCATAAACGGCAACGCCAAATAAACATAATAGAAAAAAACAATAACAAACGGATTTAGTCCGGCAAACAGCACAAATATATAAAAAACATCTTTCTCTTTGGGTAACTTCAAATAAACCGCCGCAAGAACTCCTGTCAGCACCAACGCCGCAATTGAACAAATCCACACCAACACCGGCAAAACCTGCCCGTTAAACAAAACAACCGAAAATAAGTGTTGACTGTATCTTGCTTCAAAAAAACCGTCCTTTAGAGCAAGCTGATTACGAATATAGCCCCAATCATGGTCCCCCCACCAAAGCCAAAACAACAAATAAGACCAAACAATAAAGCAAATAAAAAAGCTTTTTACAAAAATCCGCCCTAAAAAATTAATATCATAATCTTCTGCTAAATTGAAATTTCTAATTTTTCCGAGCATAAACAAAACCCCGATCATAATAATGTTCGTCTAAAAAATTCTGATAAAACAAATTTTCCGTTTCATAGCAATGATCAAACGAGAAAGCTAAATTATCTTCCCTCAAGCAAACTCTTTGATTATTTTTAGCGATAACTTTTGGTTTTCTGGCCTTAATCACTTTTTCTTTATCCGGCCATTCCCGCCGATGAAACTGCCGGTGATCTAAAAGCGCCGTATATCCCCGCTCAAACCAATAATACCCCATAGCTTCAAAGCGTAATCCGCCAAGTGTTTCGTTATTACCGATAATAAATTCATCTTCATCAACAATTTTTAAGATTTCTGACGACAGCAACACCATATGCTTCATCGGCGTAAAAGAACGAATTTCCTGAGCCTTATTGCCCCAAAAAAAGATACACGCCCCCAACCAGACACTTAAAATAACAAAACGGATAATTATACTTTGCCATTTCAACGCCCAAAAAGCACAAATAATCGCAAAATAAGGATATACCGGCAACCAATATTGAATCCACGGCGTATAAAAAACAATCTGCAGCAAAAAAAACGTCACCAAACATAAAACTGCCAGCACCTTAAGCAAAACATCCCGACAAAAAAACAATATTCCGACAGCGCCACCAACACCAAACCAGCAATAAAGCGTATCATATATCTCAAAAGAAAATTCAAACCGCTGCATTAAATTAAGAACAAAATTAAGCTCGAAATAGTCCCTCAAAGCCCCCGTATAATACCAAAACCCGACAAAACATATCGTAAAAAAGACAGGTAAAATAAATGCCTTGCCGACAGCTTGCCAAGACATCTTACCTCGACTCACCAAAAACAAGCTGACGAACGCCACCGGTAAAATAATCATAACCGCTTTTTGCAAAGCCAAGAAGCTCAAAAAAAACATCAAAAAGGACAAATTAAGCGCCGCTTGCCACCCGTATTTCACAAAACAAAGCCAATAATAAATTCCCGCCACGCCAAACATTAACATCAAATTATCCGGACGAAACTCGCTCCCGCTATGAAGTATACATTCCGAACATAAAAAAAACAAAACCGCTACCCTCGAAAATAATTTGTCAGAAGAAAGTAATCGGCAAATTTTACTGATAAAAACGCAGTCCACCGCCAAAATCAAAAGCATAACCGCTCTTAATGCATACCAAATATATTCGCTGTTATGAAAAATAAAAAATACGGGATAAAACAAAAACCATAACAAAGGATGATGATGCTCAAAAAAATCTTTATACGGCAAAAACCCCTTAAAAAACATAAAAGAAGCATAAGTATGCTCTCTTTCATCCCATGTAACCCCGCGGTAAAAAGCAAAACAATATAATAAAAAAAAGCTCCCTCCCGCCAATAAAACCAATTCAAATATATATGCCAGCCGTATTTTTCTTAATAACACACTTAGTCTCCGAACTGCTGAAAAAAAACGTTCCTATTTTTTATGCAGTTTTTTTTAATTTTGCGCTAGTTTTTCTTATTGTTTTTGCACATTTTTCTCAAAGAGCCGGTTGCTGAAAAAATAGGAACGTTTAAATTACGCAATACACACAAAAAAGCCGCTGTAAACAGCGGCTTTCTGAAAATATGTTCCTCAGCCTATTGTCTGTTAATCAGTACAATCTCAACTCTGCGGTTCTGTTCTCTTCCCGCTGCTGTCGCGTTAGAGGCAATCGGATTAGAAGAACCATAGCCGTTAGAAACGATTCTGTTCCCGTCAACACCTTGCAATCTCAAATAATTTGAAATTGAATTTGCACGCATCATTGACAAAGAGTTATTTGTTGCAGCACTTCCGGTGCTATCCGTATAGCCGTTAACCTGAACCATCGTTTTGTTATATTCTTTAATCACCTTGGCAATAGAGTTTAACACCGGTTGAAACGCCGGCTTAATATTAGCGTCATTGCTGTCAAATGTAATATTCCCCGGCATAATCAAATAAATCTGTCCGTTTGCTTCCTGCACCTGAACACCGGTATTCAACAATTCCTGCCGCAACTTGCGCGCCTGAATATCCATATAAGCCCCTGTTCCGGCACCCGCTGCCGCACCGATACCCGCGCCAATCAATGCCCCTTTCTTACCGCCGGCCAAAGCCCCGATACCGGCTCCCGCCGCGGCACCAATTCCTGTTCCCCATGCGGTCTTGGAAACTCTGCTTTCTCCCGTATACGGATCAGTTGCACATGCACTCAACAAAGAAACCGCCAATAAACTGCAAATAAAAGATTTTTTCATTAATTTACCCTTCAAAAAAGTTAAACCGTTCGCTTATTTTATAAAGAAAACTGCTTAAAATAGTTTTAATGTTTGACAAGCTTTTTCATCACATAGCGAATTATTAAGAGTAAATATAACGCCCCCAACCCCCAAATAAGCCAGGTTTTAAGCTCTCTGTCACTGATTGCCCGTGTAATTTTATTAACATTCAAAGCACTCCCCGCCACCTTAATTTCATCAGTCGGATTTTCGTGCAAAATATTAACCACATACTGATAATCAGGATTTAAAAAGTCAAAATTTAAAACCAAATTCTCACCATACGGCACAACTTTTGCCGAAATTGCACTGGTCGTTTCATCATTATCAAGGTTAAAATGTTGCATTTTCGCATCTTCGGGAATTTCAATCCGGATAGGATCATGCCCGATATGCGACACATCTGCCCCCGAAAGCGCCTGTTCCCCTTGGTTATACAAATACACTTTCGTCATATACAAATCTTTATACTTTTTCCCGTGTACATCTACCGCATACTCATTGTTGTTGCTTGAAGAAATAAGCTTGACCATATTCGTTTCATACCGCAAAATCGGCCGGCTGATATAAAATTGATAATACCCCAGTGCAATCGCTGATACCGCCAAAATAAACGCCCCCGTCGGGCTTGTCCAAAACGCCCAAAAATCCTTTATGGAACGACTCAAAAAACTCGGTTCTTTCTTTTCTTCTACAATATCAAACATATCTCCTCCATCTGATACGCCACAATATAAGCATTCTTCATATGCTTTAAACCCACCCCGATATTCTAAAATAAATATTGATTTTAAAACAAAAATCTTTATCATCTAAAATGAAAACCAATTATTAATAAACACCTTATGAAAACAATTATCAATGCACTTATCAAAACTTATGGTTTTGAACGAGTATTTTTAAGACGGACATATGCTCCCTTAAAACTGGAATGTGTCGCTGTGCCTGACCCGCATCAAGGAAAGGTTATCGGCGAAAATTACGAAGGCAAAAGAAAATTTGCTCCGCATCAAAAGTACACTCTCTACTGCTTATATGGCCGAGACATCTTTGAGGAGTATTTTTTATTCTGCAATGACACTCCTCACACCGAGTGCTTAAGAATCACCAAAGGCAGCTTTAAGTTTGTCTTTAATGCTGACAAATTTTTCCAATTACTCAAAAATGCCAGCTGGCAAAATTGGAAAAATTTTACGCAAAACACCATTTTAATAAACAAAGACGAACTCACCAAGTTCAGTACTTTAGTGCAAAATGACACCGAACTGACACACAAACAACGCAACCGGGCAACCGCTTTTATTCAAAAGTTGCAAGACGCTCCGTTGTATCATCTATGAAAAAAACGCCCGATTTCTCGGGCGCTTTTTTTATAAGCTACATAGCCTCATTTTTCGAACGCTTACGCAAAATCGGATCTAATATCTTTTTGCGCAAACGAAGTGACTTCGGCGTAACTTCCAAAAGTTCATCTTGCTGAATGTAAGACAAAGCTTGTTCAAGCGACAACTTCCGCGGCGGAATCAAATCAATCGCCTCATCTTTACCCGCAGCACGGATATTCGTTAATTGCTTGGATTTTGTCGGATTAACTTCCAAATCGTTAGACTTGGTATGTTCGCCGATAATCATTCCCACATAAACCGGACTGTTGTGTTCAATAAACATCGGACCGCGGTCTTGTAGTTTCCACAACGAATAAGCAATCGCCGTTCCGGCTTCGCTGGAAATCAGCACACCGTTACGATGGCTCTCAATCTCGCCTTTATAAGGCTCATACCCGTAAAATACACGGTTCATAATACCGGTTCCGCGCGTATCGGTTAAAAAGTCTGAGTGATAGCCAATCAATCCTCGTGCCGGCGCATGGAAAATCAAACGGGTTTTATTGCCGATTTGCGACGGAATCATCTCTAAAAGTTCGGCTTTGCGTTGGCTTAACTTCTCAACCACCGTTCCTGAAAACTCATCATCAACATCCACCACAACTTCTTCAATCGGCTCAAGCATATTGCCGTTTTCGTCTTTGTGCAATAACACGCGCGGACGGGAAATCGAAAGCTCAAACCCTTCACGGCGCATCGTTTCAATCAAAACACCGAGCTGCAACTCGCCGCGTCCCGCCACTTCAAACGATTCGGCAGTTTCCGAACGGGAAATTTTCAAAGCAATATTGCATTCAGCTTCTTTCTGCAATCTGTCCCAAATCATACGGGAAGTAACTTTATCCCCTTCACGGCCGGCCAAAGGCGAGTCGTTAACAGAAAATGTCATCGACAATGTCGGCGGATCAATCGGCTGCGCCTCAATTGCCTCGGTCACATCCATAGCACAAATCGTGTCAGCCACAGTCCCTTTAACCACACCGGCCACAGCCACAATATCACCGGCCTTGGCTTCATTCAAAGCCACACGTTCAAGCCCTTTGTATGCCATAATCTTGGTAATACGGGTGCGCTCAATCTCGCCGTCTTTATTGATAACTTTAACCGCGTCATTAACTTTCAACGTCCCACTGTGAATCTTACCGGTTAAAATACGGCCGACAAATTTATCTGCTTCCAACGTTGTCGCCAACATTGAAAACGGCTTGTCTTTTTCACAAACAGGCTCGGGAACATACGATAAAATCAGCTCAAACAACGGGCGCAAATCTTTTTTCTCATCGCTTAATTCTTTAACCGCCCAACCGTTACGCCCCGAAGCATACAACACCGGAAAATCAAGCTGTTCATCGTTCGCGTCAAGGCTGACAAACAAATCAAAAATTTCATCCAGCACTTCATCGGGTCTGGCATCAGGCTTATCTGCTTTATTGATAACAACAATCGGTTTTAACCCGATTTTCAAAGCCTTGCCCAGCACAAACTTCGTTTGCGGCATCGGCCCTTCCGAAGAATCAACCAACAAGACCACACCGTCAACCATAGAGAGAATACGCTCAACCTCACCACCGAAATCCGCGTGTCCGGGAGTATCCACAATATTGATATTCGTCCCGTTCCACTCAACCGACGTACATTTTGAAAGAATGGTAATACCGCGTTCGCGTTCCAAATCATTGCTGTCCATCACGCAGGTTTCAACCTTTTGGTTATCCCTGAATGTTCCGCTTTGGCGCAAAAGGCCGTCTACCAATGTTGTTTTGCCGTGGTCAACGTGGGCAATAATGGCAATATTTCTGATACTCATTTTCTGTTTGTTCCTTAAAAAATGCCTTTTAAGCTCTCTAAAAGGCATAACCTGATATTAAAATTTACCCTTTTATAGCAAAAAAATTTTAAATAGCAAGCGTTTATGACATCACAATTTAAATATAATTCCTAAAACTGCCGCCAAAATAATGTAAAATATCGGGCTTTTTTTATAAAAATAAACTAACGCAAAAAACGCCGCGGCAAAAGCTCCCGCGTAATAATCTTTCACTGATAATTTAAACAGCTCAAAACCTGCCTGCAAAATCAACGCCGCCACCGCCGGCCTGATAGCCGCCATAACCTCACCCAATAATCTGTTTTCTGCACAACGCCTCAAAAGCTTTGATACCATAATCACAATAATCACTGACGGAACAACAAGCCCGAACGTTGCCATAATTCCCCCGCCGACGCCTGCCGCCTGAAAGCCGGCGTATGTTGCCATATTAACCCCGACCGGCCCCGGAGTAGACTGCGACACCGCAATCATATTTGTCAGTTCTTCGGCCGTAAACCAATCAAACCTTTTGGTTAAATCAAACAAAAACGGAATCGTCACCATTCCGCCGCCAATGGCGAATAGTCCGATTTTGAAAAACTCATAAAACAATATTGCGTATATCATTTCAACCTCATAAACCGCACCCCGCCGACACCGGCCGCCATCATCACGGCCATAATCGCCGAAACATTGCCTAACAGCAATACCGCCAGAATAAGCATAAAAATTCCTAACTGCAGCCGTGAAGACACTGCTTTTTTAAATAAATGAATGACTTCATTCAAAACAAGCGCAATCACACCTATCCGGATACCGGCAAACGCGTGCGACACAATCTGATTATCTGATAACGCCTGCAAAATCCCCGCAAGCGCCATAATAATCACCAAAGACGGTAAAACTATTGCCAATGTTGCAACCGCCGCCCCCGCAACACCTTTAATTTTATATCCCGTAAACGTCGCCACATTAACGGCAATCACCCCCGGCGTGCATTGTCCGATAGAGTAATAGTCAATCAGTTCGTTTTCCGTGATATATTTATGTTTATCAATCAGCTCTTGTCGAAACAACGGCATCATTGCATAACCGCCGCCAAACGTAAACAAGCCGATTTTAAAAAACGATACAAAAATTTTCCGATATTCTGACATTGATATTCTTCTTTTGCTGTTTATATCTCAGGTATCATATAAATATAAAACTTAAAAAAAGGTTTTTTTATGCTCATAGGCTCAATAAAAGAACAAGATAGCGCCGAAACGCGCGTATCCTTAACACCCGACGTCGTAAAACAGCTCATAGCAGACGGCCATTCTGTTATGCTGGAAAAAGGATACGGCCTGAAAGCAGGCTTTGCAGACAAAGATTATCTTAACGCCAAAGCAAGTTTAATAGAAAATCCTGACATCATTTATAAAAAATCACAAATTATCCTGCAAGTTCTCCCGCCTTTACAACAAAAAATCGAACTCTTAACCGACAAACAAACCCTAATCGCTGATTTTCGCAATTTCATTTTTACCTACATTCCCAAAGACTTAAACATTATCCGTCTCGAACTTGTCCCGCGCACGTCTATCGCTCAAAGTATAGACATATTAAGCGCTCAAAACACGATTCGCGGCTATATGGGCGCCTTATACGCCCTCTACCACTCTCCGCGTATTGCCCCGCAGTTAATGACTGCCGCCGCTTCCATTAAAGCCGCCACAACCCTCATCATCGGTACCAGTGTTACCGGCCTGCAAGCCGCAACTGTCTTCAAGCGCCAAGGCTGCCGCGTCACAATTGTTGATATTAATGAAAAAAGCAAAGAACTGGCTCAGTCCGTCGGCGCAGATTTTGCTATGGCCGATAATAAAGAAGAATTAACCAAACTCTTAACCGGCAAAAACTTTATTCTTTCCGCCGCAGCCACACCAAACGGCAATTCACCCCAAGTCATGACCACAGAACAGCTTGATGTCTTGGCAAACGGGGCTGTCGTCACTGACACAACCACTCAAAATATCGGGATTAAAGACAATTTTGCTAAAAATCCGCATTATCATTTTCATCGTAATCTGTATTTTGAACGGTTAGCGCCAGATACGGCTTCTGTCCTTTGGGCAAATAATATGTATAATCTCATCTCGCTAATTTCCAAAGAAAACAATCAAATTGACTTAAGCCTAAACTACATCGCCCCAATGGTTTACACGCCGCGCCCGTCGCAATTTCCCCACCCGCCGGCTCCGTTTTACGAACACCCGAATAACCTGCGCCAATAAAGGAGTTACCTATGTGTTTATTAGATATTTTTATACTTTCTTGTTTTATCGGCTATTTTGCTATATGGAGTGTCACGCCGGTTCTGCACTCACCTTTAATGAGTGTCACCAACGCCATCTCAGGCATTGTTATCATAGGAGCCTTTCAAGCCCTGAACAATATTCACGCACAAAACGAAGCTTATTTATTATACGCCGCCATTTTCTTTGCCTCAGTCAATATTTTCGGCGGCTTTTATGTTTCCGCCCGTATGCTCAATATGTTCAAACCGAAAGACAAACAAGATGATTAAAACGCTCATTGTCCTCATTTATTCTATGTTCATTTTTGCCATCAACGGCCTTTCAACCCCATATAAAGCTTATCGGGGCAATATCTACGCCATGCTTGCAATGTCAATTGCGATTATTTGGGGACTATATGAACTTAACCCGCAATATCTTATTCCTTCCATCGCCGCATTAATCGCCGGCGCGCTAACCGGCGTAATCGCCGCACATAAAATCAGTATGCCTGATCTGCCGCAAATGATAGCCCTGCTCAACGGTTTGGGCGGACTGGCCGCCGGCTTAATCGGCTTAACGGAAACATCTAACGCCGATTATCACCCCTTGCTTCTTTTGTTTATCATCAGTATCGGTTTTATCACGTTCACCGGCTCGATTGCCGCTTTCTTAAAACTCGCCGGCGCCCGCTTGCCCGCCGATAAAGACACGCTTCAAACAATCAGTTTAATTATCCTCATATTAACAATCATCAGCGGCTTTTATGCTTATCATAACAGCGGCCAATACTTATGGGGCTTTATTGCTTTGCTCTGCCTGTGGGGCTTACTCTTTATATTACCTGTCGGCGGTGCGGATATGCCGATTATTATCTCAATCCTGAATTCTTTTTCCGGTTGGAGTACCGTATTAGTCGGCTTCAGCTTAAACAACACTCTGCTCATAATTGTCGGCACGCTCATCGGCACCAGCGGCACAATTTTATCCTATATTATGACCAAAGCGATGAACCGTAGTTTAAAGAAAATCATCTTCTCCCCGCCGCTTGCCATCACCGACGATATTCCCGATAAAAACAAAACAATTCGGCAAGGCTCTCCCCAAGACGCCGCTTTTCTGATGGAAAATGCCAATAAGGTTATTATCGTCCCCGGCTTTGGTATGGCTGCCGCCGGCGCGCAACACGAACTTGCCAATATGGCAAAAATCTTAAAAACAAAATATAATGTCGAAGTAAAATTCGCTATTCACCCCGTTGCCGGAAGACTCCCCGGACATATGAACGTTCTTTTGGCCGAAGCAAATATTAATCCCGACGATGTCTTTGAACTAAAAGACATTAATCAAGAATTTCAGACCGCAGACGTTGCCTATGTCATCGGCGCTAACGACACCACAAACCCGCTTGCCAAAACCAAAACCGACAGCCCGATTTACCAAATGCCGATCCTAGAAGTAGAACAAGCCAAAAAAGTCATCTTCGTCAAGCGCTCTCTTGCCACCGGCTATTCGGGAATAGACAACCCGTTATTTTATGCCGACAATACCCTGATGCTCTTAGGCGATGCCAAAGAAGTCACTAAACAAATTGTCGCCGATCTTGAGGAATAATCATTTTTTTGCCAGACAAGACATTCCGGCCAGATAGGTGTTAAACAACACTCTGACCACATATTTCTTTTCTAAATGGGCAAACTCTTTTTCTGTTGTCAAAAACGAACTGAGCGCAAAAAGGGTGGCAAACAAAACCTCTCCCGAAACCAAACGCTCTTTCGCCGGTACCCGAACAAACAACTTACGCAGATTATTTTCTAATAATTTGACAATCTTGATAATCTTTTTCAAATAAACCAAATCGTTCTTACCCAGCCCCTTGATAAAATGAAAATGATACAGCGCAAACCACACATTTTTATGCTCAAGCACATAATCAACAAACTTATTTAAAAGGCTGTTCAAATTTTTATAAGCATCTGACCCGAGTTCCGCACTTTTAAGCGCCTGCCAAAGCTCATCTAAAGTAATGATATTCTCTTGTATAAACAACAAATCCAGACTCTTAAACTGGTTATAAATCGTCCCGACCGAATATCCCGAATAATCCGACAGTTTTCTCGCCGTTAAAAAATCCAGTCCCTTGTCAACTAAAATCTCCCTTGCTTTAGCGATAAGGTCGTTTCTGATGTCTTCTTTTGCTTTTGCGCTCATCTGCAACACTCTTTTTATATTATTTTCCTTAAATTTAGAAAACTTTTGAACACTGTTCAAGTATTTTTTAACTATTTTCCGTTAAAAAGAAAAAAACGAATACAAATAAGGAGCTGATATGAAAAAAATAGGTTTTTGTGCCATAGCCGGCAGTGGCATGAGTGCGCTGGCGCAGGTCTTAAAACATCAAAACAATGACATCTACGGCTCAGACCGTAGCTTTGATCAGGGCAAAGAACAAAAAAACAAACAAGCTCTTGAAAATATCGGTATTAAAATCTTTCCGCAAGACGGCTCTATGTTAGATAAAGACTTTTCAGTTCTTTACGCTTCAACCGCCGTCGAAGACACTATCCCGGACATCAAACGCGCCAAAGAACTCGGCATTCCAGTAAAACGCCGTTCGGATTTGTTAGCTGAAATTTTTGCTTCATATAAATACAACATTGCCGTCGGCGGTACCAGCGGCAAATCAACCGTTACCGCAATGATTGGCTATATTTTGGATAAAGCAGCGATGAACCCTTTAGTTATCAACGGCGCGCTTTTGAAAAACTATGAAAACAATGCCGGTATCCCCAACATCATTTGGGGCAATGGTGAATATTGCGTGATTGAAGCAGACGAAAGCGACGGTTCAATTGAAAAATACACCCCCTACATATCCGTTGTAAACAACATCACACTTGACCACAAATCAATTGATGAGCTGAAAGACCTGTTCGGTGATTTTATCAAAAGGGCAAAACACGGCGCCGTTATTAACAAAGACTGCGAAAACAGCGCTGATTTATCAGCCCTTTCCCCCAACACGATAACTTTTAGTATCAAGGATAACTCCGCCGACTTTTACGCCGAAAACATCACTGCTGTCCCAAATGGCACAACTTATACCTTCCGCAACCAAACTTATTCATTAAATTTAATCGGAAAATTCAATGTCTTAAACGCAATGTGCGCTATTGCTTGTTGCTCGCTTTTGGGAATTGACGCCAAAGTATCTTGTGAGATTCTGCAAACCTTTCTCGGCACAAAACGCCGGCTTGAAGTCTTAGGTGTTGCCGACAATATCACGGTAATAGACGATTTTGCCCACAATCCGGATAAAGTAAACGCCTCAATGTCCGCCTTAAAAAGCTATTCCGGACGCTTGCTGATTATGTTCCAACCGCACGGCTTTTCGCCAATGCGTTTAATGGGAAAAGAAATTATGGATTCTTTTATCCAACATATGTCACCCGACGACATTCTTTTAATTCCGGAAATCTATTTTGCCGGCGGCACCGTCAAACGGGATATTTCATCTAAAGATCTTGTTAACTACGCCAGACGTCACAATGCAAACGCTCTCTTCTTTGAAACAAGAGATACCCTAAAACAACATCTTTTAGATATTGCCCGCGCAGGCGACCGCATTGTCTTAATGGGCGCACGCGATAATTCCATTACCGATATGGGCTTCGAAATTTTGGAGAAACTAAAATGAGTTTTTTAAAAGCAGGCGATAAAATAGGCATAATTGCCCCCTCTGTCGGATTAAAAGAAAAAGACTTAGCCCCAACACTCGCCTTTTTTAAAAAACTGAATCTAACCCCCATATTAGCCTCAAACCTTAACAGCAGCTATCGCTATATGGCAGGAACAGATAAGGAGCGCGCCCTGAATATAAATAAAATGTTTGAAGACTCCTCAATAAAAGCTCTTTTCTGCCTGCGCGGAGGAGCCGGCGCTACCCGTATGCTCGATTATTTGGATTATGAAATCATCCGAAACAACTTAAAACCCGTCGTCGGGCTAAGCGACTCAACAGCCCTGCAAAATGCGCTGTACGCCAAAACAAAAAATCCTTCTTTAACCGGTTTTTTACCCCTTTATGACCTAAACGATAAAACAATTGCCCCGCAAACCGAAGCTTCCTTGCTTTCCGCCCTGTTTGAAAACAATCATTTAATAACTTCAGGAACAAGTCTTCACGAAGGAACCGCCGAAGGCGTAATCATCGGCGGCTGTCTCAGCGTCTTGCTCTATTTATGCGGCACACCGTATTTTCCGGATTTATCCGGCAAAATTCTCCTGCTTGAAGATATTGAAGAAAAAACCTACAAAATAGACTTAATGCTTAACCAGTTAAAACAACAAAAAGGCTTTAATGCCCTAAAAGGTATCATCATCGGGCAATTCACCGACTGTCCGGTAGTTGATCCCGAAGATGGCACAATCAATGACTGCATTAAAGATTTCACCAAAAACTTAAACATCCCCATTATCACCGATTTTGCCTACGGACATATTCCCGCTCGTCATATTCTGCCAATAGGCCTTACGGCTAAAATATCGGCAACCCCTGAAACTTGCACTATAAGTTGGTAAAATAGCTGAGCCCTAATTTATAAACAATAACACTATATTTCATAACACCCTCCCAACCGCCGTTATTAAACGCCGCCACCGCCGAGCAAACAAACAAATTCGCCCCTGGCAAAAACATCCAGCAAAAAAGAAAACCGACTTCCTTAAAATCCGGCTGTTGCCCGTGAATCTGTACAAACACTGATTCTAAATGATACGCAAAAAAATAGCCAAACATTCCGTTAACCCATAAGCTATGAGGAATTTTATCGGCAAAGAATGTCGAAAGCAGCATTAAAAAAAACAAAAATAACGGAAAAAAATATGGTCCGATAACAATCAGCCAGTTCCCCTTTCCCTTAAACCTCATCGCCCCGCCGGATTCATCAGGGTTTAGGTGAATATGTACCACCTTATGAAAGGTAAGCCACGCAAAAAAGATATGCGTAAACTCGTGTGCCAAAATCTGCATAGAAACATTAGACCGCGCGAAAGCCAAAATCTTAATTGCCAAATAGGCCAGTCCGCCACCCAAAAAAGCAAAAAATTTCATATTATTAAATTGAAAATAATGCAAAGCCTGCACCATCGCCGGCAGATAAAACAGCGAACACAACGCAACCGGCCACTTAAGCGCCCCTAAAATTAAATCAAAAATACGCCCCATTTTTCCCTCTTGAACAGAATTCTAAAACCTAAATTTAAATTTTCAAACAAAATTTTACTTCACACTGGAAAACCCCTCGTTAAGGATTATATCAAAAGCACCTTTATTAAGAGGAGTATTTTTCAATGTTAATATTTTGGAGAAAAAAAATGGTTGAATACAGAAACAATCGGACCCCCGAAACCGATAACCAAACAGAGAACGACTATAACAATCTCCGCGGTTATGATTGTGAATGCTGTCATTGCAAAAAAATTTTTATGCTGCTCGTTTTGCTGATTTTAGTATTTATGGCCGGCATTATGGTTGGCAATTGCGGACGCTGCCGTTATGCTGACAATTATTACAATAAACATTACGGATATAATTTTAATAATCCGCAGTTTGCAAAACAAAATCCGCAAATTCCCTCTAAAAAATTTCATCGCGGTATGCAACAGGTTGCCCCCGTTCCTGCTGCTCCCACGCAAGACCCGCGTAATTACCAACCCCAACCACAACCCTTTCCCAACGGGCAATTGGGCGGATTTATTATAGAAGTAGACCAAGCAGACTAATTTTACATTAACAAAGCTCTCTTTTAGTGAAGCATCCTAATTTGGAGAAACAGTTCACGAAAGAGAGCTTTTTTATTTTAAATAAAAAACATATTGACAAAAAACTCATTTGGTGGTATTTATATTGTCAAGTTTTAACAACTGAGTGAAATAATGTCTTTACAAATAAAACATTTTGCTCTGCGTTGCCGCAGGCTGACAATGCGACGATGATTATCTGATCCCCCCGGATAAGCAGTCGCAAGGTTTGAGTAAACTCAAATCTTTTTTTATAATCTCCCTCAAGGAACAGAGCAAAATGAACAAAAAACATTTAATCGTTAAAAAATTAGACAGCACAAACTTAAAAGACGTTATGTCTTTACAGCAAAAAATCATCAACGGTCTTCATCCCGATGAACAACATTTCATTTTACACAGAACCGAAGCCGATTATATGAAATCTTTAAACGGCACAAGTTCAAATATGTTAGGTGTATTTGACAACGGCGAACTGATTGCTCAAACCGTCTACGGCACCCCGCAAAACAACGAACCGAGAGATATGCCGGAATTTAAATCCGACACCCCGAATGAAAATTTAGTCATCTTTGAAGCAATCTTGGTTGATCCGGCATACAGAGGCTCAAGCCTGATGAAAAGAATGCTTGAATACATTGAACAAAACGCCATTGACTCCGGCAGAACACACTCCATCATTCAAATTGCCGTAGACAATCCCGCCAGTTGGATTAACGCTTTGCATTATGGGATGTCAATCACCAAGGTTGACTTAGATCCCTCAGACGGCGCCAAAGTTATCTATCTTGAAAAAAAGATTGAAAAAAACAAAACTCAAGCCCCGTTAACGCAAGACAATAACCGGACATACAGTATGTATTTAGGCGAGAATATTCATAAAAAAATCCCGTCATTGTTTATGAAAATGCAATACTTAATTGCCCAAGGCTATCAAGGTATCAGCTTAAACAAAGAAACACAAAGCCTCATCTGGCAACAAAAAGGCGAAGAAAAAACCAAAATCGCTAATTTCAACCTGATGATACAGCAAAAAAAGGCAAAAACCGCCTTTTTATGATTTTTCTATCCCGAAGTAATACCACTCGGCGCCGATTTCCGCCCTCAAATTCGGTAATAAAATAAACCCGTCATTTGGCGCCGTTAAAACCTCGCCGTTATCATACCGAGCAATTGTCTCACCTGCTTTGATTTTATCTAAGTGTTTGTAATTTTTACAAAGCTTCCCTTCTTTCTTTTTAACCACATATCCCTGCATTAAGATATGTGTTTTAGGCCGCTCCGCCGGCTTTTCTTTCTCAATCATTTCAAAACCGGCCAACATATTTATAATCGCATTGTAAGCAATCTCAATTGCCTCAACGCTTTTATGATACCCGCATTCGAGCGTAGTTGCCGTTTTGCCGAAATCATGCGCCGCCCGTTCGGTTGAAAAATCCTCGATTTCACAATTTCCGGCATAAATTTGCGGCCACCCCTCCAAAACATACCCAACATCAAGTCCGGCAATCAGTTTTTGGTTATTTTCATCCGGATAATCGCAAAAAGCAAACGGCACATCGCCCTCACAATGTGTTGAGTGTAAATCAAGCAGTACATCATGCTTCTTAATCAACGGACATAATTCATTAGCAAGCCCTTGTTCATATGTCTTCGGTTCTTCAAAAATTTTAATAACCCGATTAAGATTCTCATCAATCTGGCGCACATCTTTTGCATACGCCTGCGCATTACAAACCGGCACCAAGGTTAAACAGCCGGAACAAAGTTTGATTTTTCCCGCCTCAAATTCTTTTAATAACCTCCTGATTGCATTTGTCCCCGCCGTTTCATTACCATGAATAGCAGCAAAAACAAGCAGTTTTACCCCTTTTTTTTCACCCTCAAACGTATATTTTTCAATCATCTTAAGACTACTCCGAAACACTGATAAAATCTTTATACCTTTCCGCATATTGCCCTTCATATTTTCCGGCAATTTCCATTAAAGACTTTTGCTCGCGAAACCGCCCGAGCAACACCTCGTCTGTTTTAACGCTCAAAACCTCCGTCCCCTCATCATAAGAAAGATACAACCTGATTAATTGCGCTTTCAACGGATAAGCCATTATTTCATCATAATATTTTTTTGCTATCTTAAATCTAACCGTCAGCTCGGCCGTTTCAGCCGCCAACGCACGGGCAACCGTCACTTGGCGGATAAACTCCATAATCAAAATCGGCGCAAAAGAAATACTTGTCTTTTCTTCCATAATTCTCTCATTCAAAACTTATTAATAAACCGAGTCTATACATTCTCTCACTAAAAGTCAAAAAAAAGTTCTCCTTTTGACAAAGAAGAACTTAAAAACTTTAACACCAAAAAAGCTTATTTGCCGCAAGGAGCAACAATTTCACTCAAAGACAAAACACCAAGCAAATAATCATTTGTGCAAACTTTTTGATTGCCGATATGGCCACGAGCGCCTGTGCATGCAGACAAAGCTAACAAAACAACGACAACAGCTAACTTTTTCATAATAAAGTCCTTTCAAAAATTTCGTTCCATCAAAGCGGCTACCCGCTCACACGAAAATATTAAAGTCTGTATTCTAAAAGTCAAAATCAAATATTTCACTGAGCATAACTTAAAAAACTCACGCTATTTCAAAGTTTTTTACCTCCTTTTTATTTTTTAGCCAACAAATAGCTCTCATCAATTCTGTAAAATATTTCCTCAATGTCAACCGAACCGTTAAGGCAAACCGTCACCCAATGTTTTTTATTCATATGATAACCCGAAAAATATTTTTTCCCGTCCACAATTTCTTCAATCTCTTCCGGTTTGGCACGAAAATCAAGAATCTCTATTTTTTTTTGCAAATTTCCGTAAATCTTATTTTCCGCAACAGTCAATACTGCCCCGATCCATTTTTTGTTATCTTGACGCCGAAAAACCGCGTTATCCGGTGTTTTCTCCCATAAATATTCAAAATCACAGCCATACTTTTCTCTAACATACCGCTCAATTTGTTCGCTCTGTAAGCTTTTAAAAACTTTTTCTGTTCCGCATTTATGAACGATTCGCTCTAAAATCTCCCCCACCTGAAGCCGCACTTCACCCACAAAAGCGCCTTCGGCCCCGAAAACCTTGGCCAAAGTATAAATCTCCCCCGTATCCTCATCAAACACCTCCCAACCGGCCTCTCCATTCTTAAAAATACAAACTTCCAACCGAAACTGCCCGTCTAAAATCTTTTCTGTATAAACAAACTTTCCTTCTTGAGGGCAAAACCCGAAAGCCAAAAGCTTTGCTTCGTCAAACACACATTTCTCTAACACATTTTCGTTCATTTCTTTTCCCGCTGCCAGCCTTTCGCCGCCCGACAAAGACAATCATCATAAAAACAATCACTCTTTTTTTGGGGCAAAGCAATCCGTCCGGCAATAATTTTTTGCCCCATTACCTCCGGTACGTTCCACCCCTGTTCCTCGAGTCGACATCGCGCCATATCGGCAAAAGCCCGCGCTTCCATATACGCGCCGAAATCAGAATATCGCACCTTAAAACCACCCGAACATCGCCTCAACAGAGAAGCAAACATCTCTTTATGCTCCGGCAAAACAAACCCGTTCCCGCCAAGAAGCGCACAAAAATCACCATACACCACCGGATTTTTCCAGCCCCCGCCAAATAAAACTATGTTTTTGGGAATTTCGATTGCAGCCGGCACAAGACTTAACGCCTGAACCGCAATATAAGCCGCAAAATATTCAAATGTCCGCACCGCGTTTTCAAACAAAATGCCGCGCTTTCGCACATATTCAAAAACATCTTCCTTAAAATAATAAGCCGGATCACCGGATTTCGGTAACGCCTGTTCATAATATTTCCGCCCGATATCAAACAAAAAAGCCACCATCTTCTCATCAAGCTGTCCTTGTTTGCCAAACATTCCGTCAACATCATACGCATAAGCGGAATTTTGCCTGATAAAATTATCCGTATATTCATTAAAAGGCCCCGTATCAGTGGCAAAAACCGCTTTTTTGCCGGCAATAAGCGCAAAATTTGCCGTATTTCCGCCATTAAAATAACACCCATCTCCCTCAATTGCCGCTATTCGCGCGTTATGCGGCGCAGCCATTGGCGCTCCATCAAACCCCGCCATCACAAAATCAGAGCGAAAATCATAAACCACCTTTATCCCACTCAAATCCGCCAGCATTTGCCCTGACCCCATTTGTAAAGTATAAGGCTTCGTTTTCTCTCTTGTTGCGCGAGAAGGTGGATTGTGGTCAAGTGTTTTCCCGTGAAACCCTATGGCATCTACTGTTCTTTTATCAATACCAAACTTTTGGCACATTTCATCAATACACTCGGCAATTCCGCAAATGTATTCATTATGAATCTTAAAAAACTCCGGAATGGCCTCAATTTCTTCACGCGTTTTATTAAAAACGGCCCCCCTGAGCCACTCCGTTTTTTCTCGCATTTCTTGCAAATAGGGACGGCTGAAAGTACAAATATCAACCATTTTCTCCCCGTCAAATTCCGTCAAAACCAAATCAACGGCATCCATTGAATTGCCCGTCATATTTCCGATTATTCTGTATTTGCTCATATCAACACACCTCAAACTTATCTGACGGCAGTCTACATCAATTCTCTAAAAAGAAAGTTAAATCCCGCAAAAAAAGCTCCTGAACCCAAAGGTTCAGAAGCTTTTTTACTACTCATCACTCATCTGAATCGAAACGTCATCATTCTGACGATGGCGCGAATAAATACCATAATCACGCGCTCCGCTAACTGTAAGCAACACACTCAGCGCCGCCATCAAACCGCTCCACTCAACCGTCTTAACCGCGTCAAAATACGGACACAGACAGATATTGTTAAAGAAGCCCAAAACAAGACACCAACCGATAAACGGAATCCATAACTTGTTTCTAACTAACCCTTTGGCGGAATCCTGATCAACCACATCGCCCAAATAAGCAAATTTTTTCAAAACAACGTCCCTTGCGCCACCAATACCGATAACCACGGCAAAGCCCAAAATCAAATTATTCCAGTCAACCACATGATAATCAGTATGCGGTGCAATAACGCAATTGTGGAGAAAGCCATAAGCTAAAACCACACCCAAAGCAGGTATCCACATCCTGCTTTTCCGAATTTTAATACACACTTTCATAATATACAAAATTAATAGATTTTACCAAATCATACCGCTTCAACAAAATTTTGTCAATATTTTTTCTTGAAACAATTAATTTTTTTTGCTAAAGTCAAGAAAAATGAACAAAGGAGCCTCTATGTCAACATCTATATCCCTGTCAAACGATATAACTTTATATCAAAACACTCCCGATGAGCTTCTTTTCAAAAAAGGCAACACGGATATTTTAACCTTGACAAACGGACAAATTTCACAAAATCAAACGCCTCTCACCCCAAATCAAACACTCCCGCTTTTACATGAAATCATCAAAGCCGAGTTCTCAATCCCTCCGCAAATGAAAATCACAAAGTTAAAGCATACCGGCAAAAGCGCAGACAACTTTGGCTTAAAAATTGAAGCACAAAGCCCAAATTCATCAGTCAATATTGATTTTTCAACGCAAAAAAACACTGTCCGGCTTGAAAAAAAGACTTCAGACAGCAAAGCCCTCTCTAAATACCAAATCAACACCCAAACCTCAATCGAACTTTCTGAATTTAACGGGCAAGACAAATCTTTTTCAGAAACCCGCCAAAATGAAATAAATAACGTCGGGGATCGTTATACCACAACCCGCAATCAAACCATAAAAAGCACACTCGGCAAAAACGGCAAATCCCTCAGCCTTGAAGCCGTAAAACAAGAAACAGACAGTGACACCCCTGAATTTACAGACAATAAAACAACACTCGAAATTTCCGCCGGACAAATAACAAAACAAATCACTCAAAGTAGTGACCGCCTTAAACGAAAACTGCAGATAACATATGATCTGGAAACCCGCGCAATCCAATGCAAACTCAAAGAAACAGAATACAACGCCTACACCCTCGTCGAATACAAAAACACGCTGCTAACCCCGATTTTCAAAAAACAAGCCGTCATCCGTACCCCTTTTGATCGTAATTTAACCGCAAAACTAACCATAGACGCCAAAGGCCATTCTCAATATCAAGCCAAACAAACCACACCC
This sequence comes from Alphaproteobacteria bacterium, assembly GCA_017621635.1. Classification (GTDB taxonomy): domain Bacteria; phylum Pseudomonadota; class Alphaproteobacteria; order RF32; family CAG-239; genus CAG-267. The sequence goes on along the minus strand of JAGASU010000039.1, from coordinate 21,444 downwards.
GAAATGACAGAAAAAGAAATTTCCGTAGAAAACGATTTGCAACAAATCCCCGAAATCATAAAAACAGAACTTGCGCAAATTAAAGAAATCACAGCCATTGCCGCAATAATCAAAAATGCTCAGGCACATAACCCGAAAACAAACTTTTCAAGCCAAACCAAGCTTTTTGAACCCTATATCGGCTTTAATGAAATCAAAGACAAACTAACCTACACCCTCGTCACCGCTTTTTCCAATCCGGAAAATAACGAACAAAACCTCCACCGCCAGCTCTTAACCCAGCTCCACCAAGCCCTTTCCACCCCGACACTCCTTCTGGCCGGCAATACAAAAAAGAGCCGGTAACCCGACTCTAACTACTTTTTTAAAGTGAATAACAATCAGCTTCTGTCCGCGGACGAAATTCTAGTCCCAAATTATCTTTCAAAAAATCTTTTAGCACAATAACTTCTATTTTACGTGCTTTTTTAGGATTATCTAAAAAGTATTTCTTCTTATCACCATCTTTAATAATGCAGAAACGTCTTTCTTCATCATTAATATCCTTTAAAATTTCATCATGTTTTAACTTAGTATCCCAGCAAACAATACTATGTAAATTCTCAAAAGAATGATTAAATTTATGTTTTAGAATATGTTTAAACTCAACATAAAATAACTTGCTATCAGAAATAGAATTTTGATTTTTAGATTTTACGATAACATCAATTCCTTCATGCGTATTATAATCAATAATCGTAAAAGGAAATAAATCTCTATTAAGCATATCTATTTGCATAAATAAGGCCAATACACCGCTTTCTTGATTAGGTTCTGTTAAAACAATATCGTTATAAGAACAGATTCGCGAATCATTAACTTTTTCCACCCTCCATTTAAAATCTTTATTTTCTTTAGTTACAGTCTTATATCCATCTACCTGTTCAGACAACCAATCAATGTTCCGCCAATCATCACTCTCCAAAATACTTTCAAAAGTCTTTTTAACTTCCGTCTTAATATCTTTTAATATATCATGCGGCGTATTTTCAACAGACCCCCTGTTTGCGGTTAATTTTAACCCCTGACAATTAAAAAAAGCATGCAATCGAGTGTATTCATTCCCTTTATTGACAACCCATTCATTTTTTCTCTGAACTGGTATAAAATCTTTACATAACCAAAGCCCATATCTCTCTTGTACTGTATAGGCGCCAAATGGTGCCGCATACCCGCTTCTGCGTAACATATCATTATATTTATACTTAACTTTTTTACCCTCAATAACAAAAATCGCATTATACGTGATTTCAGGTGCATTTTCTAAACATCCGGATTTTACAATTTTTCTACAATAATAGTCAGGAGCATAAACGTCATATTCTTCCCATAACTTGTTCAAATTCTTAGTATCGTCCGGAAAAACATGCCCAAAATCCAAAACCTCTTCTTCTGTTTTATCCAATCCTTTCAAATGTAACTTGACATCACAATTTTCAGTTATTCCAAATTCTTTTTCCATAGAGCCGAATTTTGTAAACCAAAAAATATAATCCTTTAAAAGACTATGCCTGAATTTTTCCCTTTGATTATTATTATACCCCCAAACAATGATTTTTGTCCCTTTTAAACAAGTTGAACTATCTTCTTCACGAATCAAAACTTGAGGAATTTCTCTATTATACAATTTTTTAAAAGGCAAATCCATTCGTGCATATAAACATTCTTCACCTTTTCTTGTGAATACTTCAACACGAGAGCTGTTAAAATATACTTTTGTTCCATGACCTTTTTCGCCAATACAGGCTTCGTCTTCTCTTTTTGTAGAATCCCCCAAATTAAAAAAAGCTTCCAGTTCTTTTCTTCCCATACCACAACCATCATCTTCTAAAATTATTTTTAGAAGGTTGTCACCATCTTTATTTTCCATAGCAAATGAAATACCTATATTTTTTGCACCGGCATCAAACGAATTGCTAATCGCTTCTCTGACAATTTCTAACGGATTCGAAAAATCATGTGCAATCTCAATAAATTCCTGAATTTCATCAACTCTAGGCTTATAATATTCTTCCATAACAGTTCTCCTTAATAATCATTATTTCAATAACCTTTTAATCTCTTTCAACCGCATTTTAAGCTCTTTTTTCTTCCGCTTATAATGCTTACGCATTTTACCAAACGTAATTTTTGATAAAATTTTATAACGCAAATATTTTAATTTATCCTTTCTATAAGTAAAAATTTGCCTAAATTGAGATTCACGTTCCCCCGTAAGAAAATCTCTAAGTATAATCTCATAAAAAGGAGATTTCCTGGCATATTTCCACCAAATATCATCATATCTTTCTTCAAAAGACCTCTGCCATGGTTTAAACCGGCTACAAAAATGTAAAATATGCAAATTACTAAACTCGTTCATATTCAGAACAACCAAAGGACATGTAAAATTTAACTGCACATTCCAATTGATATCTAAAAATTTTACATCGTTCTGTAACACAGCATTTAAAACATTTTGATCATTAAAATACTTATTATTTCTTTGCGCAACGTCCATAAACTTTATTTGATAATCTTCTCGCAAACACTTTTTTATATTAAATAACATCACTCCCGAATTAAAATACTTCTTCAAATCTGTAATACCTAAAACAGTCTTACTATATTCATAAAAACCTTTAAAATAAAGCTCATTTTCAGCCGTCACATTAGAAACAAAAACATCCTTCACTGCTGCACAGGCAACATCATCAATATTAGTTTTAAATAATTGAGAAATATCATTTTTTAAAATAATATCAGAATCTAAATAAACAACCTTATTATAATGTTGAAAAATCGTCGGAATAAACAAACGATAATAAGCTGCTAATTTAACATGATTAACAGTTTTAAGTTTATCAATATTAAAACTTTTGGTAAGTATATTCATATTATAAAAACGAATTGAAACATTTTTTTTATATTCATAATATTTAATTATCGTATCCTGCTGTTGTTCCGAAATATCATTGTTTAAAATAACTATATCATAGTTAAATTCAGATGTTATATTTTCCACTAAAGACTGCAATGCTACAGAAAAATACTTAACAAAATTACTATCACAATTAAATACGACAGGTACAACCTTTTCAGAAAAAGCAGGCTCAGGAAAACCCTCGCCAACAAATTTTCTCCGAACTTTACCTGCCTGTAAAATCTTCAAATCTAAAAAATATTGAACAGAAAAAAACGCTTCTTCTTTTAATTTATCAATTAACAATCTTTTTTCAATATCTTCATATTCAAAATTCTCCACTCCAATTGTATCTATCACTGTTGCAACTCTCTTTAAAAACAAAGAAATCCACCGATTTGGAAGATTTTGCCAAGCATAAAACAATTCATTATAAAACAAATTTGAAAAACATATTTTATTTAAAGACACTAAATTATTTTTTTGCAAAAAACGATACACAAAGAGCATAATATCTACTTTATCATAAACATCTTCAATTTTAATTCCATCCGAACGATACAAATCCATTATAGAGTTCTCACACTCATAATGATTATAACATTTTACATCCAGAAAATAAATAGATTTAGAAGCCATTAAATATTGATAAATAAAAGCGTTATCATCTGATTTATGACCATCAGGAAATTTCATTCTAAACATGTCGATTAAAGATCTTCTAAAAATCTTATTCCACAAATACACATTTGTTTTTTCTTTAATTAAATCTGTAACCTGATATGTCCCCTCTTTAAAAGGAAAATAATATCCCGAATTACAAAAACGAATATTTTTATCAAAAGCAGAAATATTACACATAACAACATCAACATTTTTGTCATTAATAGTCCGATACATTTCTTCACACATATTAGGCTCATACGTATCATCGGCATCACAAAACATAATGTAGTCACCGCAAGAATTTTCTAATCCAACATTTCTAGCCTTAGCAGGACCTGAATTTTTCTGAGAAAAAACTTTTATACGATCATCTTTAGAAGCATATCTATTCAAAATAGCCAACGACGAATCTGTTGAGCCATCATCAACACAAAGAATCTCTATTGCCTCAAACGTCTGATTAATTATGCTATCTAAGCACTGGCATAAATATTTTTCTGCATTATAAACAGGAACAATAACAGAAATTATAGGATTAGGATTAATCATTACACAGCCTTTCTCAAATCAACATCGGCCTTCACCGCCTTTTTCCCGATTCCCTGATAATCAAAGCCGTTTCTCAAAGCGTCGTTAACATCAAGGAGATTGCGGCAGTCGACGATATTTTTATGTCGCATTAAAGAGCCGGCTTTCGCCAAATCAAGCGTTTTGAACTCGCCCCATTCGGTCAAAATTGCCAGCACATCAGCACCTTCAAGCGCCTGATACATATCATCGGCATAACAAATTTTATCACCCAAAAGTTGGCAGGCTGTCCCCATCGCCTTCGGGTCGTATGCCGTCACCTGAACTTTATGTTCAAGCAAATTGCCCAAAATCTCCATTGCCGGACTCTCTCTGCAATCATCAGTCCCGTCTTTGAAAGCCAGCCCCAAAACAGCGATTCTCGGCTTTTCAATCCCTTTAACCATTTCCAAAATCCGCTCTGCCATTTCTTTTTTGCGCTTCACATTACCGTCAATCGCCGCCTTAATTAACGTCATCTCAACATCATTCTGCCGCGCCATATAAGCCATAGCCATTGTGTCTTTCGGAAAACAACTGCCACCATACCCCGGCCCCGGATTCAAAAACCGATTGCCGATTCGGCTGTCCAGCCCCATCCCTTTGGCAACTTCGGTAATGTCCGCACCCGTCTTTTCACAAAAATTAGCCATCTCGTTAATATAATGGATTTTTATAGCTAAAAACGCATTTGATGCATATTTAATCGTTTCACTTGAGCGCCGTTTCACAAATAACATATTTGTCTTGCCCTCAAACGGCTTATAAAGTTCTTTAATCACATTGCGCGCTTTTTCGGTATTTGCCCCCACAACCACACGGTCAGGATGGAAGAAATCATGCACGGCAAAGCCCTCGCGTAAAAACTCCGGCAATGAAACAACATCAAAGTTGGCAAACGGGTTCTTCTTGGCAATCAAAGCTTCAATATCATCGCCCGTCCCCACCGGAACCGTCGATTTGGTCGCAATAACTGTATAGCCTCTCAAATATTCCGCCAGTTCGGTTGCCGCTGCATGAATATATTTCATATCCGCCTCTTTCGTCACCGGATGTGGCGGTGTGCCAACTGCGATAATCACTAAATCCGCATCTTCAACACCCTCTTTCATCGAGGTAGTAAATTTAATTCGTCCGGCTTTAACGTTCTTATTAAACAGTTCTTCCAATCCGTCTTCATACAACGTAATCTTGCCCGCTTTAAGTGCCTCAATCTTCTTAGGCTCTCTGTCAATGCAAATAACATCATTGCCCAGTTCAGCCAACCCGACACCCGTCGGCAAACCAACATATCCCGTCCCGATAATTCCTACTTTCATTTTATATCGCCTTCTTAAAAAGATTAATTTGTGTTTTAAAATATTCTATTGTTCGCTCTAACCCCTTGTCAAGCTTGATTTTAGGTTCCCACCCAAGCTTTGCTTTGGCAAGCGTAATATCCGGCCTGCGCTGTGTCGGATCATCTGCCGGCAAATCCTTATAAACTACTTTAGATTTCCCGCCGATTTTCTCAACCACCATCTCCGCCAACTCTTTAATGGCAAATTCCCCAGGATTGCCGATATTAACCGGTCCCGTAAAGCCTTTCTCCGAGTTCATCATCCGGATAATCACTTCAATCAAATCGTCCACATAGCAAAAAGACCTCGTCTGGTGTCCGTCGCCATAAATGGTGATGTCTTGACCGGAAAGCGCTTGGCAAATAAAGTTTGAAACCACACGCCCGTCATTCGGATCCATATTCGGTCCGTAGGTGTTAAAAATTCTCACCACCTTAATATCAACCCCTTCATGACGCCAATAATCAAAAAACAAACTCTCGGCACACCTTTTTCCTTCATCATAGCAAGCTCTTATGCCGTTCGGATTAACATTACCGCGATAACTCTCCACCTGCGGATGCACCAAAGGCTCACCATAAACTTCCGAAGTCGAAGTTTGCAAAATAGTTGCCCCGTGTTTTTTAGCCAGCTCTAACATATTAATCGCGCCAAACACACAGGTTTTCGTCGTTTTAATCGAGTAACTTCCCTGATATGCCGGAGGGCTGGCCGGACAAGCCATATTATAAATCTGGTCAATCTTCTCATCATTAACATCTAAAGGCTTGCAAATATCATGCTCGATAAAACGAAAATTCGGATGATGAAGAATGCTCTCCACGTTACTCATCCGCCCCGTGTAATTATTATCAACGCAAACAACCCTGTTACCCTCACTAATCAAACGAATACAAAGATTAGAGCCTAAAAAACCAGTCCCTCCGGTCACTAATATCGTTTTCATATCAAAAAACTCCTCTTGTAATTAAACAAAAAACACGCCAAGCCAAGGAAACCCGAAGCAAACCGTTTAACGGCGAGCGTAAAAGCCCCCATTGTCCTGAAAGACTGCGTGTGTGGTAATAAAATTTCTTAAATCTTTTTCTTAAAAGCCGGCAAACCGATTCTCTTAAAACACCTTTTTTATCCAAAGCCTCAATCATATCGCGCAAAACTGGATAAAGCCTTAAATCATCACCTTCAGCCAAACTATCACCGCGAAAAAACGAAGCCAAAATCTCTTTATCGCCAAAACAAACCCCGCAATATTTCTCTAGTGCTGAAATCTGCGCCGCCAGACACTTTTCTCTTTGTTTTTTATTTTGAACATTAGATATATTTTCCGCATAAAATCTGTATTTAACTAAAATTTCAGGCAAAACTTCAAACTTCGTTTTGCCGATTAAGTCAAGCCATAACCCGTAATCTTCCGCCGGAACATATTCTGTTTTATAAACAATGTTATTTTTATCCAAAATTTCCTTGCGCACCATAACACTTGACTGGCAAAACACACATCCAAAGAACAACAAATATTCTTCAATCTCTTGGTGCTTGACTGGTTTCGGAAAAAACATATTTTCCTTTTGACCGCCAAAGATTTCAACTTTCGTCCCCAAACAACCGATTTCAGGATGTGTTCTAAAAAAAGCATATTGTTTTTCAAGCCGTTCAGGCAAAGAAACATCATCCGAGTCCATAAACGCCACATATTTTCCCGAAGCTTTAGAAAGCGCAAAATTTCTCGCCGCCGCCGCACCGCTATTCTCAGCCAGTCGATAATAACAAATCCGCTCATCAGAATAAGAAAGAACAATATCTTCAATATACTTTTTTGAACAATCATCAACAATAATAAACTCGAAATCCCTGAAAGACTGCCCTAAAACACTCTCTATAGCCTCCCGAAAATAGTCCTCATTCGTATTATAAACCGGCATGATTACTGAAATTTCAGGCATTTCCCTCTCCCGACAAACAAAACGCAAAACAAAGAATTTCTTGTTTCCATAATCTTCCAAAGTATTTTATTTCTTCGTCCTGCAAGCATTCTACCTCAAATCCCGACTATTAAGTATAATCATTTAAAGAACGTTAGATTCTTATACTAAATATTATGATGAAATGTCAACCCTTAATAACCATATTTTAAAAATTATTTATAAACACCAAGATATTAGCCCAAAATAGCTTAAATTAAAAAAGTTTTCGCACTTAACGTTGGTTAAATTATAAAATAAAATCCCCCTTTATTTTACACAAAATATATAATCCCAAGAGTTTTCACTTATCAGCCCGATAATTTTCAGAATACAAAAAACGGCCGCCAAAACAGCAGCCGTTTCAATTCATTGCAAAAGAATTATTGCTTTTTCTTTTTTCGTTCAACTATGGTCTGAACCATAATATACAAAAGAGGAATCACAATCAATCCAAACAATGTTCCGACAAGCATTCCGGCAAAAACCGGTACACCAACGGCAACACGCGATCCCGAGCATGCCCCCGTTGCCCAAACCATCGGCGCCACACCCAAAATAAAGGTCAATGCTGTCATCAACACCGCTCTGAATCTCTCTTTCGTCCCGACAACGGCCGACTCAACCAACGATGTCCCCTTTTCATGTTCTTCTTTAGCAAATTCCACAATCAAAATTGCGTTTTTCGCCGCCAAACCGACAAGCAAGACCAAACCTAACTGCGCATAAATACTCAAAGGTAATCCGGTCACAAACATTCCGATAAACGCGCCCAACATTGCCGTCAGCACTGAAAGGATAACTGATATAGGAATTGACCAGCTCTCATATTGCGCTACCAAGAACAGATATGCAAACAAGATAGCTAATGCAACCAAAAAGCCGATTTGTCCCTGATTCCGCTTTTCCTGTAAGCTCATACCGGACCACTCATAAGCATACTTATTGGAAAGCACTTCATCAGCCAGTTTTTCCACCGCTTCCATCGCCGCACCGGAACTGGAGTTTTCCGCAGCCGTAATGTTAATCGTTGCCGCCGGATACTGGTTATAGCGGTCTACCGCACGCGGCAACGTCACACGTCTGATTTCAATAAGACTACCCAACGGCACCATATTGCCTGTATTGCTCTGAACATAAAGATTTTTAATGCTCTCCAAGTTCTTACGATACTTCCAGTCCGCCATCACCATAACTTTGTTGGCCTGTGTTCCGATGTTTACATCGTTTACATACATAGACCCGAGATAGGTTTGCAAGGTGGAATAAATATTCCCGATTGACACATCCATTAACTCAGCTTTTTCACGGTTAATATCCAAATAAGCGTGCGGCGTCTTAGACGTAAATGTTGAATAAGCCATCGCCACTTCCGGTAACTGGTTAAGCTTCATCAAAAACTGATTTAAGTTTTTCTCAAGCTCGGTCATATCCGTACTTTCAATGGATTGTAAACGCAAATCCATACTGTTGTTATTTCCCAACCCCGGAATAGCCGGCATTTCAAACAGCATAATATTTGCTTCCGGAATACCGCTAACCGCAGCTTGTAAACGATTTCTGATATTTGTTGAATAATCAATAATATCTTTACGATCAGCCCACGGCTCCAAAGAAATAACGTTAAAGCCGACGTTTTCACCTTGTCCTGCAAGAATACTAAACCCGCGTAAATTCATCACCGATTTTATTTTATTTTCGGTTTTCATAATCCCACGCGTCTTATCAATCACATCAAGCGTCCGTTTTCCGGAAGCCCCTTCCGGCAATTGAATATTTGCCATAATCACACCTTGGTCTTCATCCGGCAAAAACGATGATTTGATATTCATAACGGAAAATAAGTTTAACCCCGCCAATATAGCCAAAATCAAAACAATAATGGCCATCTTGCGCCCAAGCCACGCCACGGTTTTAACATATCTGTTTTTTGAAGCGTTGATCATTTGCTCAAAACGATACAAGAAACCTGATGTTCTCGGTTTAATCGGCCTGAGTAACGTTGCGCTCAACGCCGGACTCAAAGTCAAAGCATTTACACCGGAAAACAATACGGCAAATGAAATAGCAATCGCAAACTGCTGATAAATACGGCCGGTCACTCCGCCCATAAAAGCAATCGGCACAAAAATCGCGAGTAACACCAACGTTGTCGCCACAACCGCCGAGGACACCTGTTCCATCGCTTTAATAGAAGCCTCTTTCGGGGTCAGGTTCTCAGTCTGCATTAAATAAAGCACGCGTTCCACAACCACAATTGCGTCATCGACCACCAGACCAATCGCCAAAATCAAGCCGAACAACGTTAAAATATTCAAGTTATACCCTAACGCTAACATTACGGCAAACGTTGCCAAAATTGATACCGGAATAGCAATTGACGGAATAAGTGTTGCCCGCCAGTCCTGTAAAAAGACATAGCAAACCACAACCACTAAAAAGAACGTCAATATCAAAGTAAAGACAACTTCTTCAATGGAAACACGAATAAACTCCGTTGCATCAAAAAAGATTCTAACTTCAAAATCTTCCGGATAATATTTTGACAGACGGGCAAGCTCGGCCTTAACCGCTTCCATTGCCTTAAGCGCGTTCGCACCCGAAAGCTTGTTAAGCATAATCGCCACATTCGGTTGTCCGTCTACATCGGAAGTAATCAAATAATTTTCTGACCCGATTTCAACCGTTGCAATATCTTTCAAACGTACCAAACCGCCCTCGGCTTCGGTACGAACGATAATATTTTCAAAATCGCTCGCTTCGTTCAAACGCCCCTTTGTCTCCAAAGAAAAGACCATTTTGCTTGTTCCGTCATTCGGTTCACCACCGACAGAACCCAGCGACGGCTGATAGTTCTGGCTGGTAATCGCCGCCCGAACAGCGCTGATCGGCAAGTTAAGAGCCGCCATTTTATCCGCGTCTAACCAAACACGCATACTCAAATCCGAACCCATAACATTCGCATCACCAACGCCATATTGACGTCCGAGGTTATTTTTAATGTTATTGGTTACATAGTTATTCAAAAAGTTTCTGTCATGCGTTCCGTTCGGAGAAATTGCCTGCAAGAACCCTAAGATTTCGGAAGAACGGCGGGCAACGTTCACACCGCGCGCCTGCACCTCATCCGGCAAACTGTTAATCGCTTTCTGAACACGGTTCTGCACTTTAACTTGCGCCAAATCAGGGTCGGTACCGATTTCAAAACTGATGTCCAGCTGATAGCGTCCCGAGTTGTACGAAGACGAGTTCATATACATCATATTATCAACGCCGTTAATTTCCTTCTCAATCGGAATAGCCACCGTATTAGCCACGGTCTCGGCACTTGCACCGGTATAATCTGCTGTCACACTCACCGTCGGCGGCGTAATTTCAGGATACATCGCAATCGGTAACGTAAACAAAGCAATCACACCTGCCAAGCTCATCACAATAGCAATAACCACCGCAAAACGCGGCCTTTCAATAAAAAACTTCGAAAACATAGTTACGCTCCCTTACAAACTATTTCGCTTCAACTTCTTTAACAGCGGCACCCGGACGCATCATTCGGTTTTGCTGTCCGCCGACAACAACCTTTTCACCGGCTTTTAAACCACTCTCAATAACCTGCTTGCCATCATATGTATCACCCAGCTTTACATTACGAAGAGCCACGGTATTATCGGCTGTAATAACATAAACCTGCGAGTTCTCTTCATTTTGTATAATAGAAACCTCCGGAACAACAATCCCCTTTTTAGGTTGAGCCGAGGTAATAAACATTTTAACATAAGCCCCCGGTTTTAATAACCCTTTGTCATTGTTAATATCCGCATAAACGGCAACTGTCGCTGTTCCCATGTTAATTTCATTGTTGGCAAAAACCTTATCCAGTTTTTCACTGAAAATCTCTCCGCTTGCCAATTCAATATTAACAACAAAGTCATTTAAATCACGCTCACCGGCTGCTTTCATTTCCAAAAATTCTTTATCAGTTAATGAAAAAGCGATTCTTATCGGATTAACCTGAACCACACGCGCCAACGGCTCAGCCGAAGCGTTAACATAGTTTCCGACCGTTACTTTTGTTTTGCCGATAAAACCGTCAATATATGCCTTAACCTCGGTATTATCTAAATCAATCTTGGCCAACTCAAGCTGAGCCTCCGCCTGAGCAACAGCAGCTTTAGCTTGTAAATATGCACTTTCTGCACTGTCAAACGTTGCTTTTGAAGCAATATTTTTTGCACTCAACTGCTTTTGTCTTTTAAAATCACGTTCAGTTTTTGTCAGATTAGCCTTTGCGCTTTCAAGTTGTGCCGCCGCCAGATTATAATTTGCCTGATAACGGTCTTTATCAATCACAAACAAAGGCTCGTCTTTTGTAACATACCCGCCTTCCTTAAAATTAACCTTGTCCAAACTGCCGCTAACCTTGGCAACAACATCAACGCTGTTAATCGCCTCAACCAACGCAACATATGTTTTCGGATTATTAATCTCAATTTCTTCCGCAACTGCTGAAGTCACATTAATCGCCGGCATTCCGCCCTGCGCATTCTTCTGACCGTAAAAATGGCACCCTGCAACAGCAGCCAGCAAAATAGCCGCCCCGAAGAATAAATATTTCTTATTCATAAAAGCCCCTTTTTCTAATTTCAAATTTTTAATGACATCAACTGATACTTTCTTTTTCATTACAATCCTCTCTACTTTTTAAGCCCTTCAAATAATAATGTTAAACCTGTTCTGACCATTTCTACCAAATCATAAGGCACTCGCTTGCTGATAGAAGAAAAAACAATCCCCATATATGTGGATATGATAACATGTTGAACTACATCAATATTAATACCTTCTTTCAACTCGCCGCGCTTGCTTGATTCTGTCAAAACTTGATTAACTTTCTCTAAATGCCAGTCCTTTGTCGTCGCTAATGTCTTTTCAACCCTGCTCAAAACGGCTTCAGACCACTCCATTTGACACATAACAAAACGCTGAAATCTCGAAAAACGCAAATCTTTCGCTCCAGCATCTGCCCATATAATAAAATAATCTAATAAATCATCAAACGTATTTCCCTCAGGTAACAATTTCATAACCTCTTGACGTTTTGCACCAACGTACTCAAGAATCAACGCCGCAACCAAATCCGCTTTATTTCTGAAATACCAATAAACCGCCCCTTTTGTGAACCCCGCTCGCGCGGCAATTTCATCAAAAGTAGCTTTAGCATATCCTTTATCCGAAAAAACATCCAACGCGGATTCTAAAACCGCCAGTCTTGTTTTTTCAGCATCTTCTTTACATTTTCTAGCCATCAAGCCTCCTGAATTATAGATACATACTAAAATGTATGTTATTACAGAACTATAAAAACACTAAATTTAAAAAAATGTCAAGAGGATATTTTTGAATTTATTTCAAATAAAGTTTACACTTTTTTAACAACACGATTCGCCTAAACGTCAAGTTTCAAATGAGATAACTCGGCACAAAAGTCACCTTGATTCGGGCTGGAAATATACGCTCCGGCCTTCACTTCCTCATAGCTTTTCAAATAAAACATTCGTTGCTTGACAAACTTAATCCCGTCAAGCGAATAGAAAAACACATAATCATCACCAACTCTGCTCAACTTAAACCAAATTTCTTCAACCGGTTTATTTAATGAAAAACCACTCCAATCGGAATGTCCGCCAATACTCAGAGAGGAAGCCAACACACTCTCATCAGCATTTTCATTCATCAAAGACGCTTTAAACCAATTTCTTTCATCGATTCTAAGCATAATCCCGCATTGCGAAAACTTTTCTAATCGCTCGAAGTTCCATTTCAAGGTCAGGCTAAAATCTCCGTTCTCCCTACAAAAGAAGAAATGCCCGTCATCTTTTTTAAACCCGCGGTGTACGCTCTGCCAAAAATCACCACCCTCTTTGGCAAAAATAATCATTCCGCCGTCTTGTTCAAACCGCACATTCTCCGGATCATTATACCATTCAAATTTTTCAAGTAACTCAAAGTTCATTAAAAAGACCTCATTTGTTCCTCAACTGAATTTTTTAAAACATTTTCCAGTTCTTCATTTTTCTTTTGCGGTGCCATAATAACCAAATTAACAATTTCGTCTCCGGCCCCCTCTTTTGTTTTAATTCCCTTACCTTTAAGCCGAAGCTTCTCCCCGCTTGATGAATAAGCCGGAATTTTTAAATTAACTTTTCCGCTAATCGTCGGTACAATCACTTTTGCACCGAGTACGGCCTCTTTCATCGAAATCGGCAAATCAATCACAACATTTTTCCCCTCCGTCTTAAAATAAGCATGAGGACGAACATTTATCGTAATAAGGGCATCACCATTTTCACCGCCGTTCGTTCCGGCAAAACCTTGCCCTTTTAAACGCAAAACTTGACCGGACGTCGTTCCTGCCGGAATTTTAACATTTAATTGTTTGCCATTCATCATAAGGCTTTTTTCAACACCTAATGCCGCATCCAAAAAATCAACATCCAGAGAATAAGCCGCATCTTGCCCTTTCTGCCTGCGTGCCTGAGAAAAACCGCTTCCGCCGTTATTGCTGAAACGGCTGAAAATATCCTCCCCGAACAATGAAGAAAAATCAAATCCGGCTCCATCAAAACCTTGCGTAGAATAGCTTTGATAGCCTCCGTTTCCAAACCCGCCGAAACCACCGCCGGCATTAAAGCCACCCGCTCCAAAGCCGGTCGGCTTGCCCTCGGCATCTATTTCTTTATTATCATATTTTTGTCGCTTTTCTTTATCGCCTAAAATATCATAAGCCGCCGAAACTTCTTTAAAACGTTCCGCCGCTTCTTTATTATCTTTATTTAAATCCGGATGGTATTTTCTCGCCAACTTTCGATATTGAGACTTTATCTCTGTCGCCGTTGCCGACTTGCTGACACCTAAAACATCATATAAATCTTTAGTCATTTTTATTCCCTCATGCCTTTCTAAATTAATATAGGGAATAAACTCTCAGATTGCAAGATTGACACAATCAAACGTTGCCCGCATAAAACCGTTATGATACAAGCTGACTTCTCTTAAATAAGGCGAACTGCCGTATGTCATATCCGCACAATACATCGAAGCCAACGGAGAAATTTCATCAACACGCACATTTTTATACTGGTACGTTACAAAATCAGCTCCCTCTCCTACCACAAAAACATCGTTAGAAGAAATTTCACTGACACTATTAATATATTCATTCGCTTGGCTCAAATTGCTTTCCATTCCGGATCTGGCTTCTTCTTCGGAAGTATAATGCCCTTCTCTGACCGGATTATCATCTTCATCCATCAAAATATATTTAGTCGAACAAGCACTAAACAACAAAACAGCAGCCAATACAAATAACTTTTTCATCATTAATCTCCTTACTTTAACTCATTATATACATCTTTTCCGGCCTTCTGCAAAATCCGCATAATCTTTCGGTTAGTAGCTTCGCTGGGTCTGGAATTATTTAATTTTCCGACCATTTTTTGAAGTTCTTTCTTAAAGCGCTGATGTTCTCTTAATTTTTCTAAATCCGGTTTAATTTCCGCATCTTCCATTTTATGGTCAGTCACAACCTTCAAAACCGCCAAATATTTGGCGTCAGTCAAGTTCGCCGCTTGTGCAAATGCCAAAGAAGCATTACAAAAGCACAAGAAAAAAACAAAATATTTTAACATCATAAAAACCCTTTTAAGCAAAATTCTACTTGCATATATTCTCAAATATCATATATAACTTAATAAAAGCCTAAAAAAAGACACTAATTTAACCAAAAGACCTGAATTTATGAAAAAAACTATCTGGATATTGTTAGATAATCGCAACGGCAGCCGTAGTCAGGCTTTGGGAGTAGCCAATCAGCTTGATAAAAACTTATTTGAAATTATAACCAAAGAAATCAAATACACAAAGCTGGCCGCCTTGCCAAACTTTATTCGCGCTAACACCCTCATCGGTTTAACAAACGATTCGAAAACCTTATTCCATGCGCCTTTTCCTGATTTTGTTTTATCCTCCTCGCGTCGCACGGCACCCGTTGCCCGTTTTATAAAAAAGCAAAATCCCGCCACAAAATTAATTCAGCTCCTACATATCGGCAAAAGCGGCATAAAAGAATTTTCCGCTGTTTATGTTCCCGAACACGACCGTAACAAATTTTCAGCCCCGAATATCAAATATACAACCGGCTCGCCGCACTTCGTCACACCGGAAAAACTATCCGCTGCCAAACAAAACTGGCAAGACAAATTTGCTCATCTCCCCCGCCCGTTAACAGCCCTTATCATCGGCGGAGCAATAAAAAAACACCCGTTTTCATTAAAAAATGCCGAACTTTTAGCCGATAAAGTCCTTGCCCTAAAACAAACCCAAGGCGGCTCTCTGCTAATCACGACTTCTCGGCGCACGGGAAAAGCAGCCGAAGACAAAATCATATCCCGCCTTAATACTATTCCCGCCTATACTTATTTATGGGGAGATGAAGGCGATAACCCCTATCTCGGTTTTCTGGCTTGCGCTGATAATATTATTGTCACCGGAGACTCTGTTTCTATGTGCTGTGAAGCAACCGCCGCAAACAAACCTTTACAAATATTTACCGGAACAGACTGGCTCACAAAAAAACACTTACGTTTCGTCCAAACACTCTACAAGCAAAAATACGCCGAAGAACTCTCTGAAACCCCGCCTGAAAATATCTCCGCAAAACCGCTTAATATTGCCAAACAAATAGCAGACGACATAAAAAACTTAATCTAATGAAATACGATAAGCAGCAAACACTGTTTTTATTTTTTCAGACATACCTTCGTTAGTATTGTCCTCTCTTAAAATTCTCCTGAAATCGCAAAACAAATCACATATTTCAAATAAATCTAAAGAAACCTCAGAAATTTTATTTTTCTTAATATTTTGCAAATCACGATACGGATTAACCCCTGACTCCCATAATAAAAACTTGGCTCTGGGTTCATCTTCCGGATAATCATTTTCATAAGGATATCTTACACCCGGACGATAAGCTTCCTTAAACAAGGTATTAAAATATTCTTTATCTTCACGCTCTTTTTTTAAACTGAAATCAAGTTGTTGCAGCATCTGATCAACCATCTGCCCGTCCGTTTCGCCCAAAAATAGTTTACACTGCTTCCGTTTAAGCGAACTCTCACACCGTAACGCTTGCACCTTTTTTCTCAATTCTCTGCATTTCATAACAGCTTTAGCCATAAGATTTTCATCACCGGACTTCTTTTTTGCCAAGGCAAAACCTCTCATAAAACATAATTTCTCTATCTCATCAAAACATTGTGTGGTTTTGCAATAAATTTCAAATGTATCCATTTTCAAACTTTCCTGTTTCATAACAAAAAAAACAATAACAACATTTTAAAATAAAATCAAAGTATTTTTCCACAAAGAAAATCAATTTTAGCAAAAATATAACGAATTTCCCCAACTAAAGAGAAAAATAAAAACAAAAAGAACTTAAAACCATATAAAATTTCTATAAAACAAATAAAATAACAGTTGCATTAAAATAATTATTATCATAGAATAACATAAAAACAAGGAGAAAGTCATGACTTCATTATCAAATCGGGTAATAACCATCTATAATCGCAAAACCAGTATGCGGCTGGCGCCGGCCGAATGGGAAGCCATCGAAACTATTTGCAAGCGAGAAAACATTTCAAGAAAAACCCTTTTCGAACTGATTGATATGAACAGGGACGAGCGCTTGGGATTAACTTCATCTATCCGTTTATTTTCAATCATTTACTACAAAAATTCAATTTCAAATAAACCCAAAACCGATAATGACTCAACCGACTTCATAAATCCAATTTTTGAAGCCATAAAAGGAATAGTCTAACAAACAAAAACATTCTGCTCAAAAACAACAAAAAATTCCTTATTTTCTTTTAAAAATATATAAAAAAAAGAAAAAAATCATAAAAACAGCAAAATAAAGATTGCATTTTATAATATATACTATAAAAAGTAATACAAAAGTATATAACAAAGGAAAAATCATGGCAGAACTGACAAGTAAAGTAATCTTCATCTCCAATAAAAAGACAAGCATGCGTTTAGCAAATGCCGAATGGGAAGCTGTTGACACCATCTGTAAAAGAGAAAACATTAAAAGAAACAACCTATTTGAGATGATAAGTGCTAATAAAGATAAAAAAATGGGGCTAACCTGTGCCGTTCGCCTGTTCTGTGTTTCATATTTCTATAGCCTGCTGACGGATTCACCTCACCCCAACTATTCAGGAACAATTTCTACGCAGGCCACTCCTATATTCAAAGCAATAAAAGGTATCTTGTAAAAAAGTTATTTATGCCCGAAAATACGTTCTCTTTCTTGCGCTAAATATTTATTTTTTTTATAAATATCAGCACTGCCATTTTTAACGGCCTCAGTATAGTAAGCAATTTTAAAATCAATTTTTTCCATATACTTATTTAATTGTTGCATTTGTTCTTCGATTCTCTTTTTCTGTCGCACAAACATATTCATGCGTTCCTGAAGCGTAGAATCTCCGACCAAACACAAATCCATATACTTCTTTATATCTTTTAAGTGCATACCCGTTGCTTTTAAACACTCTAAAATCAACAGCCAGTCCAAATCATCATCTTCAAAAACCCGCGCTCCTGAAGACCCCTTCTTAACAAAAGGCAACAGCCCTTCTTTATCATAATAACGCAAAGTATGAGCCGTAAGCCCGAGCTTTTTCGCAACTTGTCCGATTGTATAACGCATTTTCAGTCTCCTTTTTAAAGAAGCATATCGCACAAACAATAAAAGTCAATAATTTTAGATATAGAGCAAACTCAAACTCTTAAGACAATCGTTCACAACCCCACCAAAAACCTTGATAAAAAATCTCACACGCCTAAAATAAAAAGGGTTTAACAGGGATATTAACCGATGAAAAACAAAACAATTCAAAAAATACGGCTCTTTTGTGCCTTTTTGATTGCAGCAATATACATTGCCGGATTTTTAGGCTTTTTTTACCCTGTCAGACTTTTTGATATAAATATCGCTCCGCTTATTGAACGCGCCATAAGTGATTTTACACTCTCAGCCGGTATACTTCTTGGCCTGATTTTTCTAATAACGCTTCTTTTCGGACGCATTTATTGTTCAACCCTTTGTCCGCTGGGCTTATTTCAAGAATTTTGCTTATTTCTTTTTCATCCCAAAAAATTACCTTGGCAAAAAAGTCGAAGCGGAAAATATTTTATCGCTGCCATAACTTTCGGCACGCTTTTGGGCGGCACGGTTTATATTTTACGTCTGATTGACCCTTATACAATTGCAGGCTCGGCCCTCAGCAAAACAACTTTCGGAATTGTATTGATCACACTCATTGCCCTGTTAACCATTTTTAAAGGCCGGTATTTCTGCACCAATATCTGCCCCGTAGGAACACTCTTGGGGTTGATTTCCCGCTATTCGGTATATAAAATAAAAATAAACGCCGATTCTTGTGTCGCCTGCGGTTTATGCGCGCAAAAATGCCCGTCGGGCTGTATTGATTTTAAAAACAAAACAATAAATAACGAAACCTGCATAAAATGTTTCAAATGTCTTTCTCTTTGCCACAATCACGGAATAATATACAGCAGAAAATCAACCGCACTCAAACCGCGAACACCTGAGTTTTCAGCCTCTCGCCGCCGCTTTTTAATCGGTACGGCTGCTGTTGCAACCCTTGCCGCCGCATATAAAGCCGGTATAAAATTAAGCTCGGATATTGCCCATAAAGTCAAAACCGTTTTACTGCCTCCCGGTGCCGGCTCCCCTGAACGCTTTGCCAACAAATGCCTGAACTGTAACTTATGTGTTGAAAACTGTCCGATGAAAATCATCAAAAAAGCCGATAACACCTTTCCGGCAGTTCATCTTGATTACGGCAAAAATTATTGCTCTTACAACTGCAATAAATGCTCTCAAATCTGCCCTTCCGGAGCAATTCGCCGCCTATCGCTTGAAGAAAAGCGCAAAACTCAAATCGGCCTTGCCCAAGTCAATACCGATATTTGTATTCAATGCGGTTTATGCGTTCGTGAATGCCCGCGTTCGGCAATTGTAAAACCACAAGGCGATTTCCCGCAAATCAACTCGGATATATGCATCGGTTGCGGCGCCTGCCAAGCCGTTTGCCCCGTATCCGCCATAAAAGTAACCCCTCTGAAATCACAACAAACCGCCCCCAAATAAGGAGAACAAATATGTCAATAGGAATAAGCGAACTCATTTTAATATTAATCGTTGTCTTAGTGCTTTTCGGCGGCAAACGCATTCCCGAACTCGCCCGCGCTTTGGGCAAAGCCTCTTATGAATACAAAAAAGCCAAACAAGCTCTGCAAAATGAAGCAACCGAGCTAAAAGAAACTATCGAAAAAGCTGCCGCTCAAGAAGACAACAAACAAGAAAAATAATGCCTGACACACAAAACAATACCGATTTGATCTCTCATCTTGAAGAATTGCGCCACACGCTCATTCGTTGTTTCATCGCAATCGGTATAATCTTGCCATTAGCGCTTTTTCTGGCTCCGATACTTTTAGACTTCCTGATAAAATATCTCACCAAAGGCCTCTCCGTAACCTTAAATTTCTTTTCTCCGATGGAAATTTTTATATTGCAATTAAAAACAGCGCTAATTCTTGACTTCCTTATCTGCTTCCCCTATATAGCCAAACAACTCTGGAACTTTATCCTGCCGGCTCTTTATGACCACGAACGCCGCTTTATCAAATCTGTTGTTATCTCCTCAAGCACACTCTTCATCATAGGCGTCGTCTTCTGCTTGTTTTTTATCCTCCCGCTGATTATTCGATTCGGCGCGAGCTACGCCACTGCTGAAATCAACGCCTTGTTCGGCATATCAAACATAATAAGCCTTTCTTTGCAATTATCCGTCATCTTTGGAATAATGTTTCAATTTCCCCTCATCACCTACGCTCTCATAAAAGCAAACATCATCACTTACAACGCCGTCAAAAGCAAACGCCCTTACATTTTTACCCTGATTTTAATAATTTCAGCCATACTCACCCCGCCGGATATCGTCAGTCAATTGATGTTAACCGGCCCAACATATATATTATTCGAGTTAGGATTATATTTTGCAAAAAAATTATCCCCCGCCTCAAAAAAAGCTTGACTTAGAGGTACCTCTAAAAATTATCTTAAATAACGTCTTAAACAGATATAGGAGAAATTATATGAAAAAATTTTTGAGTTTTACTGCCATACTGGCAGCCCTGACCGCTTTCATTAACCCTGCTTATGCAGAAGAAAAAAAGGAAATGACAATACCCGAAAACGCTAAAGTTCTTGTTGCTTATTATTCTTGGTCCGGTAACACCAAAGAAGTTGCCGAAGCGATTGCTGAAAAAACAAACGGCACTCTGTTTCGTATTGAAACAGTAAAGGCGTATCCTGAAGAATATCGTGCCACAACAGAACAGGCCAAAAAGGAAATTAATGATGGTTATCGCCCCGAGCTAAAAGACAAAGTTGCCGATATTGCTCAATATGATGTTATCTTTATCGGTTCACCAAACTGGTGGGGAACAATTGCACCGGCCGTCAGCACATTTTTAAGCTCCTATGACTTAAAAGGCAAAAAAGTTATTCCGTTTATCACACACGGTGGCGGCGGTGTACAAAACACGGTTAAAGACTTAACCGCACAATGCACCGGCTGCGATGTCGCAGAAAACAGCTGGGTCGGATACAGCAGCCGCACGCTTGGAATCAGCGGTTGGTTAGAAGACCTTGGTTTTAACAAATAAACTCCTTATAAACCTTAAGGCTCTATGCAAATAGAGCCTTTTTTTATATCTGCTCTTCCATTTTCTAAAAAAAAGGATTATATACCAAAATCATCATAACAGAAAGGACAGAAAATGCTCAACGACACCAACAAAGTTT